>NZ_JBDQQS010000005.1:0-319107 GCF_039888615.1 Hoeflea sp. CAU 1731 | reverse complement strand
CGGGCGGCTTGATCATCGGGTATTGCCGGATCAGCTTGTCGCGGATCTTGGGCGCGCCCCAGGATGAATGCTCGCGCTTGAGACCGAGGATGCAGCGCTCGATCTGGACGGGAAGCCTGTTGGCCTGGCGATAGGGCCGCCGCGAACGGTCGTACAAACCGTCCAGGCCACATTCCTTGTAGCGATCGTAAATCTTGTAACCGGTCACCCGCGATATGCCGAACTCCCGGCAAAGCGACGCCATCTGCTCGCCTTCAAGCAGTCGGGCTATGAATTTGAGACGTTCATCCATTGGTCTACACTCTTTCCAAGGCATTCGGGCTCCCCCAAATGCGCGTTGTGTAAACCATGTGTCCGGAATGAAATGTCAGCTATCTCTCGATAAGCTCACTCATTGATAATAAAAGTACTTTCTGCTCTATCCATCGTCTTTCATTCCAAGGTTTGACACATCAGTTAGTCCGGTTTGACAAGTTTTGTCCTCCGTCTGTTCACCTCGGCGTCGAATTCCGAGATGACTGCCGTCATCTTTTTGGCCTTGTTGGCGCGCCTCGAATAATGCCGGGCCATCTCGATCGTTTTCTGGCCGAGCATGTCGGCGATCGTGCGCTCGTCGTATCCCATCTCGCTCAGGATCGTCGCCACGGTGTGCCGAAGCCCTTTGAGGGTCAGACCTTTTCTGACCCTGTTTTCCTTTTCGAGTTCCATGCGGACCGGCCGCCATGAGGATCGGAAGCCCGATACGGTCCAGGGCCTGCCCCAGCTGTTCGCACAGAGTGTCACGGCGTCATGTCTGGGAGTTGTGCGAAGAATAGTTTTCACAGGCTCAGGGAGCGGAAACCAGACCGGTTCACCGGTCTTGCCGCGTTTTGCGTCGATGAAACCATCCTTGACTGCGTTGCGGGGCAGAAGAATTGCATCTTGCGGATCGAGACCGCAGTACATCATCAAAACCACCGGCAGCAGCATATGGTCGGGAAGGGCTGAAAGAACTGCGTCCCGCTCATCACCCGCCCATGGCCGGTTTGCATCCAGAGCACCACGTGGCTTCCGTATTCCCCGAATTTTGTATGCCGGATTTTCTTTCAGGTAACCGCGCTCCCGACCCCACGAGAACAGAAGGGACAGGACGGTCTTGATGTAATTGCCAAATCGCCGACCCTTTTGTTCGGCTGCGCGATCCCGGATTTTTACGACGAGCGGAGATGTAAATTTGGAAAGCGGTGTATCTGCAATCGGCTGAAGATAATCGAAGCATCGCTGATAGTCCCGCTGGGTCCTGGGTGAAAGATCCGTGAATGCCTGATGCGCCCGATATCGAGAGATCAGCATTCCAAGGCTTCCCGGCCTGGCCTGATCACCTTTTTGCATCAATGCTGAAATCCGCTGACACTCAGCAAAAAACTCGACAGATCCGATCGGGTATTTCTGAAGATCGATCGCTTTGTTTGTGGCGCGGTGATAGCAGCGCGGCTTCCCATGGCGATCCTTGAAGATCTTGAAGCCTTTGACGCGGACAAGAGTCATGCACGCAGCCTTCCAAGAATAGCCTCGTCTTCGTTTGGCTGACCGGATTTCAGACCATCCAGCCAATTGTCGAGATCCTGCATATCGTAGAGTTTTCGTCCGCTTGGCATCAGGACCGGCACTGCCCCGCACTCGCTCGAGAAGAGTTTGACGGGCAAGCCGCAATATTCTGCCGCCTCGCGAGTGGACAGCATTCGCCGGGGTGAAAGTCGGACGTTCAGTGTTGCGCTTGCCACGGTTCAAATTCCTTCAAGTAAATTGTTCGCGCGGTCGGAAATATGAAAGCCGACAACGCTTTAGTCACATGCTGTGCAGTCTGTTGAAAAATGAGTGCCGTGTAATATGGGAGACACGATCTTTGATTGAGATACGATCGGTTCTGCGTTTATGGCTGCGCAACTGCCAACCCGCGGCTGCTGCTGCAGAACTCGAAAGACATCTTATAATCTGGCAGAACAAACAGGGTCTGATCATTCACCCTCCTCACGATGCCAGGCAGCGGCAATATCTCCAAAGAGGGTGGCCTCTATCAGATTGACCTGCCTGAAGCGGGAGGAGGCGACTGATGCGCTGCGACCGCCATAATCGCAGTTCAAGATCAGGAGCGTCTCGGAAGCAGGACCGCCATATCCCTCATCGAATTCGAATATGATTCTTCCGGTAAATTCCTGTCGATCGAAACTTACCGAGGTATCCCTGTATCCAGCAAAGGCACTGTCATCCGAAAACCAATGCGGATTATCGATTGCCTCATGGAGCAGCATTTGAAGCGCGTCCAGGAAACTGTGAGATTTTAGAAGGATATCGAGTCTTCCCGGCAATTTTCGCCCGCCTTCCTCAACTATCGAATATCGGTCGATCTCCATGTCCCACCCCCGTTCGATGATCTCCTTCGCATAAAGAGCCGGTGCTTCTGACAGAATCATCAACAGCAGGTTGGCAATGTCTTCGACCGTGGGGCGGGGAGAATTCGGCGAACGGGTTTCCCGGGTGAACAGCTTGTTCTCCCGCAGTCGACGTACTTTTAATTCAATTTCACCGGCAGGAATGCCGGTAGACGCGTGCAACGCGGCAATAAGTTCTTTTGATCGCAATTTTCCGTACCCGATTCATGTATCCGATACATCTTCAAGAAAGTCAACGAATAAATGTATCGAATGCATAAGCGATTGAAACCCGACGCGGATAGTGGTCCGATCCGGTAGTCAGCTCGTCGGATTCGAATACTTACGATACCTCCGGTGGGGAAGATTGGGTCAAATTGCCAAAAGGCAGGGGCCGCGGTGTTTGGGTTCCGGTATCCTGGGGGACTTATTCGCTGAAACTGAGCCTAGTGACAGTCGGGGCCGAAAGAATTCATAAACAATGCGCTCCGTGGTCAGCTGCTGCTCGCGAGGTATTCTTTAGCGATCTCTTCGCGGCTAGCACGATCCGCAAGCATCAGGGTCAGCAGGAGGCGGGCCTTGTTTGCCTTCAGGCCAAAGGCGGGGATCAGTCCCCGCTCGATAAGTCGCAATTCCGACCCCTGAAAGTCACAACTCTTGACGTGAGTCTCACCCGCTGGCGGACCGCTGCAATATATCGTCGGAATCGCTTCAGCGATCTGTTTCAGGGCATCCAGATGACGTGAATTTACGTGACCCGCCCCGAACGCCTGAACGACGGCGCCCTCGTAGTCCGCATTCATGACATGCTCCAGAACGTCATTTGAGCCATCGAATATCAAAGGGATCAGCGCCACTTTCGGAACTCGAATGTTCACGTCCAAATCAAACTTGCGATGTTGCCGGCAGGGCTTGAGTGGAATCTGAACTCTATCTTCTGAAATATATCCGACGGGTCCCAGCGGGAGCGAAGTGAATGCCGAAACTGACGTTGAATGGGCTTTCTGAACAAACCGGGCGAGATGTATCTCATTGTTTATGACAACAACGACCCCACAATCCTTGGCACTGGAACAAGCCGCAACCTGAAGCGCGGCCAGCAAGTTCGCCGGTCCATCTTCGCCGGTTTTTCCAGAATGGCGCATCGCGCCTGTCATAACGACCGGGATGTCGACCCACAGCAAGCGATCGAGCAGAAAGGCCGTTTCCTCAAGCGTATCCGTCCCTTGCGTAACCACAACGCCCTTTGCGCCACTTTCCACTTCAGCGCGGATACGCGCCGCCAGTTCGACAATATCCAAAAACGCGAGATCGGCAGATCCAGTCTGACGAAAGGTCTCGGGCTTTATACTGGCTAATTGACCGGCTTCGGGAACGGCAAGCAGGATGCTCTCGGCATCAAGCTCCATTCTTGCCGGCTTTCCGGCAGAAGATGGGGCTGAAGCTATCGTGCCGCCCAACGCAAGAATCGTGATATCCGGCAGGGTCATATTCAATAAAGCGAATGCACCTTTCTTATCGGCGGTTGTCCGAGCACGCTATCGTTTTATTCAATCAGGCGATGCCCCGGTCAAACGGGTATTGCGAATCCGTTTCGAACGGAAATCGCGTCCTGAAGTCGCGCTGGATATTATGGCAAGTGTCGAAGGAAACGCCTGGTTTGCCGCCCATGTGTTCGATCAAGCGCTCCAGCATGAGCAGCACTTGCGGGCGACCCGAGACATCCGGATGAAGACAAATCGGGAAGGTTGCATAGTCGTATTCACGATAAACCCAGTCGAACTGGTCCCGCCACAGTTCCTCGATCTGCCGGGGATTTGTGAATCCGTAGCTGTTGGGAAAGGTCTTGATGAACATCATCGGCGGCAGATCATCCAGATACCAGTTGAAAGCCAGGCTGACGAGGTCGATTTCCTTGCCACGTGACACCGGCTTCATCCAATCCGCGGCCGGTTTGGAGTAATCGATCGGCGTCCAGTCGTCACCTGTCCTGGCATAGAAAGGCTGAAAATCATGCAGGACTTGCGTTCGGTCGTATTCGAAACCGTATTTCAGGAGAAGGTCGGTGGTAATCCGGGTCATCTCGCCCCATGGCGCAATGTAGCCGGTAGGTTTTCTGCCCGCATGTTTCTCGATCAGCGTGACCGATTTCTCAAGGACGGCTTCTTCCTGCTCGGGGTTCATCTCCCGCGGATTTTCATGGGAATAGCCATGGGCTCCTATCTCATGACCCGATTCGACCAGCATGTCGAACTGTTTGGGGAAACTTTCGATCGAATGGCCCGGCGTGAAAAAAGTCGACTTGATACCGTAGCGGTCGAAAAGCTTTATCAGGCGCGGCAGCCCGACCTCGCCTGCCCAGAAGCCCCGTTGGATATCCTGCAGCGAATCCTCTCCACCGTAGGAGCCGAGCCAGCCCGCAATCGCATCGACGTCGACGCCGAAAGTTACCTTGATATCCTTCATGACAGTCTCCTTTTCTCATTCGTATCGCTGACTGGAATCACATTTCCACTGCAGCTGTATCGGCTTGTTTCAGGAATTCGTTGACGTGCCGAGCCAGTTCTTCCGGACGCTCAAAATGCATGTAATGTTTCACGCCACCGATGATCCGCAGAAGTGATCCGGGGATCTGCCTGTGAAGCGCTTCAGACATGGCGGGGGTCGAACCCTCGTCCAATTCTCCGGTCATGATCAGTGTGGGGCAGGATATCCCGCTGACCTCATCGATGAGATCATTCTCGACGAGCACGCGGTAGCTCGACGCGTAGGGCGCATGCGGCGTACTCACGGTAATTCCCGCTTCGGCTTCAACCAGATCGTCATGCGATTCCAGGAACGCAGGTGTGAACCAGCGGACCGCTGTTGCTGGAGCCGTTTCATCGGGTAAATGGGTCGACAAAAACTCCAGTCGCTCGCGAGCCCGGATCTTCTGCTCTGGCGTGCGGTCAGCAATGGAGTTCAACAGTATAAGCGATTTCACGCATGATGGATGGTTCAGAGCCAGCTTTGCGGCGAACAGCGCTCCGATCGAAAATCCCAGTACATCAATTCGCTCAATCTCCAGTTCGTCCAACAATCGGCGGATATCGCAGACGAAATCTTCCAGACAGTATGGCGGTTCCGGGCTGTCCGAATATCCGTGTCCACGATAATCCGGCGCGATAATTGTTCCCGTGTGAAGATATGGAAGAAGACGCCGCCATGTATCGGCGGAACTGCCGACTCCGTGGAGCATCAAAAGAGGACCGGATCCGACTCTTTGCCCGGACGGGATTTCCAGATAGCTGATATGCGGCTGCGAGCGTGTGCGCCTGCGTATCGCAGTGCGTCCGGTCGCCTGCAGAAACTGCACAGCGTCGTGGGCAGGAGTGATAGCGGGCGCACGTTTACTCATGTCCGATCCGCCCTTCGCTGTCGCAGCCCCTGTATCACGACCGCGATCACAAGGACGGAACCCTGAACAATCTGCTGCCAGAACAACTCGAAGCGCAGTACCACCAGAAGATTGACCATGATGGTCAAAAGCAACGCGCCCATGGATGCGCCGAGCACGCCGCCCCGTCCGCCCGTGAATGCAACACCTCCAACGATGACAGCCGCCATCGAGTTGAGGTTGTAATTGGCGCCCAATGTGTTGTCGATGTATCCGACGTAGCCGCTGAGCAAGACACCGGCGAGCGTCGCCATCGCACCGGTGGCGAGATAGGTGGACATGATGACGATCTTGACCGGAATCCCAGCATGGCGAGCGGCCACCCGATTGGTTCCGACAGCGTAAAGCCATCTGCCCCAGCTTGTGAAATTCAACGCGATGAAGAACAGGGCCAGTAGCGCCAGCCACAGGATTATGGCGATGGGAATGCCCGACACAGAACCAGCCCCTAGGCCAATGACCCAGTCCGGCGCAGATCCGGCGGATTGACCGCGCGAATAGGCGAGCCTGGCTCCATCGATGACGATCAGCATCGCGAATGTTGCAACAAAAGGCGGAACCCCTCGCCAGACAATCAGCAGACCGTTGGCGACGCCGGCGGCAATTGCCAGCGCCAGGCACTGCAGGATCATCAATCCATAGTCGCCTGACAGGCTGGCCTGCGAAACGAGCACCGCGGCGAAGGTCATAGTCGCCGCGACAGACATGTCCAGGCCACGGCCGATAACGACAGTGGTCTGACCCAGGACGACGATGCCGAGTATCGCAGTCTGGATAAGAACGGCTCGAAGATTACCGAAATTGAAAAAGGCTGGAGCAAAAACCGTCGCAATCATCAGACAGACAATGATTGCCGAAAAGGCTGCATAGCGCGAAAGCCAGTCGAACGCATAGGCAGCGCGATCCATGCGGCGGCGATCAAGATTTGCGGGACGTGTTTCCAGGGCTTCGGTCAAACATTCTTCTCCGAACGATTGATCGCCACCGCAAGGACGACGATCAGACCCAGCGCAAGATCACGGAAGTAGGGGCTGATTTGAAACAGGTCGAACACATTGGAGATGATGGAAATCAGGAGCACTGCGCCCAGAACGCCGACAAGCGAACCACGCCCGCCATAGAGGCTGACGCCGCCTATTGCTGCTGCGACGATTGAGCGGAACTCAAGGCCCAACGCCATGTTCGGGTTTCCGACACCAGACCGTGTCAGCAGGAATATCCCAGCTGCGGCAGCCATCAGACCTGAAATCATGTAGCTGAACATGACAACACGCTCGCCATTCAGTCCCGAAAGGCGAGCGACCGTCGGCGACCCGCCCACCGCATAGACGGAACGACCGAATCGGGTGCGCGCCAGAATCCACCAGGCGATCATCCAAATCAGCGCCATTGCGAATACAGCCAGCGGCACGCCCCATAATCGCATTTCATATATTTGCAGAAGCGAAAACGGGATCAGGCCCGTCGGTCCGTCAGTGATGGCAAGGGCGGCCCCGTAAAGGATGCCCATCATGCCGAGCGTGAGAATAAATGGCTGGGCGCTGAACCGGGTGACCAGAGCTCCATTGGCAAGGCCAATCGCGGCGCCAGCCGCCAGTCCGAGAGTCAACACCAGGTAGGGAGGCAGAATATCCCATGTCAGGACGACGGCAGTGGCGAGACCTACCACACGCGCTATCATCCCCACCGACATGTCGATCCCGCCCGCCAGCATGACAAAGAGCTGGCCAATGGTCACAAGACCGAGCACAATCGACTGTCGAAGGACATCCGTAATGTTTGAAAAAGTCCAGAACGTAGGAGAGTAGACCGCCGCTACGACCGTCACTATCGCAGTAAGCCCGTATATTATGAGTACGGCGGCTTGCCGACGCGCCCAGCTAACCCATCGGTCTGCGTCTCGCCATGATTGCGATATCGGTTGTTGCTGTTCGGTCGTTGCCATCAGCAGGCGGCCTCCAGCACCGGTTTCCGCCCCGGTTCGGGCGCGATGGTGGCCGCGCGAATAATCGCCTCCTCACTCGCCTGCTTGCGCGTAAGGTCCTCGACAAGCCGGCCCTGGTGGAACACCAGAATTCGATCGCATACGCCAAGCAGTTCCGTCACATCCGATGAGGCGATCAGGATTGCAGCACCGCTCTCGGCCAGTTTTTCAATGAGGGCATAGATTTCCGCTTTTGCGCCGACGTCCACTCCACGCGTCGGCTCGTCAAGAACAACAACTTTCGGATCGCGTGACAGCCAGCGGGCTAGCACCACCTTTTGCTGATTGCCACCGCTCAGCTTCGCTATGTCCAGCGCCGGATTGGCTGGACGGATATCGAAATCCACCATCGACCGGCCAACGAATCGAGTTTCACGCGCGAATGAAAGGAAGAAAGCCGTTTTCAGCCGGTCGAGCGCGGAGATTGTGAGATTAAAGGCGAGCGAGCGCCCCGCAAATATTCCCTGCAACTTGCGATCCTCGGGCACCATGACCAGGCCAGCGGCAGCACATTGGCGCGGACTTGCGGGCACTGGATCTCCGTCCATCTCTACAGTTCCGTCGGATCGGGTCTCCAGTCCGACAAGCGCCCGGCAAAGGGTCGTTTTTCCACTGCCGCCCAAACCGGCAATGCCGACTATTTCACCGCGCGAAACGGAAATCGAAACGTCGAAGATCTTTCCCGTTACGGTAAGCCCATCCACCCGAAACAACTCTTTTTCGCCGGGGGCTGCGCGGTCCGGGAAAAAATCCACGAGATCTCGCCCGATCATGGCGTGAATCAGCGAATCATGGTCCCATTCCTCAGCATCTGCCGTACGAATCCGTTCGCCATCCTTGAAAACGGTTATGCGGTCGGCCAGCGAAAGCACCTCGTCCAGCCTGTGGGAGATGTAAATGACGGATCGACCGTCATCGCGCAAACGTCTCACCACACGGTGCAATTGGTCCAGCTCTTCGCCGGCGAGAACGGTCGAAGGTTCGTCCATGATGATGATGCGGAAGTTCATTGCGAGAGCCTTGCCGATCTCGACCATCTGCTGCTCCGCCACGCTCAATTCTCCCACGAGCCGATTCGGATCAATCGATGAGCCAAGCTGGGCAAGGATCTGTCGCGACGCCTCGTACGCCCGCCGAGGCGAGTAGCTTCCGAAGCGGTCACCCGGCAATTGGCCGATGAACATATTCTCCGCAATTGTCAGATCGGGAAGCAGGTTGAATTCCTGGTAGACAACCGCAATACCCAATTGCTGGGCCCGGTGCGTCGTGAGTGCTCGAACGTGTTCGCCCGCGATCTCAATTTCGCCTGTGTCCGGCGTATATGCGCCGGAGATGATCTTGATGAACGTCGATTTACCGGCGCCATTCTCGCCGGCCAGGGCGTGAACCTCACCCGGCATCAGATCAAAATCCACATGGTTCAGGGCAGTTACGCCTGAGAATGTTTTGTTCACACCGCGCAACTGGAGGAGCGGCGCCTGATCAATTGGCGCCGCCTTGCAGTTTTTTTCGTTTCCGCTCGTCACTGACGACCGAATCCGACTTCAATATAATAGTCGATCGGAGCGACAGGCGGTCCGCTGAAATCGTCCTTCAGCTCAGGGATGTAGAACTCGGCCGCGTTTTCCTCGGTGACGACGGTCTCGGGGATCTGAACGAATTTCATCACCTCTTCGCCACGCAGGATCTTCATGCCCGTCTCGAAACACGATTGCGCTTCGAGCGCGGCCGGCTGTGGCCAGGAAGTGAATTCGACTTCATGCTCGATGGCGAGTCTCAGCCAGCCGTTCAACGGAACAACAGCGCCGTATTTCGGCTGTTCCCGGCCGGCTTCCTCGAAGGCCAGAAGCGCACCGATCGCGCCTTCCGACCCTCCGGCGAAAACACCATCAATATCCGGATTGGCCGCCAGCATTGCAGTCGCTTTTTCCTTGGATGTCGGAATGGACCAGTTGGCGTATTCGTTTGCAACGACCTCGATGCCGGGATATTCGGCAAAAACCTCTTCGCCGGCTTCCTTCCAGGCTTCAGCGGCATGAACACCCGGTATGCCATTGATCATGATGACTTTGCCCTTACCGTCGAGATCTTCCGCAAGCGCTTTCGCGGTCTCGAATCCGACCCGATAGAGATCGACGTCCGAATACGCGACATAGGGCTTACCTTCCACTCCGTCCGAACACGATACGACGGGAATCCCGGCAGCCATGGCGCGCGCGACAGGTGCAGCCAGCGCCGCCGAGCTGAGCGGTTGCAGAAGAATCAGGTCCGGCTTCACATTGATCATGTTTTCCATCGCCGAGATCTGACGGTCGACATCAGCATTGATGGACGGAACGATCAGCTCCTCGACGTCGCCGTCCTGGTCGGCGAGCCAGCGTATGGTGGATTCCTGGGTTAACCCCCACCCGTTGATCGGCCCCTGCGTCAGCGCTGCGATCGTGTAGGGCGGCTCCTTCTTCCATTGACTGGTGTCAACCGACGTCTTGGCGTCTTCGGCAAGATCGAGGGTTGTTCCCTTTGACATTGTATCGTCAGCCGCGTTTGCCGGAATAAGGCTTGCGGCGATGAAGACGGACAGCGCTGCTCCGGCAGCGGTGAATGCTTTTGGTCTAACTTGCATCAACTGTTCTCTCCTGTGGGCAGCAGCGCTTTTCCATCGCTCTCTGCAGGCTGGATTGGACAAGACCGGATTACACCGCTCTTGTATGGTACAGACTAAGAATACGCGCCATATCTTGTATGTCAATGGAGTCCGTTAATTTGCAAATTTAAATCATACGCACTGTGCATTTTTCACAGAAATCTCCAAAATATGCCTATTTATATTGCTTCTTGCCCGATATTTCGCCATTGTGAAATTCGGTGATTGCCAGCTCTGTTGTATGCATCAAGGATATTGCCGATCTATCTCGATAGGTCTATACCATACAACAGCGGGTCATTACCGCGTATAGGGAGCAAGGGATTGAAGAAGAAAAAAAATCAGAAAACCATTACCGACGACATCAGAAGCCGTATTGCGCGGGGCGTCTATATCCCCGGATCCGCACTGTCGGAGGCAGCCTTGGCGGAAGAATTCGAAGTCAGCCGAACTCCGATACGCGAAGCACTGAAGCAGTTGCAGGCGGAAGGTCTGGTTGTCGTTCGCCCGCGCGTCGGGACTTTCGTATTCGCGCCCACGCGACTCGAGGTCAACGAACTGTTCGAGGTCAAGGAGATTCTGGAAGGCGCCGCAGCCAGACTATTTGCCAATCGCGGAAACATACCGGAACTGGAATTGCTCAAGGAAAATGTGCGCAAATCCGAACATGCCGTCGCAAATCAGGATCTCGATCAGTACGTTGAATTGGTCCACGAATATCATGACCTGATCATGCGCGGGGCCGGCAACTCTAAACTGATGCACCTCTATCACACTTTGATGAACCAATTGCTGCATTCGCAATTCGTCCATCTTACTGTTCGCAGTTCCGGCCGTGCGCCACAGTCCGATCATGAACACCACAGCATTCTCGAGGTGATAGAGGCCCGCGACGGCAACACAGCCGAGCGCCTGATGCGCGATCACGTACGCGCCAGCCACCAGGCTCTCATGGAAGTCCTCGAATTTTCCGGACAGGGCAGCCTGCTCAATGCCGCCTCTTCGCCGGCGCCTGAGGCTCTGACCGATTTCGACCTGAATGGTCCGGACAACAAACAGGATGAAGCAGTAAAATGAGCACATCGGACGAAACGGGAAATTTCGCGGGGTATTCGATTCGCAAATGGTTTACCCAGCGCGAGGAAACCCTTCTTAACGAGACAGGCAAGCCCGCAGATGGAGAGCCAGTTGTTAAAGCAGTGATTGCGGCAGCGATCCGAAACCCTTATGCCGGCCGCTACAGCGAGGATTTGAGCGATATCATTGATCGCTCCGACAAGTTGGGCGAGGAATTCGGCCGCAGGGCCAATGCCCTGCTCTTCGGAGAAACCGTCGAGAGCTACGGCAAAGCCTGCCTGGTCGGGATGGATGGCGAGTACGAACACGGAAACGCTTTCTTGACCACATTCGGCGCCAATCCGGTCAGGGAGTCGATTGGCGGCGGCAAGGCCTGGGTGCCGTCAACCGGAAAAATCGGCGCCCCGGGCGCCACAATCGATATTCCGCTGGCATTCAAGGACGCGCTTTATGTCCGTTCCCACTACGACACCATCAGCACCATGTTTTCGGACGCGCCGCGGCGCGACGAAATTTTGGTGATCTGGGCGTTCGCGACACGCGGAAGACTTCACGCCCGGCTTGGCGGCCTGCAGCGTGAGGACGTTCGCGGAATGGATGGGTTGACCTGATCATGCGGCTCGAAGGACGCACAGCTGTCATAACCGGGGCGGCCGCTGGAATCGGGCGGGCAATCGCGCTTCGGTTCGGACGCGAGGGCGCTCGCGTTCTTGTCGCAGACCTTGCAGCAACTCCGACCGGCTCCACGCCGGATTATATGCCGACCCACGAGATGATTTCCAATGAAGGCGGCGTTTCCGGATTCCACCGGGCCGATGTTACGAACGAGGAGGATGTCTCTGCCTTGTTCGACCAGGTCAGAAAAACGTTGGGCCGTATAGATATAGTGGTCAGCAACGCCGGCGTCTTTCGGGGCCATCCTATTATGGAAACAGGCGCTGAAAGCTGGGACGCCGACATGGACGTCAACCTTCGAAGTCATTACCTCGTCAATCGCGCGGCAATAACAGGAATGCTTAATCAGGAAGCAAGAAGCGAAATTCGTGGCCGCATCATCAACATGGCGTCACAGCTCGGTATCACCGCGCCGCCCGGCCATTTGAGCTATGCGGTGGCGAAAGCCGGAATTGCCCATATGACGCGACAACTGGCCGTGGATTATGCACGCAAAGGGATCATTGTGAACGCCTTGGCGCCCGGTCGCATCATCACGGGCCGTCAGCCGGGTGAAGCAGATTATCTGGCGCACGGCGCCGTCGACGCGGCTACCGAATATTCCCTGGCGAGAACGCCATATCCCCGCCTGGGCCGGCCGGAAGATGTGGCCGGAGCAGCGCTCTTTCTGGCCTCGGACGACTGCAGTTTCGTGTCCGGACATGTGCTCGCAGTCGATGGCGGCTGGACCGCTTATTGAGCCAATGACGGCAGAAAGGAATCATGAGATGTTCGATCTGCGTGGACAGACAGCAATTGTCACTGGCGCGGCCTCCGGAATCGGGGCGGCCACGACGCGCCGATTGGCGCGCGCCGGAGCCAATCTTGTTCTTGCCGTGCATTCTCCGGACGGTCACAACGCCGATGCCGTTCTTGAAGATGTCCGCAAGGTCGATGCAAAGGCAATCCTTGTGGAAACAGATGTCACGTCGACGGAGTCGGTCAACAATCTGGTTGCCAGGGCTCTTTCCACTTATGGACGGGTTGATATTGCCGTTGCAAATGCGGCGATCGCGCGCCGACATTCCGTCGCCGAACTGGATGACGACGCCTGGAGAACGACATTGAATGTCAATCTGCATGGGGTCTGGCGCCTTTTCCGGGCTGTCTTGCCACACATGTCCGAACGCGGATACGGGCGTCTTCTGGCGACATCGTCAGTTGCCGGTCCGTTCGAAGCATGGGAAGAGCATGTTCACTACTCGGCCGCAAAATCGGGTATCGTGGGAATGATCCGCTCACTGGCGGCTGAAGTCGGCCCATCGGGAATAACGGTCAATGCAGTGGCTCCCGGAATAATCGAAACGCCGCAGACGCTGGACGATGTGAACTCCCTCGGTTCTGCAGGAATCGAGAAAACCGCAAATGTCCAGCCAATTCGAAGGAAAGGCGCTCCTGAAGATATCGCCGCGGCTTTCCATTATCTGTCCAGTCCGGATGCTGGTTTCGTGACGGGGCACCTTTTGCTGGTTGATGGCGGACGCACACTTTTGAGTGCATAGGATTCGTAAAGAATGTGCACGCACATGCGGATTCCATTAGCACTTCATTTTCCGATGTCACCGTTTTGCGGAATGCCCGCACTATGGGACCCGCGACTGGAGTGAGGGCGAATTCGAGCCTGGCTGCTTTGGGGCCGGAAAGAGACCTTCGGGATTCTGATCAACTCTAAGGCAAAGCAGACATTCAAAATACTCCGCGCTGTTCGGATTGCGGCACGGATGAATCGGCGAAAACGTGCCAAGTTTCACCGTTCTGACTCTGTCTGGGAGTCAACGATTATCAATAGCGAGCTAAAAATAGTTCCATGCTAAGAATGGCCGGAGACCATGACGCGTAAATCAATCAGTTCTTGTAAGTCCTCTCCGGCAATAAAGCGGCGCGCGTTCTCAGTAACCGTATCAGCAATGCGCTCATAACTCTTTCGACTGCCACCGCCGCCGACATGGGGGGAAATTATGACGTTCGGCGTTGCCCAGAGTGGGTGGTCGGCGGGTACGGGTTCCGGTTCGGTCACATCCAGACCTGCGCCACCAAGCATCCCGTTTTGCAGAGCGTCCATCAGAGCTTCGGTGTCGATCAGTCCACCGCGACCGACATTGATGATCCATGAATCCGGCTTGCAGGCGGCGAGCGTCTCCCGGTTGATGATCTGGTGTGTCGCATCGTTCAAAGGAAGACAGAGAATGATCGCGTCCGCCCGTTTGAGAGCCGGCTTGAGATCATCCATTCCCACGATTTCGTCCGCCATTTCATCCGGCGTCGGTGTCCGCCGCATTCCGATGACGTGCATGTTGAAGGCCTTTGCCCGTCGCGCGACCTCACGCCCGATGGACCCGAACCCCGCAACAAGAACCGTGGAGCCGTCCAGGCTTTTTACCGGAGTTTGCGTATTGCGCTCCCAGGTCCGTCGCATCTGGTTTTGGACATTTTCGTGCAAGCGGCGGGAGAGCGACAGCAGCAGCGCCATCGCATGCTCGGCGACGGGAACTGCAAGCGCGCCGCCGTTTCCCGTGACGATCACCCCGTCCGGAACACCAAAGGCGACGAGACCGTCATAGCCAGCGGAGGTCAGTTGTATCCAGCGCAGGTCTTTCGCCTTCTCCCTCACCGCTCGGGCAATTTCAACGCTGTAATGCGCTTCTCCGCCCGGCATGATCAGTGCGTCCGCACCGTCCAGCTTGCTTGCGATCTCTTCCAGACGATCAACGGTGACAAGATCCAGGCCTTCCAACCCGGCCAGCCTGCCATTGATCAGATCGCGGGCGATCAGCGGAAAGGATACGATGCGCGACAAATGGGCCTCCAGGTCAGTTTGTCAGCACATGAGCCCGCAGTCGGTCCTCGTCGATCTCGACGCCGATTCCAGGCCCCTCCAAGGGGCGCACTGTGCCGTCATCTTCGATCTCGTAGGGCTTTGTGCCGATGTCATGATGCAGGGGATTGGCGGCCGACGCGTCAGCCTCGAACCAGCCGGGATTGTCGATGGCCGAGAGCAGATGGATGCTGGCCGCATAGTTCAGACTCGTGGAGGCGCTGTGCGGCGACAGCGGCACGTGCCGCGCAGACGCCATTGAGGCGATGCGCAAAGCTTCGGTGATGCCGCCGCACTTCGACAGGTCCGGCTGCACGTGAGCAATCGCATCGATATTCAGAAGCTCGTGAAAATCATAGCGCGTAAAATGGTTCTCCCCTGCGGCTAACGCGATATTTGCGAAGTGTCCGGCGCGTCGGTAGGCGGCGAGGTTGTGCGGAGGAAAGGGTTCTTCCAGCCACAGAAAGCCCATCTCGGCGAACCGGGGCGCGGCGATCCGGCAGTCCTCAAGGGAATAGAGCGTATTGGCGTCTATCATCAGGCTCACGGAGTCTGGCAGGCTTTCCCGCACTTTACGGGCGCGGGCGATATCCATGTCCAGCGTGTCGCCGGCCCTCAGCTTGAGCGCCCGAAAGCCCTGTTCCACGAGACCAAGCGCCTCTTCGGCCAGCTTTTCCGGCGGCTCGAAGCCGAGGGAGAGACCTCCGGCATATGCTTTTACCTTGCTGGACCGGCCTCCCAGCAACCGGTAGAGCGGCAGGCTGGCGGCTTTGCCGCGGATGTCCCAAAGCGCCATGTCTATGCCGCTCAATCCGATGGTGAAACCGGCGTCGGCTCCGGACGTCTTTATGCACGACCTATAGACCTTGTCCCAAATAGCATTAACGGCGGAGGCGTCCTCGCCGACAACGAGATCGCCAAGCGTGCGGTTGATCAGGGTCGCGATGGCCTGTGTCGAACGCGCGTTCATCGCCTCGCCCCAACCCACAATCCCGTCACGCGTCGTCACCTTGACGACGACGGCCGACCGAAATCCGGCGAAACGGAATGGTCCCGCGCGAAAGGAATAATCGGCGGGCAGCGGCATGGCGACCGGCAAGGCCTCCACAGATTCGACAATCATCGCATCAGTTCCCCGTGGCATTGGCGCGAACGGCGTCCTCGTTGACCTCTATGCCCCAGCCCGGGCCGTCCGGCACCAGAAGGTGACCGTTTTCGACCATTGGCCGCGTGTGGAACAGTTCGTCGTTCCATGGCGGCTGGTCGAAATCCATTTCGACATAGCGATAGTTGGGAATTGCTGCGCACATATGCGCGCTCATCATCAGAGCCAGATGGCTGGTGAAGGCATGGGAACTCACTCCGATATCGAATGCGTCGGCCAGATCGGCGATCTTGACGGACTCGAAAATGCCGTTCCACATGACATCGATTATCGCGACATCGACCGCTCTTTTTTCGAGAAACGGTCGATACATCTCGCGATGGTAACACGTCTCCAGCGAAGCAATCGGCGTGCGCACCGATCGCCGGATATCGCAAACCGCTTCGGGATCGGGCAAGTCCAGTTCCAGCCAGGCGAGATCGACCGGCTCGAGCGCCTGCGCCAGCCTGATGCAATCGGAAGGTCTGAAATTCGACAGGATGTCGAGCATGATAGCCGTGTTCTTTCCCGCCCCTTCTCGCAACGCGGAAAGTTGGTCGACCGCAGCAGTCAGCACCGGTTGCGGCAGATCCCGTTCAGGGTGGCCTGGTCCGACCCCGAACCCGCCAAAATAGACAAACGGTTTCGGCGCGTCGAATATCACGATATTTGTCTTCAACGCTCCGACGCCCTTGTCGACGACTTCTCTGCCGAGACCGGCGAAGTCCCCGGCCGATTGCACCGGTCGGGCGCCATACAATTCCGGCGTCGAAATGCGGTAGGTTCCGCAGTGTGACCAGTAGACCCGGAGGCGGTCGCGGATCGCGCCTCCGAGGAGTTCGTACACCGGAACGCCCAGCGCTTTTGCCTTGATGTCGATGCAGGCGTTCTCGATCGCGGCGTAGGCGAGCGCATTCAGCCCGCCGGACACGACGCGGGATTTTGCCTTGAACATCGCAGACAGACGCCCGGTGGCGCGGGGGTCCTCGCCGATGAGCCCGGGAGCGATCTCACGGATCAGGGCGGTGAGCCCTTTCGATCCGATGAACTCGCTGAACTCGGACCATCCTGTCACGCCCTCGTCCGTCGTGATTTTCAGGAACGAGATCGTCTTCCTGCCTCCGCTGGCGTGAAGATCCTCAATGCCGGTTATGCGCATCTGGCTTCCTTCTGGCGTTGGGGCCGACCTACTGGCCGACCTCGATGTCGTTGATGCGCAGCCAGGCGCCGCCGGACGTCCGGGGGATGCCCTGATAGGACACCTCCGGCTTCATGGCGAAAACGGAGACGCTGGACCACATCGGAATGTAGATAACGTTGTCGTAGAGCGCCCTGATCCCCTCCCGGATCAGTTCGCCGCGTTCCTCGTCATCCATCGTCACACGGCCCTTGACGATTGGCTCGGTGACCCCTTCCTGGTTGTGTATCGAGAAAGGCGAACTCGTCGCAAAGGAAAGGCCAATCGAATAGGCTGCTTCCGGGGTGCTGGCGATCGTCAAGGGATGCAGGCCGACCATCATGGCGTCCGGATTGTTGTGCAGTTCACGCAGCATCTCGACCGACTTGAGCTGGTCGAGACCCTGCAGTTCCACATCGATGCCGATGGGCTTGAGAAAAAGCGCGATCGCTTCGGCCGTTTCCTTGATCCCGGAGTAGCCTCCCGACATGTAGTACATCGGCATGGTGAACCCGTCCGGATAGCCGGCGTCCGCAAGCAACTGTTTTGCGGCGGCAGGATCGAACTCCGGCAGCTTGAGGTCGGGATCGTAGCCGATTTCGTCGGGCCCAAGCGCAGGAAACCGGTTGGGAACGCCGCCCAGCAGTCCATCCACGATGGCGTTTCCGTCAATTGCTTTCGAGATCGCCTGTCTCACCCGTATGTCGGACCAGGGCGCCTTCGGATTGAGGGTGTGGAAATAAACGGCAAGCGTCGGATGAACCGGCACTCCGGAGGTCTTGTAACCGTCGCCCTCGAGTGGCTTCACCGATTCCATGGGAGCGTGCATGATGAGATCAGCCTCGCCGGAACGCAACTTGGCGACGCGTGTCTGGTCATCCTTGATGAACTCTATGCGCGCCTTCTTGATTTCCGGAGCGCCGTCCCAATAATCGTCGAAGGCTTCCAGATCGATATATTCTCCGAATTTGTATCCGGCGAATTTATAGGGACCGGTCCCGATCGGATTTTGCGTGAATACTTCTTCCCCGGCTTCGTCGAAATGTTTCTTGGACGCAATAAGCAGGCTTCTTTGCCTCAGAAATCCCGGCGTGGGCTCCTTGAAGACGAAGCGGATCGTCTGATCGTCGACGATCTCGATATGGTCGAAGCTCGCCATTTGTCGCGCGTAGAACTTGTTGAGTTCGGCCTGACGTTCCTGGCTGAACTTGATATCCTCGGCCGTCAGGGGATCTCCGTTGTGGAATTTGACGCCTGGCTTGATCTTGAATTCTATGACCTTGCCGTCTTCCAGAATTGTCCAGTCGGCCATCCCGGGAACCGGGTCGCCATTGGCGTCGGCTGCGATCAACGGCTCGTTTATGTTGGTCATCGTACCGAGGACGAGCGGAGGAAGACGGGTTTTCAGGGCGTCCAGCGTGTCCGGCTCGATCGGCGTTGCGATGGAAAATGTATCGTCGGATTGCGCCTGAGCGGCGTTCGGCGCAACCGCCATCAGCGTGAGGCCCAGGGCGACGGCGGTATTGAATAACAGCTTTTTCACTTCAGTTCTCCTCCATGGTTTGGCTTTTCGATAGCGAAACGGCATTCGGCCATATGCTCGCCGTTGATCATCAGGTTGGCCGGCGACTCAACACCGCAGCGTTCGACGGCGATCGGGCAGCGGGTCCGGAAACGGCAACCGGACGGGATATCGAGAGGCGACGGTACTTCGCCTTCCAGTTCGATGCGTTGATGGTGCGCGCGCGGATGTTCAGGAAGCACCGCAGAAAACAGCGCCTTTGTGTAGGGATGACGGGGATTGGCGACGATTTCCCTGGCGGGTCCGATTTCGACGATACGACCCAGATACATCACGGCGATGCGGGTGCATATGCGCGAAACCACCGGGAGATCGTGGGAGATCAGGAGGTAGCTCAGCCCGAGGTTCCGTTGCAGATCCTTGAGAAGATTCAGGATCTGCGCTCTAACCGACAGATCCAGCGCAGACACGGGCTCGTCGAGGACGAGGAGTTTCGGGTTGAGGGAAATTCCACGCGCGATGGCGATGCGTTGGCGCTGGCCGCCGCTGAATTCATGCGGATAGCGTTCCATCCAGGCGGGATTCAATCCGACCTTGTCGAAGAGATCGGCGACACGCGCGTCTGTTTCACGCGACGATAGGCCGCCGTTTACGATCATCGGCTCCGCGACGATCTGCCCGGCGGTCATACGTGGACTGAGCGAACTGAACGGGTCCTGGAACACAGCCTGTACCTGCCTGCGATACCGGGAGAGATTGCGTCCGCGGGCGTCGTGAACCTGCTGTCCGAGGAAGCTGATGCGACCTGTGGAAACGTCATGGAGTTTCAGAATCAAGCGGGCGAGAGTGGACTTCCCGCATCCCGACTCGCCAACCAGACCAAGAGTTTCTCCCGATCTTACGGTCAGGTCGACGCCGTCGACGGCGCGGATCGAGCGGCGCGGCGCAAACGGACTGCGACGAACGGAAAAATGCTTCGCAACGTCCTCCAGCTGCAGAATGTCGCCATTGACCGTCATGTCGCCGCCTCCGAATAGAGCCAGCAAGAGGCAGCGCCGGAACCGACGGCGAATTCCGGCGGATCTTCATCGGCGCATATCGGCATCTTGTGCGGGCAGCGCGGGGCGAACGGGCAGCCTTCGATCGGCTCCGAGAGGTCGGGCGGACTGCCCTCGATCGTAACAAAATGGTCTCCGCCATCCGTATCGGACAGGTTCACCAGCTTGAGCAGCGCTTGCGTGTAGGGATGTAGCGGCGTGTCGAACGCCGCCTCGACAGGCGCTTTTTCCACGGCGCGCCCGGCGTACATGACCAGAATGTCGTCGCAAAGACGCGCCGCGACGCCGAAATCGTGCGTGACGATAATCAGCGACAGATCCCGGCTTTTCTTAAGGCTGTCGAGCAAATCAAGATATTGCGCCTGGACAGTGGGGTCGAGCGCTGTCGTTGGTTCATCCGCGATCACCAGTTCCGGATCAGCCGCTAGTGCAATAGCCCCGACAACACGCTGCAGCATGCCGCCGGACAGTTCGTGCGGATACTGGCGCAGGCGCGTTTCCGGCGACGAAATCGAAAACTGGCGAAGGAGTTCGAGCATGCGCTCGCGCAGCGGCCCGCCCGATAGTCCTTTGTGCTTCCTCAACGGTTCGGAAAGCTGGTCGCCGATGGTGAAAAGCGGATCGAGGGTCATCATCGGATCCTGGAAGATCATGGCGATCCGGGTTCCGCGAAGCTTGGCCATTTCGCCTTCGCGAAGGGCGAGAAGATCGACGCCTTCGAGTTCTATGCACCCTCCGACCGTCCGCGCGGATCTTGGCAGCAGCCTGATGATGGAATAGGCGGTCATCGATTTGCCGCAACCCGATTCCCCGACGATCCCGAGTATTCTGCCGCGTTCCAGACGAAACGAGACTCCGTTCACGGCGCGCACCACCCGACCGCTTCGCCTTGAGGTTATCTCCGTGCGCAAATTGTCGACATGCAGAAATGCTGGTGGATCCTGCGACACGGTCGTCGTTCGTTTCGCCTGGGAGTCGATCATGTTCACTGGTATCGGATCCTGGGGTCGACGACGCCGAAGGCGACGTCAATCGACAGGTTGAGCAGTATGAGAAAGACCGAGGTGAGAATGACCGCCGCCTGTATCACCGGATAATCCCGGCCAACGACGGATTCCACGACCAGACTGCCGAGACCCGGCCAGTTGAAAACCGTCTCGATGATCACGGCGCCGCCGATCAGGTTGGCGAGCAACACGCCACAAAGCGCAAGCACCGGAATGATCGCGTTGCGCAACATGTGCTTCCACAGGATGAGCCTGGCCGACAGACCTTTGGAGCTCAGAAACCGGACGTAATCCATATCCAGCTGCTCCAGCAGCGAAGACCGGGTTACCCGCATGATGGCGGCTATGCCGAACAGGGCAAGGGTAAAGGCCGGGAGTATGAGGTGGCTGAAACCGCCTCTGCCACTGCTTGGCAACCATTGCAGTTTCACAGCGAAAAGCAGGATAAGCATCAGGCCGATCCAGAAATTCGGCATTGATTGTCCGAGCACGGCGACGGATCGAATGGTCCAGTCGGAAACAGAGTTGCGCCGAAGCGCAGCAAGCACGCCCAGCGGAATACCGACGACGATCGAGATGAAAAACGCCGAGAGGGTCAATTGAACGGTCGCCGGAATGCGCGCAACGACGAGGTCCATCGCCGGGACCTGATATTTGATCGACTCACCGAAATCCCCGTGAAAGACCGCCGCCACGAAGCGCATGAACTGGACCCAGAGAGGTTGATCGAGACCGAGGCTCTGGCGAATGTTTCTGATATCCTGTTCCGTGGCGTCGACAGGAAGGAGCAGAAAGGTCACATCGCCTGACAGGCGAGCGCATACGAACACGATGATGGACACGCCGACGATCGTAATGACTGCAAGAAACAGGCGCTTGACGATAAACGACCCCATGTCAGCGGACCTTCGGATCGAGCGCGTCGCGCAGCCAGTCGCCCAGCAGATTGGCGCCAAGCACGGTTGCCGTAATGGCGAACCCCGGGAAGGCCGCAAGCCACCACGCGGTCGAAAGCAGGCTGCGGCCATCGCTGATCATCAGTCCCCAGGCAGACGAAGGCGGCTGAATGCCGATCCCGATATAGGTGATTGCGGCTTCGAGGATCAGCGCCCGACCGAGCTGCAAGGTAACGAGCACGACAATAGTTGCCTGGAGATTTGGCAGGATGTGGCGGGTGAGAATTCGCAGATGGCTGCAATCGGCGACCTTCGCCAGTTCGACGAAGCCGCGTTCTTTCAAAGACAGCGTTTCGCCGCGGACAACGCGGGCGTAGTCCGCCCAGAACGTGATCGCGATCGCCGCCACCACCGTCGTGACGCCCGCTCCGATCGCCGAGCCGATGAGAATCGTCAGCAGAATGGCCGGCACGGACATTTTGACGTCGACAATCCGCATGATGATGTTGTCGGTGACGCCACCGAAGTAGCCGGCGGCCAGTCCCGCCGCCACGCCGACCAGCGCGGCGAGAAACACGCCGAAGATCGCAACGATCAGGGCGACCCTCGCCCCTTCGATCAGGCGACTGAGAAGATCGCGTCCGAACTGATCGGTGCCAAGGAGGTGATTTGCGGTCCCGCCCTCAAGCCAGACCGGCGGTTTCAATCGCGCGGCGAAGTCGATCGCGGTCGGTTCGTGGGGCCACATCCACGGGCCGAACAGCCCCCACACCATCACCGGCGCCAACAGGATTATCGGAATCCACGGGACCTTGCCGACATGCGAAAAGAGCGCGCCCCATCGGTACTGCGCACGAACATGTCCGGTATTTTCCAGGCTGGAAATGGCGCTCCTCCTCCAACAAGCCCGCCAAGAACAATATTTATTCACGAGAACGCCAATTTCTACTGCTTACTTCCCGATGTACTAGAGACGAAAACTACCTTAAGTAGCGCAATCACTTCCTATCATTTTGTTTAACATCACAATAAGCAGTAAGCATGCGGATGTCTCCAGATAATTCTGTAAGACCTCGTAAAAAATCTTCGCTGCAAGCTCCTTTTCAGACTATTCAATCAGTGCGATTATTGAATCGAGGTTCGGCACGATCGTCAAGGCATAACAGGTAGCAGTATGAAATTCGCATTTCCGGGCGGACCGAAACCAACCGACGATGATTTTCGTTTCATGCACCAACTGGGGGTAGACCGGACCTATGTCCGCATTATGCCCGACACACCCGACGATACAGTGGAGGGCCTCCAGACAATCGTCGCCCGGTACGCGGATGGCGGCGTCGTCGTGGACAATATCCGCAACATGACCGCGACCTCGATGCTGGATGACATCCTTCTCGCAACACCCCTTCGCGAATCGAAGACCGAGGCGTTCAAGGCGTGGCTTCGAAAGGTTCACGCCGCCGGTTTGACTTACACGATCGCTTTGGCGTCTCCCGGATTTGTCCTTTCCAGCGGCTTCGCTCAACTCCGCGGAGGCGTCCAGGCGCGCGAGGTCGATCTTTCCAAGCCTCTACGACGCGGCCTTCCGCAGAATCCGGGCGTCGTCGTCAGCGACGAGTGCCCTGTGGGAGAGCGGCCATATACCCATAACGAGGTGTTCGGGAATTTCGTCACATTCCTCCGGGAAATAGAACCGGTCGTCGAGGAGACCGGGGTCCGGGTTGGTTTTCATCCCGACGATCCTCCCATCCCCGAAGCCGGCCGCGCGGCCCGCATCTTCTCGACCGAAGACGATATCAGAACCGCCTTCCATGCGGCGAAGAGCGACAAGATCGGGCTGACCATCTGTTGCGGGACCTGGCTTGAGGGTATAGGGGACCCTGTCGACGCGATCCACGAATACGTGCCCACGGGCAGAGTATGGGAAGTCCACTTTCGCAACGTCACCGCCACGCTTCCGCGATTTTCCGAGACGTTTCCCGATGAAGGTTACTACGACATGTTCCGGATCATGGAAGCGCTGGTCGCCACTAACTATTCAGGCAGCATAAACTTCGATCACGAGTTACCGATCGTAGGTGGATCTCGCGCGTACGCCGCTTACGCCCAGGGCTACATGAAGGCGTTGCTGGCTCAGGCGCAGAGAGCACAAAGTTAGTTCCGTTCTCACCAACCAGAGGCGCACTCCACAACCAGTTTTTGGACTCTCCTGTACTTTCTAACTTCCTGAATGGGTTATCATTCCCCGTTGCATCCACAAAAACCTGCTCTGATAGCGACACGACATTGATGTCCGGTTTAGAGATATGTGCGGAAACCTATGGACAGCAGAATTGGGGTCGCATTGTTGAAGGGCAGCTCGGAGGCCGTATTCGGACGGGCAGCTTTTGGAATTCGAGCATGTTCTAGTGCGGTGGATTTGAAGTTCCTTACATTGTAGCAGCTGTCTCATACAGGAACTTCAAATCCGTACACCACACTCGAATCATTAACTTGCCAGGGTCAGGACCTATTGATTAACGGGTTTTCAGATTGACGCAAATCAGATTCTGTATGGCCACCGAAGGAGGTTTTCCATGTCTGATTTGTTCTGGTTGTCGGATCGACAGTTTGCGTTGATGCGCCCCTATTTCCCTCTTGCCCACGGCGTACCGCGCAGTGATGACCGCAAGGTTATTTCGGGGATCATCCATGTCATCCGCAATGGTCTGCGCTGGCGCGATGCGCCAGGTGATTACGGCCCGCACAAGACCCTCTACAACCGCTTTGTACGGTGGAGCCGGTTGGGTGTTTTTGATCGCATATTCAGCAGCTTGGCCGCCAGAGCGGGTGAACCGGACATCGTACAGATCGATGCAACTCATTTGAAAGCCCACCGGACTGCTTGCAGTCTGGCAAGTCCGCAGGACGGGATGTTCCCCGCCACATTGGGCGAACAAAAGGCGGGCTGAACTCAAAGTTGCATGCTGTCGTCAACAACGAGGGCAAACCCATCGTCATGGCGCTGACAGCAGGTCAGGTCTCCGACCATATTGGGGCCAAGATCATGTATCCGGGATTGCCAAATGCCGCGACACTGGTTGGCGACAAGGGGTATGACAGCGATGAACTCCGCGCTGCACTCAAGGCCAAGGGAATTGCTTCATGCATTCCACCACGAGCGAAGCGCAAGAACCCCGCCGAATACTGCAAAACGATGTACAAACAACGGCATAAGGTTGAAAACACATTCAGCAAGCTGAATGTTGATTTCAGTTGAGTAGTGACCCGGTATTTTCACCGAGATTTGACCCCCCCCTTGTTTATGTCTCAGCTGTCATGTTGTGGTCAATGCGGGCGCCTCCTTTCTCTTTTTCTTCGCGGCCTCTGAACTGGCTTTGTAGCGGTAGCTGTCGTTACCGGTTTCCAGATTGCGGCAGCGTTGTGTGAGCCGGTCGAGAAGCGCGGTGGTCATCTTGGCATCGCCGTGCGAAAGATATTGCCTCGTTATACCAGTGAGCTAATAGTGATCATCGCCAATTGGGAAACTTGCCATGTCATCCACACCGTCACTTTCTGATCCTCTGTACAGCGAGCCTATTCAACGTCAAAAATTGTCCGACCAGGTTTTTGAGCGGTTGTGGCAATTGATCGCGTCCGGAGAACTGGCGCCCGGCGACATACTGCCGTCCGAACGAGATTTGATGGAGCGATTCGGCGTCGGTCGGCCGGCGGTACGCGAAGCACTCCAGATGCTCGCCAGCAAGGGCGTTATCACAATCTCGCACGGGGAACGCAGCCGGGTAAACGAGTTGACTGCCGGGGCGGCGGTTCAACAAGTCGAAGACATCGCAAAACTTATGCTGTCCTCCAAGCCGGCGAATCTGGAAAATCTCAAACAACTACGAAAAATACTTGAAGCCGGGACCGTACGGATCGCCGCCGAACAATGTACCGCCGCCGATGTTGTCGATCTACGCGCGCTGGTCGAAAGACAGCGCTCAATGCTCGGCCAGGACAAACCCTTCATCAAGGCGGATATCGATTTTCACGTTGCCATGGCCAAGGTGACGGGCAATCCCTTGCTCGAATCGGTAACTCAGGCGATGCTTTCGTGGCTGTTCGCTTTCTACAAGCCGATGCTTCATTGGGCCGGACGCGAGGAAACGACACTCAAGGAACATGAAAACATTGTCGAACTGGTCTCAAACCACGATATCGACGGCGCAGTGCGCCTGATGAAGGAACACCTTAATCGCTCCGACCCGCTTTACACGATGAAGCCAAATCGCGATTCATATTATAAAACCTAAAGCGTCAAGCAGGCGGTAGATGTCGCGCCTCAGGAACCATTCAACATCCTTAAGTACCCGCACATGCATGGACCGGTTGGACACGCTCTGCCCTATCACGACTATCTTTGAAGCCGAAAACAACGGCATTCCAAGATCGATCCTAAAAGAATACAAAGCACGTGCCGAAACATGTGAGCGCGTAATGGAATTATTGATGTGGTGGAACCATATACGGATCGTCCGATTGTAACTTAAAAGCCATTGGCCCTCTTTCATAGGAAAACTGAAACCAGGCTCGGCCACATCAGCAACACCAGAAGCGCCAGCAACTGGATACCGATGAATGGCATGAAGCCCCGGAAGATGTCCGTCAGCGAGATGTACGGCGGCGCCACGGACTTCAGATAGAATGCGGCGGGACCGAAAGGCGGCGACAAAAAGCTGACCTGCATGTTCATGGTGAATACCACGCCAAACCAGATCGCCACATACTTGGGGTCAATCCCCCCCACGAATCCCAGCTCCTCGATCGGAAGCGCCATCACGATTGGCATGAACACCGGCATGATCAGGAGCACGATGCCAACCCAGTCCATGAACATGCCCATGACAAGGAAGATCAACATCATGACGAGGATGACGCCCATCGTCGGAAGCTCGGCGCCAACGATCAGGTTGGCAACGAATGTAGGGCCGCCAACCAACGTATAAGCCGCAGCCAACGCGGCCGCTCCCACCGTCACCCAGATGATCGTGCCGGTCGCCTTCATCGTGCGGATCAGCGAATCCCGCAGTACCTCGAAGGTCATCTCGCCACGAACGAGGGAAATCACGAAGACAGCCACAACCCCCATCGCAGCCGCCTCAGTGATTCCGGTGATGCCGCCGTAGATCGAGCCCAGAACGACTCCGATCACAATGATCGGCGCCACTAGCCCCTTGCCCATCTGCCAAGCGAGACGGACACGATCAGGACCGATCACAAACCGCAGCAGCAAGGCGCCGGCGACCAGAATACCAATGAGGTAGGGCAGAGCGGCCACCATGCCGAGTGCGATCGGGTCAGTGTCTTCGGCGACGACATAGGCACCGATCGCTGTGAAGATCAAGGCGCGCAGCAGGAGCAGCGCCGTCGCACCCATGATCATGATGGTCGTGAAAGCGCCGAACAGGATGGACTTTTCGAGCGGTTGCGGATCATTGGGGTCCGGCTCCGGCAGCGGGGCCTCTTCCGGCCTGAGCTGGGTGCGGATGATGATATATATCAAGAAAAACGACGCCAGCATGAAGCCGGGCAGGAATGCTGCAGTAAACAGCGACTTGATCGAGGTCTCGGTTATGAGGCCGAAGAAGATCAGCACGATTGAGGGTGGGATCATTGTCCCCAGAGAGCCGCTAGCGCAGATCGTTCCGATCGCAAGGTTCTGATTGTAGCCCAGGCGCAACATCTGCGGCAGTGCGATCAGTCCGAGCAGCACGACCTCGCCGCCGATAATCCCCGACATTGCGGCCATGATGACGGCCATGATCGACGTCACGATCGCGATGCCGCCGCGCGTTCGGCTCAGCCAAACATTCAGTGACGCATACATGGCCTTGGCAATGCCGCTGCGTTCCAATAACGCCGCCATGAAGATAAACAGCGGCACCGATATCAGAACATAGTTTGTCATCTGGCGATATACGGCCTGCCCCACCACCGCCAGCGGGCCGCGCCCGAAATCTCGGAAAAGCAGATCCGGTCCGAACTTCATCGCCAGCACCGCGCACGCCAGTGTTCCGGACGCGAAGCCCAGCGGCATACCCATCGCCAGCAGCACAAAGAGCGCCAGCAGAAGGATGAGCGAGATCGAGCCGATATCCATCGTGGTCAGTCCTTGACGATTTTGCGGATGGCTTCAATCTCACTGGCATCGATATCGTTCGCTGCTGAGTGATGTTCAGGTTCCTTGTTCCAGTCCGCGATTAGATTGGATAAGGCCTGCAGTGCGACCAGCACGACGATGATGAGAATGGCTGGCTTGATCGTTGCAGGGATTGGTGGATCCCAGGCCGTTCCGAATGTTTCCCAGCGGAAGAACTTGTCCCGCGACTCATTGAAGCCGCCCCACACTGTCAGGAAGGCAAATGACCCGATCAGGAGTAGCGACAGGACATCCGACAGCTTTCGCAGCCAGCGTGGCATCATGTCGTATATGATGTAGATGCGGATGTGACTGCGCTGCTGCATTGCATAGAGGCCCGCCAGCAGGAAGACGAAGCCGGCAATCCACAGCGACAGTTCGTTCGCCCAAAGCGTCGGCTTCCCGAAGAGATAGCGCGACACGACCTCGTAGAACATAACGAGCACCACCGTCACGGTGGCGATCATGGCGAGTCGCGAACAGACTAGGCTGACGACGTCGAAAAAGCCGTCAGATTTGGATTCGACGACGCCGCACGTGTCGGAAAGGTAGATGCTCGCCGACAGCAGCGCAATCGCGCCGACAATCATCGCCAGGAGCACGGAGGGTGTATCAGCGGGCGACAGGAACTCCTTCAGCCCGATGCCAGTTCCGAAGAACAACCTGCCGAGTATGAGCCAGAGCGCTATCAGGCCGGTAGCGACCGTGCTGGATAGCATAATAAGTCGCATCGGCCTTCGCATCGGTCCGAGCCAAACGCTTTCAACGGACATTGATCCACCGCATGCTTAAGAAAATCACCCTGACGGACACGACAAGCCCGTAGGGGCTCGCCGCATCGTAGCCGATCAGAAATGCCTGCGCCTAATTGATCTTGCCAATCCGACGTAGGAAGGTGCGGTGCGCCTCAACCAGCGCCTTGGCTTCCGGCGTCTTCTCGGCCCATCCGTCCCACGCGCGCTGTGCGCCGGCACGGAATTCCGCACGATCTTCTGCTGACCAATCATAGAGTGTAACGCCCTTGGCCTTCAGCATCGTCGCGGCTTCCTCGTTAGCGATATTGATCGTCATCGCGGTCTGGAAGGCCAGCGCCTGGGTCGCAACTTCGATGATCGACTTGATGTCATCCGGGAAGCTGTTCCAGACGTCGAGATTGAAAGTCACGTGGTCGACCGGCATCGAGTGGAACCCGGGATAGGTCGCGTGGTCGACAAGGTCGTATAGACCCAAGCCAACATTGTTGGCGAGGCTCGAAGCGTCCGCACCATCAATGATTCCCGTCTCGAGCGCCGTGAACACCTCTGTAAAGTCGATAACGATCGGTGAGGCGCCGAGCTGGGCAAAGATCTCGGTTTCGAGGCCCGGAGGCGAACGGAACTTCCAGTCTTTCAGATCTTCCGGTCCGCGGAGCGGCTTGGACGAGGACATGGCCTCCTGGCCGCCGGTCCACCAGCCAACGAGGTGCATGTTGTGCGCTTCATAGAGTTCGTTGGCCGCTTTTTTGCCGCCGCCGTTGTAGAAGAAGCTGTAAAGCTCCCAAGGCGTGTCATAGCCCCCCATCGGATCGCCGACGAATTGGAAGGCCGGATTCTTGCCGGTTTGGTACGCACCGCCGTGCATCTCGCCGTCGAGAATGCCGGTTGCCGCTGCGTCGAAACCTTCGACGGTGGCCACAACGGCCGATGCCCAGAACATCTCGATCTCAACGCGGCCGCCCGACATGGAGCGAACATTGTCGATGAATTCCTGAGCGAGTTTGCCCGACACGGAGTCGGCTGCGTACTGTGTCTGCATGCGGAGATTGAATTCGGCGGCATATGCGCCCGTCGCCAAGAACATCGCGGCAGCTGTGCCGGCCGCTAGAGTTAAACGTTTCATGATTTCCTCCCAGTAAGCTCGTTTGTCGCAACGCTCTCCGCACCCCTGGAACGAAGGGCAAAGCAAGAAAACGTGGTCGCATAAAAACTGGTATACTAACTACATCATTCGGTCAATATATGGTATACCAATCACATAAACTGGCCGAATGAATGGCAGCGAGGTCGAGAGGATCCTTGGAGACGTCCCTCCGAAAATGATGAAGATTGCTATCAATATGCCACCCATATCGCGCCAGCGCCTTGGTGATCAGGTCGCAGATGTTTTGCGAAGGCAGATACTGCTTGGGCAACTGAAACCTGGCGATCACATTCATGAACGAGAAACCTCAGCCGCGCTGGCGGTAAGCCGAACACCGCTTCGCGAGGCGCTACGGTTGCTCGAGACAGAGGGCCTGGTCGAGATGGCGCCAGCACGAAGCCCAATCGTCGCGAAACCGTCGCTTGCCGAGGTGACCCATCTTCTGCTGGTTCAGTCGGCGCTCGAATGCCTCGCGGGAGAATGCGCCTGCGACGAGGCGACCGAAGACGAGATCCGCAAGATCAAGGCAATGCACGAGACCATGCTTGCGACAAAGGACAACCCGGATCCCATCGAGTTCTTCCAGGTGGACATGGGGTTCCACGTAGCTATCGTCGCCGCGACCAAGAACCTGCCCCTTATCAAGACCCACAAGCAGTATCATGCTCGACTGTGGCGCGCGCGATTCCTTTCGGCGCGGCGCAGTCCAGCACGCGAGGCGGCGATGATCGAGCACGCAAACATCGTCGAAGGGCTCCAGCGGCGTGACAAGGAGCAGGCATCCAGCGGCCTGCGCAAGCACCTGCGCCAGGCAATCGAGAATATAAAAGTCATCTATGCACTGGAAGAGACAGAAGACCGTCCCGCGACACGAACGCATTTCACCAATGGATGAAAGATCCCAAAATCCAGGCATCAAGCAGCTCAGTGAGTACAAGAATGGCAGATAAACTGTTCAGCGTTGCGGACACCGTTGTTCTTGTATCCGGTGGCAGCCGGGGCATCGGCCTCGCTTTGGCCGAGGCGTTCGCCGCGCGCGGGGCCAGAGTTGTCATCACCGGACGGGACGAGGAGACACTGCAGGCAGCCTGCCAATCTTCTAATCCCGCTCCTTATACAATGTCATGGCAAGCCTGTGACGTTGCCGACACCGACGCGATTTCGGCCTGCATTAATGCCGTCGTCGCCGAAAACGGTCGCATCGACACGCTGATCAATTGCGCTGGCATCAACAAGCGCATGCCCGCCCTCGACTACACGCCCGAAGACTACGACCGAATCTTTGACACCAACCTGCGCGGCGCGTTCTTCATGGCGCAAGCTGTCGGCCGGCAGATGGTCAAGCAGGGCAGCGGCAACCAGATCAACATCGACAGCCTCTCGACCCTTGGCTCGCTGGCTCAGGTCGCACCCTACGGCATGGCAAAATCCGGTCTGTCAAGTATGACCCGTGTGTTGGCGCTGGAGTGGGGCAAGCATGGCGTGCGCGTAAACGGTTTGGCGCCGGGGTTCATACTGACTGACTTGACGGAAAAACTATGGTCCGACCCAAACCTTCAAGCATGGAATCAAACCGCCACCCCCCTCGGCCGGATGGGCAAGATCAATGATTTGACGGGCGCAGCAATCTTTCTGGCGTCACCGGCCGCGGGGTTTCTGACAGGTCAGATCATCCGCGTCGATGGTGGCGCTTCGGCAGGCATCAACTGGCCCATTGACGGCGGATTTGAAGTAATGTTGCCCGCCTAGCCAAACCGGCGCTACCTGCGAACCGATAGATTGCGGTCCCGGACGCGCTAATCGTTTCTCTATTGGCCAAGGTTGACCGAAGGTGAACGTCATCGAATTCGGTCGGAGCCAAGCGAATCCTCGACATTGGCCGATGCGTGCACCATAGGCACTGATTGTCAATCGGCATGCAATGTTGACGCCTTTTCGGAGTGCGCCCCTGAGGGTGGACACTGATCAGGCTGCCGTTTTGCCAGTCTGCCGGATGTGTTGATCCTCAAATTGCTGCGGGCTCAGATAGCCGAGCGCAGAATGGAGCCTGCGCTTGTTGTAGACCTCCTCGATGAAGTGGAGAAGGTGTTCACATGGGTCAATTCTCAATGAAAATCTTGGGGCCTACCGGGTCACTTCACAGCGGAAATCTACACCGGTAGAACCCACCACTAAAATGACAACTTGTGACGATGGAGGACAGCTTTTTTTCATCAGTAAGCCATTGATTACAAATAAGTAAGACGGCTTGTGACGGCTATGACGACATAATCTGTATCTTGGCTCGATACGCGAACAAACAAACAAACCGCTTTTACCGACTTCGCGTACTAACTCCCTATTTGAGCCCAACTCCGACCCCGAACGCTTTTCCTGCTTCACATTGCTTGAGGCAATCAGTTGGCGTTCCGTTCGGAACTTCTGTGGATTTCTATGCGTTTGAGTCCGAAAGCGTGTTGCGGCTCTGCTGAAGTCTGTCCGCAGGGGCGGACAACGACCGGATTGTCTGTTTATGAAAACAGTGGGCTCGCCAATACGATATTATTCGATCAGTGGAGTATCCGATGGCGGCAAGACCGGTCTGGAAAGGGCAGATAAGGCTTTCTCTTGTTTCGATACCCGTCGAGCTTTACTCGGCGACAAAGACAGGCGCGCGCATCAGCTTTCGCCAGATACACGAACCGAGCGGAAAGCCTGTTCGTTACCAGAAAACGGTTTCGGGCATAGGCCCGATCGACACTGACGAAATAGTCAAGGGATACGAATATGAGAAAGACAAGTACCTCCTGATCGATCCCGAGGATGTCGACGAAATCAAGCTTGAAACAAAGAAGACGCTCGAACTGGTGCAGTTCGTTGACGCCTGCGAAATCCCCCCGATCTATTTCAACAAACCCTATTACCTTGTACCCACAGACGAGCTCGCAGAAGACGCCTATCGCGTGGTCCGCGACGCCCTGCGCGCCAGCAAGATGGCTGGCCTCGGACAGGTGACGATGCGCGGAAAGGAATATCTGGTTGCCGTCCGGCCATGCGGGGACGGGCTGCTGCTGGAAACGCTGCACTACGCCGAAGAAATTCGCGAAGCTGAACCGCTGTTTTCGGATATCGAGGATGAGAAAGCCGACGAGGAATTGCTGGACGTCGCAACCTCGCTGATCGAGCGGAAGACCTCGAAGTTCGATCCCGAAGCCTTCAAGGACAATTACACCGTTGCGTTGCGCGAGCTGATCGCGCGCAAGACTAGGAGCAAGTCGACGAAGCGTGTGGAGACCGAAGGCGACAGCGATCGTGGTAGTGGTGGCGACAATGTCATCGACCTGATGGCCGCGTTGAAGAAGAGCCTTGAAAAGACAGAGGACGGTAAAAAGTCCTCCTCCGGGAGATCGCGCAAATCCCGCCAAAGCAAGTCCTCGTCAGCGTCTCGCAAGAAAAAGTCGGCCTGATGGGCGTCTCCGCCGACAGGCTCGCGGATTACGTCGCCAGACGCGACTTCTCGCGTACAGCGGAACCGAGGGGCGCGGCTGCAGAAAGGCGCTCCAACCGACCACTGTTCGTGGTGCAGAAACATGACGCCACCCGACTGCATTATGATTTTCGTCTTGAATGGGAGGGCGCACTCGTGAGCTGGGCCGTGACACGAGGGCCAAGCGCAGCTCCATCAGCCAAGCGGCTCGCCGTGCGCACTGAGGATCACCCAATAGACTATGGCGACTTTGAAGGCACGATTCCCAAGGGAGAATATGGCGGCGGCACAGTGATGCTTTGGGACCGGGGCTGGTGGGCGCCGCAGGAAGATTTCGAGAAAGGGCTTGAGAAAGGCACATTGAAATTCAGCCTTCATGGCGAGCGTATGAAAGGTGGATGGGCTCTGGTGCGTATGCGTCGCAAAATGGGCGAGAAGCGCGAGAACTGGCTTCTTATCAAGGAGCATGACGCCTTCGAAGAAGATGACGAGGACGCTCTTACAGAGCGTTACAAGTCCAGCGTCGCCACAGCACGTGCGATGGACGAAATCGCCGATGGCAAAAAGCCTGGAAGCAGGAAAAAGGCTGCGCGCCGAAAAGAGCAAGAAAGCAGAAATCATCCTATGCGCCGGCCGCGTTTCCGCAAAGTACAGCTCGCAAGACTGACCGGCGCGGCTCCCGAAGGCGACGCCTGGCTGCACGAGACGAAGTTCGACGGCTATCGGTGCCTTGCCGCTCTTGGGAAAGGGGGCGTGAAGCTCTATACCCGCTCCGGACTCGACTGGACGGACAGGTACGTGGGTCTGCCGGAAGCCTTTCAGGCCCTCGATTGCGACAACGCGCTCATAGACGGCGAAGTAGTCTCAAGCGATCCTGGCAAGGGATCGCCCTTCTCGGCCCTACAGCGTGACCTTGAGCAGGGTCGACCCGTCTTCTTCATAGCATTCGATCTGCTGGAACTGAACGGTGAAAACCTGACGAAGAAACCACTCGCAGAGCGAAAGGCGACGCTTGAGCAATTGCTGACCGGGAGGCCGAAAAATTCGCCCCTCCGCTACTCTGAACATGTGCGCGGTAACGGCGCGAAAGTGTTTGACGCGGTGCGGAAGGCTGGCGGCGAAGGCATTATCTCCAAAGCGGCCGACAGCAAGTATACCGGCGCGCGGAGCGGCGCATGGCTGAAGATCAAGGCCAGGCGCCGACAGGAATTCATCGTCGGAGGTTGGTCTCCGTCAAAGGCAAGAGGCAGACCGTTCGCCTCGCTCCTGGTTGGCTCACGGGAGAATGGCGATCTGCGCTATCGAGGGCGCGTTGGCGGCGGGCTCGGTGAAGACGATCTGGACATGCTGTGTGAAAAGCTGAAATCGCGTGGCCGCAAGTCATCTCCATTCGACGACGCGCCGTCCGAGGTCGCGCGTTCCGCGCGCTGGGTAACGCCCGATCTCGTCATCGAGGTTGAATACGCTGAACTGACGGATCAGGATGTCATCCGACACGGCGTATTCCAAGGTTTGCGCGACGACAAGGAGGCGTCTATGGTAAAGTTCGAAAAGCCGGAGACGGAGAGCACAGACGCGCCGGATTATCTTGGCGTTCGCGTCTCCAGCGCCGACCGCATCGTGTTTCCCGACGCCGGATGCACCAAGGGTGACGTCGCCGCCTATTACACCAAGGCGTCCGAACGCATGCTGGATCTCGCCGGGAACCGCCCCATCTCGCTGCTGCGCTGCCCCGACGGGCGCAAGGGCGACTGCTTTTTCCAGAAACATGCCGGAAAGGGCTTTCCAGGCGAGATAGGCTCCATCGACATCAGGGAAAGCTCCGGCAAGACCGAACCCTACATGGTGATCACCCGGAAGGCCGGCTTCGTCGCCGCCGCCCAGATGGGCGCCATAGAATTTCATATCTGGGGTTCGCGTACGGACAATTTGGAAAAACCCGATCGCATCGTCTTCGACCTCGATCCTGATGCGGGACTGAATTTCAGCGACGTCAAGAAAGCGGCCGGCGAAGTGCGCGACCTGCTTGCCGATATCGGCCTGAAAAGCGCGCCAATGGTAACGGGCGGCAAGGGGATTCACGTCATAGCGCCGTTGCGGCGCACCGCTGAATGGGAGACCGTCACTGCATTCACGCGAACGATTGCCGCCTTTCTCGCCGAGCGCGATCCGGATCGTTACGTCGCAACGATGTCCAAGGCAAAACGGAAGGGCAAAATCTTTGTCGATTGGCTGCGCAACGACCGCGGGTCGACGGCAATCGCGCCGTATTCCATTCGCGCACGCAAGGGTGCTCCAGTTGCGGTTCCGGTGAGATGGGAGGAACTGGTTGAGCTCGACAGTTCCAGTAGCTTCGACATGGCCACCGCGCTCAAGCGGTTGGCTGAAAATTGCCCGCTAATCTCGGTGAGTTCGAACCAGTCGATATCGGCATCGGTAGTTCGTGATTTAGAGAGCATGATCTCTCGGTGACCATAGAGCTATCTGAAAGCGGTGAGGCTTGATCGTCGCTGTTTTGGAAATTCTTCCATGATTACACGGGCGCGCTGCCTTATTCGCAGAATTCGGTTTGGTTATTCAGGCTGGGCACCATCTAATCTTCGTCCATTTTTGTCACATAGTTAGCGTTTGATACCGGATACATGGTGTAGTGCACCCCGATTTTGAGACAAAAGCCGGGTTAACCGTTTTCCGCAAAGGAGGACTGATCCCGCACCTGCAACTTCATACACCGCCAGAAATTCGGCAAGATTGCCCGTATGACCATCGCTTTTTGACCACAGAATATCGGTAGACCTATGGCTCATTGATGAAATGCGCCGCCATAGTCGCGGTCGCGCTGTTGAACTTCAACTGTTGAGCTGCGGCTCACTCTCGGATGTCGATTGGGTGCTGCCCGAATATGACGGCGAACTGCTTCCCGCATGCGCGAATATTTTTGACACTCCAGAATGTCGCGCACATTTTTTTCTTGTGCGAGCGCTTTTGACCTCTCCGTCGGGCATGCCCTGAGCGATTTGACAGCGGAGAGCCGCCATGATCTTACCGCCTGTTTTATGGCGCAATTCAACAGCTATCGGGACGCGCTTTGGCGCCTGGCGCCTGCCAAAGCACACAGACGGAGAAGACAGAAGACTGGCGCTGTGCTGAACAGGAAATGCTCGGGAAACTCCTGAACGCCGAGCGAACTGCTCGACAAAAACCCGACGCTTCTTTGCCCACACCCCTCGCACGCGTCCTTCAGAGCAGGCCTCACCGCGAAGCAAGATCGGTGATGATCGTGTTGGCGAGCGTGCCGAGCAGTTCGGTGGCCGGGACGTCAAAACGGTTGATGGCGGCGAATACGCCGACGCCGCGGGCGGGCGAAAACGCGAGGTGGCTGACGATGCCCGAGCGCGCGCCGGTTTTCTGATAGACGAGAGGCCGATCTCCGTCCGGGTGCATGATTACCCAGGCGAGCCCCATCGCGTCCATCCGGCCGATCTCGGCGGTCGAAAGGAAGATCGGCGACAGACCGTCCCGCGACATCCACTGGGCGTGGTCAAGCAGGCGTACTTCGGCGTCATCGTCCCGCTCGGTGCGCAGATGCCAGGAAAGCCAGCGCACCATATCGTCGGCGGTCGAGAAAAAGCCGCCGGATGCGTCGGCGGGCGCGACGCCGGCGTCGGGAATCTCCTTGCCGGAGGGGCTTTGTCCATGCAGACGATTGTCAAGCTGGCTCGCATCCGGCGTCAGCGTCGTCGACGTGAACCCGTTGGGCTGCAGGATCGTCTTTGTCAGATAGTCGAAATAGGGCTCGTCCGCCGCGGCCGCCATGACGTGGGACAGGAGATCGAAACCGACATTGGAGTAGCTCACACCAGTCCCGGGCGCAAATAGGAGCGGTCGACTGAAGGTTGCCTCGAAGATCGACTGGTCGACCGACGCGGCGGGATCGAGCGTCTGGCCCTCGGGCAGGACGAGATCCCGCGGCAAACCGCTTGCATGGGTCGCAAGGTCGATGACGCGGATGTCGCGGCCGTCCAGGGAAGGCCATTCGATGTCCCATTTCAGATAGGTTCCGGGATGGTCTTCAAAGCCCAGCCTGCCTTCGGACACCAGACTGGAGAGCATCGCCCCGCTGAAGGTCTTGTAAAGCGAGCCTGTCCGAAAAATTGTCGACCCGTCGGGCGCCGGCGAACCTGGTCCCGCCCGCTCGCCGAAGCCGACCACAACAGACTTTCCGTCATGGACGACCGCCAGGATCAATGCAGGTACGCCGGTCGCCGCCATGAAGGCGCCGCCCGATTGCTGCGCGATCGTCTCAAGCAGGGGATCATCGTCGGCCGCTGCGCCGGCGCCCGGCGCCATGACTGCTATCGCCGCCATTATCGAACCAATGATGAAACCTCGCATGATGCTGCTCCTTGATAGCCAACCGCCGGCGCGACGCTGTCCGCCGTCCGCCGTTTTCCCTGGGACTTTGCCAGATGTCTGTTAAAAATGCATGCACCCGGGAACAGGAGACGGCGACTCGATCCGCTCAATTGTCCGGTCGACAGCCTGGCCTGAACGTATGAGACAGGCAAACCGGCGTAATGAAAATTCCGGGCCCTCAACGCCATGAAGGTCGGGATTCCGGTCATCGCGCCGCCATCTGCGCTCCTTCAAGGAAGCCGGGCGGTGAATTCGAGACGATCGTCCATCGGTCTACACTCCGACATCCAGCAACAAAACGGGAGAGGCCTGATAGGCGTCCGGGGTTCCGATGAACTGACCGAAAACATCTTGGGCGTGATACGGGGGGATGGAGAGATAATTTGAGGCTCGCAAAAGCGTCGTGCTTCATCCGAACTGATTCTACTCGCGGTTTCGCTTTTCGAAACGCGGAAGCATCGCAGAGAAATCCCGTCCCGAACCGTCTTCGTCCTCGACAAAAATCCGGTAGAGGTCCGTGGCGCGCTGGCCCATCGGCGTGTCGGCGTCGACGGCTTCGGCCGCCTGCTGCGACAGGCGCAGGTCCTTGAGCATGAGGTCGGATGCAAAACCCGGCTTGTAGTCGTTGTCGGCCGGGCTTTGCGGGCCGACCCCGGGCGCGGGGCAATAGGCGTTCATCGTCCAGGAATAGCCGGACGAGGTGGACACCACGTCGAACATCTTCTGCCGGTCGAGACCCAGCTTGTCGGCGAGCGCGAAAGCCTCGCAGGTTCCGATCATGGTGATTCCGAGGATCATGTTGTTGCAGATCTTGGCGGCCTGGCCGGCGCCGGATTCGCCGCAGTGAACGGCCTTCTGTCCCATGATGTCGAAGAGCGGCTTCGCCTTCGCAAAGGCGTCTTCCGAACCACCCGCCATGAAGGTCAGGGTTCCGGCCGTCGCGCCGCCGACCCCGCCCGAAACAGGTGCGTCGACCGGCGCCAGTCCCGCCGCGGCAGCATCTGACGCCACGGCCCGCGCGCTTTCGACGTCGACTGTCGAACAGTCGATGAAAACGGTCCCTTTATCCATTACCGGGATGATTTCGGCGGCGACAGTGCGCAGGATCGCACCATTGGGCAGCATCGTGATGACGGCCTCCTGGCCGGCGGCGCAGGCGGCGGCGCTCTCAGCCCCGGAGACGCCTTCCGGGTACGGCGCCGAAATATCGAAACCGGTCACCTGGTGGCCCGCCTCCACGAGGTTGCTGGCCATCGGCCCGCCCATATTGCCAAGGCCGATAAATCCGATCTTCATGTGAGTTTCTCCTCCAGATTCAAACTGTTTTCGCCGAGCGGCGCCAGCATTTGCGACACATCCTCTGCGGAAAGGTCGTCGATGTTTTGGTGGCGCCAATGCGGATTCCGATCCTTGTCGATAATCTGGGCGCGGACGCCTTCCAGAAAATCGCCATGCTGCATGGCGCGGAAAGTATATCTGTATTCCAATTCGAGCGCTTCGCGGATGCTCGTCTCGCCGCGCATGCGACTGGTCATTTCGATCGTGACGGCGCACGAAAGCGGGGAATTGCGTTTCAGCGTCTTTGCGCTATCGCGGGCGAAATCACTGTCCATGTTTTCAAGGGCGTCCAGGATATCGGCGAGACTTTTGCCGGAAAATCCCCGGTCGATCTCCGACTGCATGCCAGCGAGTACGCCAGCCGGCGCTTCGACAGCCCGTCTTGTCACCGCTTCGACGTCGCCACTGGTCTCCAGATCCGCGATCAGTCCGTGCCAGTCGGCCTCGGGAAGATAAGCGTCGGCGAAACCGGCGTAGATCGCGTCGGCGGCGTTCATCCGCGCGCCCGTCGTACCCAGATATTCGCCGCTTCGACCGGGCGCCTGCGCCAGAAGCAGCGAACCGCCGACATCCGGCACCAGCCCGATGCCGCATTCAGGCATGGCGATGCGGCTCGTGTCTCCGACGATCCGGTGCGAACCGTGGCAGGCGATGCCGACGCCGCCTCCCATGGTGAACCCTTGCATGAAGGCGACATAGGGTTTGGGAAACTCGGCGACTTTCGCATTCACCCGGTATTCGTCGGCCCAGAACCGGCGACCATAGGCGTAATCGCCCGCCTTGCCGGTCGAATAAAGCTCGGCGATGTCACCGCCAGCGCAAAACGCCTTCTCGCCCTCTGCGTCGATGATGACCACGTCGACGTCGTCGTCGCTACGCCATTCGTCCAGCGCCTTCTCGATCGACAGAACCATGTCGTAAGTCAGTGCGTTCAGGGCTTTCGGGCGCTGGAGCGTAATGCGCCCCGCCTTGCCGGATGTCCTGATATCGATGTCGCTCATCGCCTGGCCTCTGCGAGCATCGCGCGACTGATGATCAGCCGCATGATCTCGTTGGTGCCCTCGAGAATCTGGTGGACCCTGAGATCGCGCACGATCTTCTCTATACCGTATTCGGCGAGATAACCGTAACCGCCATGCAGTTGCAGGCAGTCATTGGCGACGTCGAACGCGGTGTCGGTGACGAAACGCTTGGCCATGGCGCAGAATTTCGTCGCATCCGGCGCGCCCGTGTCCACTTTCCAGGCCGCCTGCCTGAGAAAGGTGCGGGCCGCCTGCAAGCCGGTTTCCATATCGGCGAGCTTGAACTGCAGCGCCTGGAACTGGTCGAGCGTCTGTCCGAAGGCCTTGCGCTCGCCCATATAGGTAATCGTCGCATCAAGAGCCTGCTGGGCGCCGCCCAATGCGCCTGCGGATATATTGAGCCTGCCGCCGTCGAGACCGGCCATGGCGTAGACGAAGCCCCTGCCTTCCTCTCCGACGAGATTCTCGGCCGGAACCATACAGTCGTCGAACTGCACCTGCGCCGTCGGCTGGGACAACCATCCCATCTTCTCTTCGCGCGCGCCGAATGACAGGCCGGGCGTTCCGTCATTGACGATGACCGTGGAAATTCCCTTCGGTCCGTTGTCGCCCGTCCGGCACATCACGACATACGCGTCGGAATAGCCGCCGCCCGATATGAAGGCCTTGGTTCCGTTCAGCTTGTATCCCTCATTGGTCCGGTCGGCGCGCGTGCGCAACGCGGCCGCATCGGAACCCGATCCCGGCTCGGTCAGGCAATAGGAAACGACGGTCTCCATCGGGCACATCTTCGGCAGCCATTCGGATTTCATCTCCTCGCTTGCGAACTTGTCGATCATGCCGGCGCACATATTGTGGATCGACAGGAAGGAGCCGACCGACGGGCAGGCCATCGCCAGAGCCTCGAAGACCAGCGTCGCATCCAGCCGGGACAACCCGGAGCCGCCATACTCCTCGGACACGTAGATGCCGCCCAGACCCAGCGCGCCGACTTTCGGCCAAAGCTCTTTCGGTATCGAGCCGGCTTTCTCCCACTCGCGCGCGAACGGCGCGATGTGTTCCTGCCCGAAATCCCGGGCCATCTCGAAAATGGCCTCCTGTTCCGCACTCAGTTCAAAATCCATGGTTTCCTCTTCCCAGGCGTGGCGCGAATCCGACCCTGGCGTTATTCTTGCGCAGGTATATTATACGCCTAATCTCCCCTATCGGGTTACACTGTTACCGCAAGGATAAATCCAGGCGGGAGCGCTCCCGGCCATGTATATGCCGGGATCGGCGAGGAACCAACTGCCGCGATCGCAATCGTGAAGTCAATGTGATGAATTGTACTGGCAGCCAGTAGTCGCAAAGGCAGGCAAGACCGCGTCAGGACTCTGTGTCGCCAAGCTCAAGGCCTTCCAGCCGCCCGACCAAAGATGGTCGAAGTGATTGAATGGCATGCCTCAGACGGAACCGATGAAGGGCTGATACGGGTTGTCAACACCCTTGTCGCGCAGGCAGGTGACGGAAACGGCGGGGCCAGCTAAACAGGATGAACATAACAAGACAGGATACGCGGACCGATGAGCGAAAAGGCAAAGGCGACGACATCGCCAGGCAGGCGCAGGTCGACGCAGAAGCCCGGCGCAGACAATACCCGGGACAAGATTCTGGACGCCGCCGAGGTGTTGTTCGGCGAGCGAACCTTCGACACCGTATCGCTGCGCGACATCACCCGGAAGGCCGACGTCACACTGGCGCTGGCGAGCTACCATTTCGGAACGAAGGAAAAGCTGTTCGCGGAAGTGGTCGGACGACGCGCGGACATTTTGTGCACGATGCGTCGCGAGCGACTGAAGGCGCTGGAGGACGACGGAAATCTCAGCACCAAAACAATCCTCGACGCCTTCATGCACCCGCTGTTCGAACAGATGATCAAGGGTTCGGAAGGCTGGCAGTCCTATCTGCTTATCCTGGCGCAACTCGGACAGTCCAATCGCTGGATCGATCTGCTGCACGAGAATTTCGATGAAACCGCGGCGCTGTTTCTCGACCAGTTGCGAATCCAGCTTCCGGGCGTAGCGGAACCGGTTCTGATCCGCGGGTTTTCGCTTTCGCTCGTGGCCATGCTGCAAACGCTGTCGAAAAATCGGCGCGTGGACGCCATCACGTCGGGAACGGTGTCTGCCGACCAGCTCGACGACGCCTACCCGGTTCTGCTCACGTTCGTGGTCAAGGGTCTGGAAGGTCTGTCGGACCTCGCCTGACACTGGCTTTCTCCTTTGACACACTGACCACACCCTTCTAGTAGTTGGTCGATCAACCAATATGCGGGGAGAGCATTCTTTCATGACATCGGCGCTGTTTGATCTTACAGGCAAGACGGCCCTTGTAACCGGCTCCCATCGCGGCCTGGGTTTCGCCATGGCGCGCGAACTGGGACGCGCGGGCGCCCGCGTCGTCATATCCAGCAACGAACCCGCCGGATGCGAAGCCGCGCGGCAGGAGATCGCCGACGAAGGCGTCGACGTTCTGTCCATTCCCTGCGACGTCGGCGTCGACGCCGAGCTCGATCGTCTGGTCGCCGAAACCGAAGCCGGCTTCGGACCGATCGACATTCTTATCTGCAACGCCGGGATCAACCCGCATTTCGGATCGCTGACCGAGGCGACGGACGACGAATATGACGCCATCATGCGCATCAATCTGCGCAGCGTGGTTCAGCTCTGCAACCGCGTGATCCCGGGCATGGCGAAGAGGAAGGACGGCGCGGTCATTCTGACATCGTCGCTTTCGGGCCTGCGCGGAAACGGCAAGATCGGGGTCTACGCCCTCTCGAAGGCGGCGATCGCCCAGCTTGCCCGAAACTACGCCGTCGAGTTCGGCCCGGACAATGTGCGCGTCAACGCGATTTCACCGGGCCTGATCGATACGGAGTTTTCAAAGCCGATGACCGGCAATCCGGACATCCTGGCGCCACGCATCCTGAAAACCCCGCTGCGACGCGTGGGAACCCCGGAAGACATCGCGGGCGCGGCCGTGTACCTCGCCTCGCCAGCCGGCGCCTTTGTCACCGGCCACAATCTCGTCGTGGACGGCGGCACGGTGATCGGCGACTGATCAGAAGTCCGCGCGCTCGACCGCTATCCTGAAGTGATGGACCGATGGCGGCTCGGCGAAAAAAGGTCCGACCAGACTGCGCCACTGCTGAAACAGCTCCGATTCGCGAAAGTCGACGGTATGGGCCTCCAGGGTCTCCCAGCGGATGATCGCCTGATAGAGCTCCGGCGCTTCGAAGCACTTCTGCAAATGCAGTCCCTTGCATCCCTTTGCCTGGCGAAAGACGTCGACAGCTTCGCGAAAAGCCGCCTCGAACCGGGCCTCGTCTCCCGCCTTTACCTTGATGGACGCCACTTCAATGATCATGTGCAATCTTCTGCCTCTGTCCGTCGGTCAGGTCTTTACCACGCGAGCGCCGCGCCATCGACGCGGAAATCCGCGCCGGTGACACAGGTCGATTCGTCCGTTGTCCCTTCCGATCTTCAAACCGAGCGCCTATCCTTCCGCGAGATCGAGGAAAGGCCTGTCGCTCATATCGTCACACAGGCTTGTACCGGGCGATGGTCTGGTCGATCGCTCCGAAAATCGACTGACCGTCGCCATCGAACACTTCCATTCGCACGCGATCACCGAACTTCATGAATTCGGTCTTTGCGCCTCCCTCCTCGATATTCTCGATGGAGCGACGTTCGGCGATGCAGGCCGATCCGACTTCCCGGTAAGCCTTGTTGGAAACCGTGCCCGAGCCGAACAGGGTGCCGGCGGCGAGCTTCCTCGTATGGGCCGCGTGTTCGATAAGCTCGGGAAAGGAGAAACTCATTTCCGACCCGTTCGGCCTGCCAAACAGCTCTCCGTTCCAGGTCACGTTGAGCGGCAGATGCAACTTGCCCTCCCGCCAATGATCGCCAAGCGTGTCGGGCGTCACCGCGACGGGCGAGAAAGCGGTCGACGGCTTGGCGTTCATCCAGCCGAAACCGACGGTGATCTCGCGCTTGACGAAAGCCCGGCAACTCACATCGTTGATGAGAAGAACGAGCTTGATGTATTGTTCGGCGTCCTCCGCCTTCGTTCCCATCGGCACTTCGCTCAGAATAACGCCGATCTCCCCCTCGAAATCGATCTGGTCTTCCTCCCTCGGAAGCGCGATCTCGCCCTGCGGGCGATAGAAATCATCTGACATGCCCTGATACATCAGCGGATAGGGAGAATTCATCTCGATTTCGGGATCGCGTCCGGTCGCCAGCGCCATCAGCTGCAAATGGTTCTTGAAGCAGGAGCCGTCGATCCACTGGAACGACCGCGGCAGGGGCGACAGGGTCCTGGACTGATCGAAGGCAAAACTTTCCTCCGCATCGCCCTCCTGCAGCCGGAACGAGAGGTCGCGCAACGCCAGTTCGTAACGGTCCCAGTCTTCCATGACCGTTAGCAGGTTGGGCGCTATCGCCTTGGCCGAAATCGCCCGGGAGAGGTCATCCGAGACGACGACGAGTTCGCCGTCCCGTGTTCCGTTATCGATTGTTGCAAGTTTCATCGGTTATTCCTCAAGCAGCGTTCTTGCCGCCGTAGCGGCGCACGCGGATATCGGCCTGTTCCTTGTGGCCGGCGAAATTCTCGATGGCGCAAAGCCGCGAGCAATATTCGCCCACCATGGCGCTGGCCTCGTCGGTCAGCACTTCCTGATAGGTGCAGGTCTTGAGGAACTTGCCGACCCAGAGCCCGCCGGTATAGCGCGCCGCCGTTTTCGTCGGCAGCGTGTGGTTGGTGCCGATGACCTTGTCGCCATAGGCGACATTGGTGCGAGGACCGAGGAACAGCGCGCCGTAATTGCGCATGTTCTCCAGAAACCACCGCGGATTTGCGGTCATGACCTGGACGTGCTCGGAGGCGATCCGGTCAGCCTCGGCCAGCATTTCCTCGTCCGTGTCGCAGAGAATGACCTGCCCGTGGTCTCGCCAGGACACCCGGGCGATATCGGCTGTCGGCAGCGTCTCGAGTTGCCGCGCGATTTCCTCCTCAATGGAAGAGGCGATCCGCTTCGACGTCGTCAGCAGGATCGCCGGCGACGTCGGCCCGTGTTCGGCCTGTCCCAGCAGGTCGACGGCGCAAATTTCAGCGTCGACCGTGTCGTCGGCGATCACCAGAGTTTCGGTCGGTCCGGCGAAGAGATCGATGCCGACCTTGCCGTAAAGCTGACGCTTGGCTTCGGCGACGAAGGCGTTGCCGGGTCCAACCAGCATGTCGACGGGCGCAATAGTATCGGTTCCGAGCGCCATGGCCGCCACGGCCTGGACGCCACCGAGCAGGAAAATCTCGTCGGCGCCGGCCTTCGCCATCGCGGCGATGGTTGCGGCAGGAGCCACGCCATTGAGCGGCGGCGTGCAGGCGATCACCCGGTCGACGCCGGCGACCTTTGCGGTCAGCACACTCATATGGGCCGAGGCGACCATTGGATAGCGTCCGCCGGGAATGTAGCAGCCGACGCTGCCGACCGGGATATGCTTGTGCCCGAGTTTGACCCCCGGCAGGGTTTCGATCTCGATATCCTTCATCGATGCGAGCTGGGCTTCGGCAAAATTGCGAATTTGCGCCTGTGCGAAGTCGATGTCGCTCAGCACTTCTTCCGGCAGGCTGTCGATCTGACTTGCAATCTCGGCGTCGGAAAGCCTGAAACTTTCCGGAGACCACTTGTCGAACTTCTCCGACAGCTCCCGCACCGCCTCGTCGCCGCGCGCAGTCACATCTTCCAGAATGGATTCCACGGTCTGGCGGACCTTGCGGTCGGCCTCTCCGGTTTCCGCCTCGTCGGCGCCCTTTTTCAGATATTCGATCACTTCACCTACTCCTGATGCGCGTTAGTGCTCTCGTTTTATTCCGCTGTCCAGCCGCCGTCGACGACAAGCGGAGCGCCCGTCACCATGGACGACGCATCGGAGGCCAGAAAGACAACAGCGCCCATCAAGTCTTCGATTTGCCCCACCCGTCCGAGCTTGATCTTTGACAAAACCTCGTCGCGAAACGCCGTGCTCTCGAAATACGGACGCGTCAATTCCGTTTCGATGAATGTCGGGCAAAGCGTATTGACCCGAACGCCCATTGGCGCGAGCTCCACCGCCATCGCCTTGGTAAAGCCTTCCATCGCATGTTTCGAGGCGCAGTAGAGCGTTCTGTTGGCTGCTCCGACGAGCCCCATCTGCGAGGATATGTTGATGATGGATCCGGTTCCCGCTTCCGCCGTCAGACGGCGGGCGAACGCCTGGGCCATGAAATAGGCGGCCCTGACATTCAGGGTCATGATGACGTCGAAATTCTCTTCCGTCGCATCCAGGAACGGGCCGGGCCGGTTGGTTCCGGCGTTGTTGACCAGTATGTCGTGGCGCTCGTCTTCGTCTATGAACTGGCGGACGGCGGCTGTATCCGTGACATCGAGCACTGCCGCGCGGGCGTCGCGGCCCTGCGAACGCAGGGCCTCCGCCGCGGCTTCGATCTCGCCGGCGCTTCGTGATATCAGCGTTACGGCCGCGCCGGCCTCCGCCAGCGCCGCAGCACAGGCGAACCCGATGCCCCTGCCGGCGCCCGAGATCAGCGCCTTTCGCCCGTCGAGCCGGAACGATGGCGTCCTTGGTACCGGTCGTGTCTCTTCCACCTGCATCTCTCCCGTCAATCTTGCTGGTCGAACGTCTCGGCAAGATTGGGATCGAATTCACCATCGGTCAATATAAAGGCCATACGGCAAATCTCATCCGTTCGGTTTGTCCAGGCATGAATAGTGCCGCGCTGGACGACGACGTCTCCCTGTTTGAGATGCACCTCGCTGTCGTCCAGCAGCAGGACAATCTCGCCGGACAAGACGATGCCGTAATCGATCGATTCGGTCCTGTGCATGAGCGGATGACGACTGGCCTTATGGTGCTCGGCGTTTTCTTCGAGCCCCACTGCCGAAAACAGCTTCTTAGCCTGTTCCTTGTCGAGTTGCGGTCCATCGGGACCTTCCGGCGGCATGTCGACGATGCGGATCACTGTTCCGTTCTTTGGCGGCGCAGTTCCCTCGTGCCGAACGGTCGGTTCGTCGAATTCCGGAAGGATTGTTGTCGGCGTTTCGCTGGTGTTCCATATCTCGAAGAAGGCGAGCCCCTCCTGCACCGGGCTGGTCGTCACCACTGGCGGATCACCATCCGTCAGCACGATCGCCTTGCCGTTCTCGTCATGCCCCGTGACGACCCGTCTGACCGGTTTGTTCATGCAACTGCTCCCGTATTCGCCGTATTGGTGGTTTCCAGATCGAGCGCCCGCGACACCAGGTCGGCTGCGGCGCCGTCATGGACGAAACCGGCGGCGTCGGCGATCGCCGATTCGATCGGCGGATAGGCGCCGAACTGCGCTTCCAGCGCCGCGTCCGGTTCGTAGTCGACCAGATCGCGCGCCGAAGGGCCGAAATGTTCAACCAGGCCTTCAACCAGTTCATCCATTGTGAGATGCAGCGCCGGCAGATTGAAACAGCGTCGATCGCCAAGCGCTTCGACCGAAACCGTCGCCGCGTGGATGAGATTATCCACGCAGCGGCGCCGCGACATGAACCAGGAAGTCGCCGTTCGCGAGACCGGGCAGGTGAATGCTTCCCCGGCTGCAAGCGCATGCAGAATGTCGCTCATATAGGACGAAAGATGCCCTCCGGGCTGGCGGGGTCGGGCAATGATCCCCGGAAGACGCACGGCAACACCGTCGATAAGGCCGCGTCGCGCGTAATCGGCAAGCAAAATCTCCATCATCAGCTTCTGGGCGCCGTAGCTCATGGTGGGAAGCGGCAGCGTCGCGTCGTCGACCCTGTCCTTCGGCAGCGGCACGCCGAACACGCCGATACTGGACGAAAACACCAGACGCGCCGGATTGTCCTGCACGGCGAGGGCGGTGAACAACGCGGCGGTTGCTTCGACATTGACGGACCAGCCGAGATCGTAATCGCGCGCCGCGGCGCCGCCAGGCACGGCGGCCAGATGAAAGATCACGTCGCAGGGCTTTTCCGCAATGCGTTGCTGCACCGACGCATCGCGAATGTCGCCTTCCACTACGACGATGCCTTCGCTTCCATCAGACACAACAGAATCGACCGCCACCAGTTCAGTAATCTTCGGTTTGTCCGGTGAAAGCCTGCCGCTGGTCGCCAGCCGCTGCACAAGAGAGGATCCGACGAATCCGCCGGCTCCCGTTATGACGACCCGCATGTCCTTCTCCCCGGCCATTTATAAATTGGTTGGTTGACCAAATAGTGAATTGCGCCATGACTGTCAAACGCAATCACTTATGACCGCTTGTCCGACCTGCTCGACGATTTCGACTATCTGCGCCGCAAGCGGATACCACCGCGCCCGCTCACCGGTGGCGGTGACGAGACCCACGCCGATCCGAGCCGCGCTCCCGAAGGAGCAGGCATTTTCCACGCCATCACCATGGCGCCCTACGACATCGAAGGTCACGGCGCCGCCTACTGGGATGAAATCCTGGAAGCCGAGGCCGACAAGAACCTCGAATACTACCGGAAATTCATCTCGAATCTCACCGACGACAACATCATCATGCGCACAACGTGGTCGCCCCTCGACATGGAGCGCTCGTCGCCCAACAGCTTCGTCAATGGCGACATGCACGGCGCCGCTCCCTTCCTCTACCAGTCGATGGGACACCGGCCGACACCGGATCTTGGCCAGTTCACCGTTCCGGGCGTCGAGAGACTTTACCTTGTCGGTCCGTTCATGCACCCCGGTGGCGGCGTTTTCGGCGCCGGGCGGGCGACAGCCATCCGCATGTTCGACGACATGGACATAGACTTCGAAAAGGTCATCCAATGAAGATCTACGACAATACCGGCAAGGAACTCATGGATGTAAGCGCGATTCGTCGCGACGGCGACATGCTGGTCGTCAAGGGCAAGATCTTCGGCGCCATGCCGATGACAGCCAAACTCTCGCCGGAAGAGGCCCGCAAGGGCCTCAAAATGCTCGATTTCAGCCTCGTGCTCTTTCTGCTGAGCTTCCTGTTCCGTTCGTCGTCGAAATGCGACAAGGACAAGAAGTAATGGCTTTGCTGTCTGATGCCATGTAGACGACGTCAGAATCAATCGACTTGGCCGGAAGATCAACCGCGCTGAGGCAGAATTTATAGCGCATCGCGCCGTCGGAACTGATTATTTAGCCAGATCAGGAACCGCCGAGCGCGGCATGATTATCACAACCAGTGATTTATTAACATCAAGCCGCCCCTTATGGCTTGGCTTGTACAGTTTTTTTAAGATATTTACCTTAGCAAGAACTATACAAAGCATGCATTTGAAATCACCGATGTAAAAGTTTGCCTGGAAAACAACTTTCAGGCCGAACATTCAACACCGCGTCCAACTGTAGTCCCACTGCATCGAGCGAACGAAGTGAATACTGTTTTCGACAATGAGCAAATTTTCGAACTTGCGCCCATCGCCATGTGGGTCGAGGATTTTAGTGGGGTCAAAGCTGTCTTCGATCGCTGGCGCGCAGAGGGGGTCACGGATCTCCGCTCCTATCTCAGGAGCGACCCGGATCGCGTCGCAGCCTGCTCGCAGGCCATCCGCGTGCTTCAGGTCAACCGCAGAACGCTCGAACTCTTCGAGGCAGAAGACATGGAGCACCTCGTCGCCAATCTGGATTCCGTGTTCCGCGACGAAATGCTGACGACTCATATTGAGGAACTGGCGCAGCTCTGGGAAGGAAAACTGGAATTTTCCAGCAACGCCGTCAATTACACGCTGAGCGGGAGGCGACTTGATATCCAGCTCCATGGTTCGGTTCTGCCTGGTCATGAAGAAACGCTCGATCGCCTGCTTCTGACGACTTCAGACGTCACCGAGCGCGAAGAACATCGGCGGCGGGAAAAAGCCCAGCGCCGCTACTCGGAAGGCATTTTCGAACATTCTCCGGTTTCGCTCTGGGTCGAGAATTTCAGCGCAATCAAGGTGCTGCTTGAAAGCATCCGCGATCGCGGCATCACCGACCTGCGGGTCTTCACCGACGTCCATCCGGAATTCGTGCGTCAATGCATGAGCGAGATTCGCGTCATCGAGGTCAACAACGCCACGCTCGACCTGTTCAGGGCTCCGGATCGCCGCACTTTGCTGCATCGTCAGCAGGAGATTTTCCGCGACGACATGGAAAAGTGCTTCCGCGAACAGCTTATCGAACTGTGGGAAGGCAGACTCCAGCACAGCCGTGAAGTGGTGAACTATGCGCTCGACGGGTCCGAACGCCATGTGCTCTTACAGTTTTCCGTCTTTCCCGGACACGAGAACGACTGGTCTCTGGTGCTCGTTTCGCTGACCGACATCACCGCGCGGAAGAAAGCCGAGGCTTATCTCGAATATCTCGGCAAGCATGATGTGCTGACGAAACTCTACAACAGGGCCTTCTACACCGAAGAGCTCAACCGCCTCGAGCGCAAGCAGTTACGGCCGGCGGGCGTCATCATCATCGACATGAACGGCCTGAAGGAAACCAATGACTCGCTCGGGCACGACGCCGGCGACAATCTGCTGCGGCGTATGGGCGAAGTCTTGAACGCCACGGTCTCAAAGCCGAACTGCGCCGCCAGGATCGGCGGCGACGAGTTCGTCATCCTCATGCCGGGCTGCGGCTGGATGGAGATCAATGTCATGATCGATGACTTCCAGAAGCTGCTGAAGACCAACAACCAGTTCTATTCCGAAGCCCGGATCGAAGTTTCGCTGGGCGCCGCCGTGAGCGAAGTGGGCGAATCCATGGAATCCGTGGTCCGCAGGGCGGATCTGAAGATGTTCGAACGGAAACAGGAATTCTACGCCAGGAAACGCAAGCTCTCGCAGAAGCAAAGCACCGTGGCGTAACGGCGCTCACACCGGAAGATAGCTGCTGCTCTTGACCTCTTCCATGACTGCGTAGGTGTGCGTCTCGCGCACGCCGGGAAGCGGCAGGATCACGTCGGACAAAAATGCGCGGTAGGCGTCCATGCCGGAAACACGCGCCTTGACCAGGTAATCGAAGCCACCGGCCACCATGTGGCATTCCATCACGTCGTCGCTGCGCTGCACGGCGCGGGCGAACGCGTCGAAAGTCTCCGGCGTCGTGCGATCAAGCTTCACCTGCACGAAAACGAGAAGATGACGGCCGAGTTTTTCAGGAGACAACACCGCCTGGTATCCCTCGATAAAGCCGTCGCGATGCAATCTCTTGACCCGTTCCGCCGTCGCCGTCGGCGAGAGGCTGACGCGGTCCGCCAATTCGATATTGGTCAGCCGTCCGTCGCGCTGGAGCGTACGGAGAATCTTTCGGTCAATCGCGTCAATGCTCTTCATCACACCGTCATTTTTCCAATACGCCCGGATAAACACTACAACTCGACGCTGAATTAGTGAATGGCGCGATACGAATTCAAGGCTTTTTCCTGTCGGAACGGCCCCAGGTGTCGCTCAGCCGGTAACCTTCCGGCCAGGGGTCGTCCGGATCAAGCATGTGCTGATGGGTCCCGGTGATCCAGCCGCGTCCGCTGATCTCCGGAACGATCGCCGGTCTGGTCCCGACAATCGCGGCTTCAGCGATACTTCCGGCGAAGCGCGATCCGAGGATCGAGGTCGCCGTGAACCGGTCTCCGACCTGCATTTGGCCTCGCGCGCAGAGCAGCGCCATCCGGGCGGAAACAGCGGTCCCGGTGGGGGACCGGTCGATCTTGCCCGGGCGGATAGCGACGGCCGATCGCGCCTCCAAACCGTCTGCGCCCTCGGTCAGCGGCCCTGCAAACAGGCAGAAGGAGATGTGACGCCATTCGGGAAGGTCCGGGTGTTCGAACCCGATTTGCGCATTGGCGGCGTCGCTGATCCGCATGCCGAGCTCGGCCAGGTCATGCGCCTCGTCCGCCACGAGATCAAAACCGAGAGCGGCGGCGTCGACCACGACGAAACTGTCGCCTCCATAGGCCGTGTCGACCTTCAACGTGGGAAGGCGCTCCACTTCCAGAGGCGCGTCGAGCCGTCCCGCGAATGACGCGACATTGCGAATGTGGATGCGCTCCGCCTTGCCGTTGCGGCATTCGGCCCGCACGCGTACGAGCCCGCCCGGCGCTTCCAGCGTGAGAAGGGTTTCCGGTTCCTGCATCGCGACGACGCCGCTGTCGAGCAAGACAGTCGACACGCATATCGAATTGGATCCGGACATGGGCGGCGTATCTTCGGGCTCCATGATGATAAAGCCCATCTGCGCCTCCGGATGCTTCGGCGGGACGAGCAGATTGACATGGCGAAAGACGCCGCCGCGCGGTTCGTTGAGCACAAAGTTGCGCAAGGTTCCGTCAGTCTCGATCCAGTTTCGCTGTTCCCACAGCGTCTCGCCCGGCGGCGGGGCGACGCCCCCGATAATGACGTCGCCGACCTCGCCCTCCGCGTGACAGGAGACCACATGAATTGTTTTCGTGCTGCGCATGAGACGAGCTTTCCCGATATGGCGTGATTCGAATGGCGCCAGAAGAATGATCCGCCGCCGCTTGTGAAGCAATCGGCTTCGACGCTATAGTCAGGCGGCTATCTTGGCGTCCGAACGCGGTTCACGTCGCTGTCAAGTTTCGGATGTAGAACCCTTCACGGCATCATTCAACGCAGATAATCTTCGCCCGACCGGCGGATCAGCGGATAAATTTTCATGAATTTCATCAATCAAGGCCAGTCGCCGACCTCTTCCGTTCCACACGAAAAGACCGCCGAAGATCAGAACGCCGAATCCTACCGTACAATTGACCGCATGCAGGAAGCCATGCTCGGACGCCTGACCGGCGGATTGTCGCCTGCGGCCCTTGCGCTTGCTTTCTGCGACTGGTCCATCCATCTCGCCGCAGCGCCAGGCAAGCGAATGGAACTTGCAGAGAAAGGTTTGCGCAAAGCTGCGCGATTCAACGAATATTTGACGAGCGGCGGTTCCGAAAAAGCAAGCGGCATAGTCCCCCTGCCCGGCGATCATCGTTTCGGCGGCGACGACTGGGACAAACAGCCCTACGCCGCGATGACCCAGGCGTTTCTCATGACCCAGCAATGGTGGCACAACGCGACCCACGCCGTGCCGGGCGTCAGTCCGCACAGCGAGGATATCGTCTCCTTTGCAACCCGCCAGATCCTGGACGTATTCTCCCCCTCCAACAATCCCTTCACCAATCCGAAAGTGATCGACAGGACGATCGAGACCGGCGGGCGACAGGCCTGTGGGCGCGGAAGCGTTCGTTCCGGGAAGGGATGTCGCTGTGACGCCGGGCAAGGTGGTCTTTCGCAATCACCTCATCGAACTGATCCAGTATTCCCCGCAGACCAAAGATGTGTTGGCGGAACCGGTCCTGATCGTTCCTGCCTGGATCATGAAATACTACATCCTCGACCTTTCTCCGGAAAATTCCCTCATTCGCTATCTGGTCAGCCGCGGGCACACGGTTTTCTGCATCTCGTGGCGCAATCCCGACGAGGAAGACCGCGACCGGACGATGGACGATTATCGCAAATCGGGTGTGATGGCGGCTATCGACGCGATCAGCGTCATTGCGCCGGAACGCAAGATCCATGCGGCCGGCTACTGCCTCGGCGGCACGCTGCTTTCGATTGCAGCCGCGGCGATGGGAAGAGTTCGCGACGACCGGCTGGCCTCGGTGACGCTGCTCGCCGCCCAGACCGATTTCACAGAACCCGGCGAACTCGCGCTGTTCATCGATCACAGCCAGATGAACCTGCTTGAAAGCATGATGTGGGATCGGGGCTATCTCTCCGCCGACCAGATGGCCGGCGCCTTCCAGATGCTGCGAAGCAACGATCTCGTCTGGTCGCACCTGGTGCAAGATTACCTGATGGGCGAACGCACGCCGATGATCGATCTGATGGCCTGGAATGCGGACACGACGCGCATGCCCTATCGCATGCATGCTGAATATCTGGAGAAACTCTACATCAACAATCAGCTGGCCGGCGGCCATTTCATGGTGGACGGCCGCCCGGCCGTTCTTGAAAACATCCGCTTGCCGTTATTCGTCGTCGGCACGGAAAAGGACCATGTCGCGCCCTGGCGCTCAGTCTACAAGATCCATCTGTTGACGGATACAGACACCACCTTCGTGCTGACGAGCGGCGGACACAACGCCGGCATCGTCAGCGAACCCGGGCATCCGCATCGTAACTACCGCATTGCCCAAAAAGGCGTTGACGATCCGCTGCTTGGCCCGGAAGAATGGTTGGCGTGTGCGCCAAGCAAAGATGGTTCGTGGTGGGAAGCCTGGAGCGACTGGCTCACCCGGCACTCGTCGAGGCAACGGGTCAGCCCGCCACAACCGTTCCCCGGCTCCGAGGGCTCGGCGCCACTCGACGACGCGCCGGGCGCCTACGTCTTCCAACAATGAGGGATCGATGAACAAGGAATTTCTGAAAAACCGGACATTCGACGAGCTGCAGCCGGGTGATGCCGCCTCATTGGTTCGTATTGTCGGACGCGACGACATCGACCTCTTCGCCGCCGTTTCGGGAGACGTCAACCCGGCTCATCTGGATGCAACCTTCGCGGCAACAGACATGTTCGGGCACATCGTCGCGCATGGCATGTGGACGGCGGCGCTGATTTCCGCCGTGCTCGGGACGAAACTGCCTGGACCGGGCACGATCTATCTTGGCCAGGACCTCAAGTTTCTCAAACCGGTGTCGCCCGGAGATACGGTGACGGCTTCGGTCAAGGTGCGCGAAAAGAAAGACGGAAAGCGGATTGTCATCCTCGACACGGAATGCACCAACCAGGATGGCGAGCAGGTTCTATCGGGCTCCGCCACCGTGATCGCGCCGGACACCATCATCGAATGGCCGCGTACAACCCTGCCGGATGTTTCGCTGCGCCGGCATGACCGCTTCGACGGCTACGTGAAGAAAGCCCGCGAATCCGGCATCGTTCCGGCTGCGATCGTACACCCCTGTTCGCCGGAAGCTTTGATCGCGGCTATCGAAGTCTACGAGCAAAAATTGCTGGAGCCCGTGCTCGTCGGCCCGGAAGCCAGGATCAGGGCGGCGGCCGAAGCCGCACAGGTTTCAATCGACCACCTTGTGATCGAGGACACGCCGCACAGCCATGCTGCGGCCGAACGCGCTGTCGAAATGGCCTCTGCGGGAAAGGTCGGCATGCTGGTCAAAGGCAGCCTGCACACGGACGAGCTCCTGTCGGCGGTTGTGGCGCGAGGTTCGCCGCTCCGCACAGAACGACGCATCAGCCATGTCTATGCGATCGATGTGCCGGCCTATGCGAAGCCTCTCGTCATCACCGACGCCGCAATCAACATCCAGCCCGATCTCAACGACAAGCGCGACATTTGCCAGAATGCGATCGATTTCCTGCTCCGGCTTGGATACGAGGAGCCGCTGGTCGCTGTGCTGGCCGCCGTTGAAACGGTCAACGAGAAGATGCAGGCGACGCTTGACGCCGCCGCGCTGACAGTGATGGCGGCCCGTGGTCAAATCACCGGCGCGAAGGTGGACGGCCCGCTTGCCTTCGACAACGCGATCAGTCCGGCCGCCGCCAAAACAAAGGGCATCATTTCGCCGGTCGCCGGCAAGGCGGATATCCTCCTCGTGCCGGATCTGGAGTCCGGCAACATGCTGGCCAAGCAACTGATCTATTTCACGGGCGCAACCGCCGCTGGCCTGGTGCTGGGCGCGCGCGTGCCGATCGTGCTGACCAGCCGCGCCGATTCCGTCGTCACCCGGATTGCGTCGGCGGCGTTTGCCAAGCTCGTGAGCGTCAGGGACCCACTCACAAGGATAGCCGCAGAATGACCAATCTTGCGGGTAAGCGCGGCCTCATCGTCGGGATCGCGAACCAGCACAGTATCGCCACCGGTTGCGCAAAAGCGTTTCACGCCGCCGGCGCGGATCTTGCCGTCACCTATCTGAACGAAAAGGCAAAGCCCTATGTGGCGCCGATCGCCGAGGCTCTGGAAGCCCCGATTTTCGTTCCCTGCGACGTGCGCGCGCCGGGGCAGCTTGAAGCGGTGTTCGACGAGATCGAGCAGACCTGGGGCCAACTCGATTTTCTTCTGCACTCAATCGCATTTGCGCCACGCGAAGATCTCCAGACGAGCGTTGTCAACAGTTCGGCGGAGGGTTTTGCGCTGGCCATGGACGTGTCGTGCCATTCCTTCCTGCGCATGGCGAAACTGGCAATCCCGCTGATGAAGGACGGCGGCAGCCTGCTGACTGTAAGCTTCTACGGCGCCGACAGGGTGGTCGAACATTACAATCTGATGGGTCCGGTCAAGGCGGCGCTGGAATCCAGCGTTCGCTATCTGGCTGCGGATCTCGCCGACCACGGCATTCGGGCGAATGCGATATCGGCCGGTCCGATCGCCACACGCGCAGCATCGGGCATCGACCGCTTTGATGCGCTTCTGGACGAGGTGCGGGCACGCACGCCGGCAAACCGTCTGGTCACGATCGAGGACGTCGGTAAAGTCGCGACTTTCCTGGCCAGCGACGACGGCGCGTCCATGACAGGCGCGGTCGTCTATTCCGACAACGGCTTCCATACGGTCGCCTGACCACGAATTTCAGCCTTCCTCGATTTCGGCGACGCGACCAAGGAGCTGTAGAAGCATTTGCTGCTCCTGCGGGTTCAGTGAAGCGAGCGTCTGCGCGGAGCTTTCGATTTCCAGCGGAATGAGCCTGGCGATCAGGCTCCGGCCCTGCTCTGAAAAATCCACGACCAGACGCCGCGCGTCATCCGGCGCCGGCCGGGTTTCAAGGAGACCGCGGCGTTTCAACCGCAGCACCACGTCGCGGATATTTGCGGGCTCCATGCCAACCAGTCGGCCTAGCCGGTTCTGCGACATCGAACCGCGCTCATGCAGCCGCGCCATGACGCTGAACTGCGCCGGAGTGAGACCGTGGTCCGCAATGCGCCGGAGCAGATTTCCGCTGGCGCGCTGATAGGCGCAACGCAACAGAAAGCCAATCTGACCGTCGAGACTGTACGCGGACAATGCGTCTTCAACGCCATGCGGCGCAACGGCCGCCTTTTCAGTCGACATTGCTTTCGTCGCGATACATCACCTTGTGACGGGTGCGGGCGATCCACTCGTCGATTTCCCCATCGGTCATGAAATGCGACTGGTCGAACCGGTTCCAGTTGACGACCTCGTCGAGTTTCTTCTTCCAGCGCTTGTACGGCTTCTTGGCTGCGGGGCCAAAACACATGATATCCAGCACGGAGAGTTCCTCGGGAATTCCCAGCAATGGCTTCATGGCCTTTTGCGCGGCTTCCTGGCCGATCGCAGTCACCCACCAGACATTATAGCCAAGCGCGGCGGCGGCGAGATGCGCCGACATGGTTGCGGCCGCGACGCTTTGCAGGAGAATGCGCTCGGCGTTCTCCTTGTACATCTTGTCGAGATCCGATCCGTCGTTCAGGACGGGAAAGGCCTTGATCCAGCGAAAATCGCTGGCGACAACGATCAGGCCCGGCGAGGTGGCGAGCCCACGATAATCCGGCGTCGGAAACTTCATCTTCAGCTTGGCGCGGGCGACCTGCTCGGCGCGGAAATATTCCATGATCTCGTTCTTGAGCGCCTGGTCCGTCACCACGATGAAATGCCAGGGCTGGGCGTTGGCGCCGGACGGCGCGTGCCGCGCGGCTTCCAGAATCATCTCGTAGTGGTCTTTCGGAACAACGTAGTCCGGGTCGAACGCGCGCACCGTCATGCGTCTTTCGACAACGTCCATCAAAGCGTCGTAACGGTTGCGATCGGTCTCTATCGCCTGTGACATGAATTCCTCCCATATCGTTATGATCATAACGATATGGGCGTCGATCCCACCTGTCAATCAGATCGTTCAGGGTTGCTGGCGCTCGGGTAATTCTGAGTCCAGTCGCGCCCTGACCTGATCAACGATCGCGCGGACTTCGGCGGCCATGCGCGCCTGCTGCGCGAACGCCCCCGTCGGGTCAACACCCGGATCCTCCTGCTGATCGAGAAGATCGCCATCCTGGACGATATGGTCGAGAAAACCGTCATCCGGCGACGTCCGGGCAATATACCAGACGAGATGCACGATAAGTTTTCGCTGTGCGTTAAGTTGACTTTCCAGTTCGCTCACCGTGAGTTCGGTCATGATTGTTTTCCTTCCTGCCAGTTGGAATTCTGGAAACGTTCCGGCCATTGCAGGCGTTCCCGACAGCACCGACTTTCGACCATATAGGATTGTTTCGCCGACTTTGGTGGACGCCGAACGCTCCTGCATTAGATTCCCATGAAGAATGACCGGCTTTGAATGGCTATCGACTTGAACTGGAATGAGGACGAGGAAATGAGAACACTGATTGCGCTTGCGTCAACCATTGCGATGCTCGCCACGCCTGCAATCGCACAGGACATGCGCTCCACCCAGGCAACGATTTCCGGAAACGGTGTCTCCGGCACGGTGACAGTTGCCGAAACAGCCTCTGGCATGGCGCACATGACAATTGACATCAAAGGCGTGCCCGCAGGCGCGCATGGATTCCACATTCACGAGAAAGGCGTCTGCGACGCCGATGAAAATTTCAAATCCGCCGGCGGGCACCTTTCGGGCGGCATGAATCACGGGGTCGAAGACAGCATGGGTCCACACGCGGGCGACCTGCCGAACCTGCACGCCGGCGAAGACGGGATCGTGCAGGTTGAGTATTTCACGGATGGTTTCAGCCTCGATCCGGACGCCTCGCCCACGATCGCAGGACCCGACGGCGCGGCTGTCATTTTGCACGCCGGCGCCGACGACTACGCCTCGCAGCCTTCCGGCGACGCCGGAGACAGGTTGGCTTGCGGCGTTCTGTACCCGCAGCAATAGGCTCGACCGAACCCAATCCGGACAATGAACCACAAGGAATGGAACGGGCGGACGGCATGGAGCACTGGCGTCAATCCTCGATGATCGGATCCTGGGTGAACTTCCCGCCCTGGTATATGGCGACCGGATCATCCGGCTCGGGTTCCGGTTCGTCGGCGTATACGCGATCGCGAAATACGGCCGAATTGTCCTTCGGCCGCCAGCCGAGATAGCGCACGGAACTGTTGTCCCACCACACGGTGTCATTGTCGGAAACGCCATAGATCACCGGGCAACCCAGTTTCGGCGCCTCGAATACATAGACGATCAGCGAGATCAGGTCGTCATAGCTGAGCCAGGTTGCGAGGAACCGCCGGTTTGTGGCTTCAGGAAAGCTTGAGCCGATCCTCACCAGCGCCGTCTCGACGCCGAACTTGTCGTGATACATGCTTGCCAGGTTTTCAGCGAAGCACTTGGAGACGCCATAGAGACCGTCCGGCCGCAACGGCGCATTCGCATCGAGACGCTGGTTTTGGCGATGAAAGCCAACGACGTGATTGGAGCTCGCCATGAATATGCGGGGACCGCCATTTTTCCGCGCCGCCTCATAGAGGTTGTACACGCCCTCGATATTGGCTTTCAAAATTCTCGAGAAGCTGTCCTCAACGGATATTCCTCCGAAATGGACCACTCCGTCGCATCCGGCCACCAGATCGTTGACGGCGTCATGATCCGCAAGGTCGCAATTGACGATCTCCTCATGCGGGGCGGCTTCTCCCAGATCGACGATATCGGAAACCCTGATCGTGTCGGCGATGTAGGACAGGCGCTCTCGCGCCACCTTTCCAAGGCCACCGCCGGCCCCGGTGATCAGAAGCCGTTTCAAGATCTTGGTCATAGCAATCGATCCTTTTCGCTGCTTTCTAACGTCGGTATGTGAGGATCAGCGGGTGAGATCGCCGATATAGGCCTGATGAAAACGTTTATAGCCCCGCTCCGTCGTCCGCAGGTGGTCGCGCACAAGCCTGTGCAGTTCCGGCAACTTGTAAAAGGGAACGACGGGGTAGCTGTGGTGTTCTGAATGATAGGGCATGTTCCAGGCAAGCTGCCGCACGACGATATTGGTGAATGTCGTGCGGCTGTTTTCGAGCATGTTGGCGACGAAGGGGCAGCGGCCATGCTCGGCGAGCAGGTAGAGCCGCAAAAAGGGTTGCCCCAGAAGAACCGGGACAATCCAGACATAGACCGGCAAGGTCGAGCCGGCATAGATCGAGACGATCGCCAGCGCCACGTAGAAACCGAGCATCGCCCTTGCTTCCCTGCGCACTTTCAGCCGTCCCGAGGGCGGCGTGAAAATGTCGCCGCCGCCTTCGAACGCAAGGCGGAACAGCGTCTTTATCTGGCTCCGCCAGACGGGAATTCCGGAAATGTGCAAGACATACTGGGCGACGGTTTCGGGTTTCGGCTCGGCCAGTTCCGGATCGTTTTCCGGATCCTGCGTGTGGCGGTGGTGCGCAAAATGGAAATAGCGAAACCACTCGGACGGCAGCAGGATCGCCAGCCCGCAAATACGCGCGACCCAGTCATTGATCCACTGCGACGCAAAGGCTGTGCGGTGGACGGTTTCGTGCAGAAGCGTGAACAGAAAAACGATGAGGACACCCTGGACGGGTAGCAGAAGCGGCCAGAAGGGCGCGCGCCATGCGATCAGAAAGCCGACCACCACGATCGCGCCCCAATGCAGGCACAACGCTAGCAAACCACGGAAATCGGATTTCAGCGTCAGGCTGCGGCGTTGTTCAGCGGAAAGCGTCCGTATGAAGGCGCGGTGATCCATGGTTCGTCAATCTTTGAAAGTATCGGCGAACCAGTCATAGACGACAGCGTTGGAGAGTGGAAGGTTGCCAAGCTGGCAGTGCATGTCGGCGCCTTCCTCGACGGTGAATATCCGGCTTGTCGCTGGCCCCGAAACGCCGTCGCAGAAGGTCTTGTGCTGGTTCAGCGCTTCCGCGCCCTCGCCGGTTCCAACCATGCCGAGAACCGGGCATGAAATATCGGCGAGGCGGTCCGTCGCCCGATAGGCTTCGAGCTTCTCAAACCAGCCGGAAAATGTCGTTACGCCGAACCGCCGGCATGCGGCCTTGAAACCGAGTTTGACGCTGGACGGCATGTATTGTTCGGGAACGTCGTCCACCTCGTCGAGGCTGACGTCCCCGTCCTCGTCGCCCTCGCCCGCATGGACGAACCCGCTCATGTAATCGAGCAGGTATATGATCGGCGAATTGGCGACGAGCGCTCGGATCCTTTGATCGCCTGCGGCGCCGCGAATCGTGAAGTATCCGCCAAAACTGATGCCGTACAGGCCGAGTTTTTCCGGATTGACACCATCGAGATCCAGGCAGAAATCGACAATCGCGGCGATCGGCGTCTCGTAATCGGGCCGGAAGACCATCTTCGGATCGCGCCTGAGAGCCCCGACCTGTCCCGGACCCTCGGCGATCAGCAGATTGAATCCATGCGCAAGTCCATCGGCGGCGGTCTGGAAATAGAGTTCTTCTCCGGTTCCGTCGAAGCCCGTCATCAAGATCACCGTTCGGCCGTCCGGCGCTCCGCCCGCAGGCTGAAGGAAATAACCCGGCAGCATTTTTCCCTCGAACGGTATGTCCACCGGCTTCACGGAATGCGGCAAGCGGGCGGCGGCCCTGATGAAGGCGTCGCGGCTTTTCAATCCGTAACCGAGACCGTCCGGGCCGAACGGATCAGAGAAATATTCTGCTGACCGGTAATAGCTCGACGCGCGCAGAAGATGACCGCAGGCGCTTACATCGTGGCCCCCCGCTATGGCCATTTCGGCAAGATCGGAGAGCCTGTCGGCCTGGTCGACGAAGGCCGCCGGCCATGCGAATGCATTGTCGTCCGCGATTTTTGCCCGCGCGGCAAAGATCTCGCCCGGAGCGCCGCCGCCGGCGGTCGCGGCTCCCAGCTGGCGCATAAGCTGGAAATCCATCTCAGGCGACGTAAATCCGGCAATTCTGGTGGAAGTCCGCTCAACGCCTGTCATGTTACCGCTCCTGTTTCGCCAGACAACGGTGAAGCGAAGCGCGCAGTCCTGTCAAGGTGGGTGGAACGACGCATGAGATCACCTCGAGGACTGGTCTATTTCACGAGAGAACGCTAAAGAGTCCCGTCAAAGAACAAAAGGCGGAAAACCGTCATCCCCGGGGAAGCGTCCGACAGGCGAAGAAAACACAAGAACGAGAGCTTCGGCAAGAAACATCCATGTCCATATCCACCGCAAGGCGCAACCATCTCTGGCTGTGGTTCCTCTGGCTTGGCGCGTTCTACACCGCCTGGACCTGGCTGGTGTTCGGAATGGACAATGTCGCCGCGACGCTCGCCCACTGGCCGATCGCCGCGGCCATGGCTCTTGGCAGTTATGTGGCCGGTTCGACCCCGATGGGCGGCGGGACTGTGGGGTTTCCAGTCCTCGTTCTCTTCTTCGACATGCCAGCGAGCATGGGCAGGGATTTCAGTTTCGCTGTCCAGTCAATCGGCATGACCAGCGCCAGCATCTTCATCCTGTGCAGACGGCAGGGTCTTGCCCGCTCCATGCTGTTCGGGGCCATGCTTGGAGCGACGCTCGGCGTTCCACTCGGCATATTCTTTGTCGCGCCACTGTTTTCCGATCTCTGGATCAAGATATCATTCGCCGTCATCTGGTGCGGGTTCGGACTTCTGCATCTCTATCGCCTGGGAGAAATCGCCAGTCATCAGGGCATGACGGAGTTCAGCGAGACCTGGGATTTCCGTATTGGCGCGGTTCTCGGCTTTTTCGCCGGCGCGACCGTGGTTTCCGTTACAGGCGTCGGCATCGACATGGTGGTCTACGCCTGCCTCGTTCTGCTGTTCCGCACGGACCTCAAGATCGCCATCCCGACGTCGGTGATCATCATGGCGTACTGTTCGGTCTACGGCGTCCTGATCAAGCAATTCACCACCGGAATGCAGCCCGGGACCTACGAGAACTGGCTTGCGGCTGCGCCGGTCGTGGCGCTCGGCGCGCCGCTTGGCGTCTTCATCGTCAGCCTGATTGGCCGCAAGCCGACGCTGTTTTTAGTGGCGATCCTGTGCGTCGGACAATATGTCTGGACCTGCTTCAACGCCTTTCCCTCGCTCGGATGGTTGGGCATCGCGGTCGCCTGCGTCCTGGTCGGAATTCTCCTCTATGCTTTCGAACGTCTGCGCCGCTACGGCGATGTGCTGGCCGGCGACCGGCCGGTCTCCGATGTCAGCCACGAGGCGCATCTGTCGAGCCTCGGCGTCGAGGAGATCGAGCCGCATGTTCACACCGAAGCGCAACAATGAGATTTAGTAGTTGTAGGAACCAGGCAGTTCTCCGTAACAGTGCTCCTGTACGACGCCCGCCACCCAACTCGCCAATCCATCGTAAAGTGCATCGCCGAGTTCCGGCGTCGCTATTGATGGGTATCCGAGTATTCCTTCAAATTCGGGATCTGTGTTGGTTGTCTTGCGAGGCACGTAAAGTCCGCCACCGGATACAACAGGGCCGAGAAACGGCAGGTCTCCGGGTTGCGTCTCGCTTCGGTAGTCGCGGTGGCGCTCCATAACGACCAGTTCCGCGTTCTGCCACATCATGCGCGCAGTTTCGCCAGCGCCGCCGTGGCCATCGCGTGCATTGGGGGGCACCATGTTGAAAATATCATCGGGGATTCTGCGACGGATGTCCGGCGCCATGCGCGAGACCAGTGGCAGCCAGTTGATAACCACGGGTCTCAGTTTGTCGGACGTTTCGCTAGCGAGCTCTCGCGCTGCGACCATCAGAGCGCCGAGGCTCATATCGTGCCCCATACATAAGGCGATGTTATTGACGCCGTCGCGATGCAGATTGAGGCAGACCTCTTTCACAAGTTCAATCAAGAGCGTGGGACTGATGTCGATGGACCCTTTGAACTGGAGGTTCGAAACAGGTGCAAACGGGATTGTCGGACCGATGACAGCCGCGTGGCCCGCGTCTTCTAGTTTCAGCCAGGCCCGGCGGACGATTTCCTCTATCTGGAAGTTATCCTGACCAAGCGGCAAATGACCGGCATGTTGCTCAATGGCGCCAAGGGGCACGAGAGCGACATCTGTATCGCGCAATTTTCTATCCAACTCCTGTGACGTCATGGTCGACCAGGATGCTGGACCTCGAACGGAATAGAGGATTTCGTCGTTCATGGAATCTTCGTGTTCTCCTTTCCTGAACCCGGCTGACGGCCAGCATGTTTCCCGACTGGAGAATAGAAAAGGTCTTGGTCTGTTCAAAGAACCCTTTCTCGCGCATCATGCTGCCAAACAGTCATCGGTCAGGATTATTGTCCTATGTTGCATTCTCAACGTCTCCGGTATCTCGACGCTATCGCCCGCCACAAATCGATCCGCGCGGCAGCGGGCGAACTGCACGTTGCTTCGTCGGCTGTGAATCGACAGTTGCTTGCCTTGGAGGACGCGTTGGGATGTCAACTGTTCGAGAGGTTGCCGCGGCGGCTGAAACTGACCGCAGTCGGAGAGATCATAATTGAACATGTGCGCGAGACCCTGAAGGCTGAAGCGCGGGCATTCGCACGGATCGACGCGCTACGCGGCAACCAGCGAGGAATCGTTACCATCGCCACTACACCCGGTCTTGCAGACGGGCCGATGCCCGAGATCATATCCAACTTCCTTTCAACCCGACCTTTCATACAGATGGGACTGCGCTCTATGCCAGCACAGGATATCGGCGTGGCGGTGTCTGAAGGCGAGGTTGATCTCGGCCTTGGATACTACCTCATGCCAAACGCCGGCCTCCGAAATCTTATGATGCTGAAAACCGAGTTCGGCGTTGTGGTTGCGCCTTATCACCCACTCGCGACACAGAAGAGCGTGCGGTTTTCGGATCTGATGAACCACAAGTTCGTACTGACGGAAAATGGTTCTTCGATGCGCAATACGATCGAACAGGCGCTGGCGCGACACGGCATGTCCCTGACTCCCGCAGTGCAGACAAATTCAATCGAGACACTGAAGCGAATTGTAGCGACCGGCGACTACGCAACGCTTCTCAATCCCTTCGATGCGAGCCGGGAGTGCATCAGCGGTCAGCTCGTTTTTCGAAAGATAGAAAGCGGACGACTCGGAGGACAGCATTTAACCCTGGTTGCCAGAACCGGAACCACCGCCAATCCGATCGTGAACGTTTTTGTCGAAGAGTTGCGCAATGCGCTGTCCTTCGCCGCCTCCTTTGCAGAGGAAAGCTGAAGGATTTACCTACTGATGCCTTTTCGGCATCGCAATGCTCGACAATCAGTGCTTTCTCCGAAGCCGGAAATGGCATTCTCTGTTCGCGTAAATCCGAAATGGAGCGAACTGAATGGCTAATGCCGACATACTGTATTCGGTCAGGGGACCCAAATCATGGGTCACGATGACATCTCACGAACTGCGCGAGAAGCTGGAGTTGACCGATGTTGTGCTCGTGCCGGTCGGAGCCATCGAACAGCATGCCGGTCATCTGCCTCTGGGTCAGGATAATTTTCAGATAGAAGAGATCGTGCGAAGAGCGGTTCTCAAATTGGAGGACGCCGGCAAACATGCGATCTTCGGGCCAACAATTCCATTTGGACCCGTTCCGAACCTGCGCTTCCGCGGCTCGATCGATATCAAACCCACCACGTTGATCAAGCTGGTGAAGGAGATTTGCCTGAACCTGCACCGCGACGGAGTCGTGAACATCGCATTGTGTATGGGGCACGACATGAGTTTGGGCGCATTGATGGTCGCGGCGCGCGAGCTGGCAAGCGAAACGAACGATGCTCTCAAGGTCATCGTTCTGAATTGGCTGCCCTATGTGGTGCAAATCCTGCCGAAATTACTCGAAGCGCTTCCCGAGGAAACGCGAAATAACATCCCCCTCGACGCCCGCGACGGTCATGGCGGCATGGGCGAAACGGCGCGGCTGCTTTGGCAGCATCCGGAGCTCGTTAGGATCGACATGATGAAAGACTACGTACTGAAGTCGGCGCCGCCGGACCTTCCCTACGCAAGCCCGGTTGCTTCCGGAGGCGGCGTTTATGCGCCTCGAAGCAACACCAATTCCGACCCCGAATATGGCGGCATATTGGGTTTTCCATCCGCTGCGACGCCCGAGATGGGCGACATGCTTCTCGATGCGCTTGCGGAATGGGTGTCCAAGGTTGTCGCGGACAACTGTTACGGCAGTCTCTCGAAATCTTACAGTTACTGATATGGAGCCAGATTATGCACAAGTCTCTTAGCCTTGCCCTTGGAATAGTCCTTTCAGCCACACTGAATCATGCCGCTATCGCTGAGATGGCGCCGGTCACACTCAACAGTGGATGGGTCCTGAATGGCGGCAGTTCACCACTGCTCCTGGCGGATGAGCGAGGGTATTTTGAAGAAGGCGGCGCCGACGTTGACGTCCAGCGCGGCTTCGGATCCTCGGACGTCGTTGCCAAGGTAGCAGCTGGCACGTATCAGGCCGGGACGGGGTCACTCCCGGCTCTTGTCCGCGCCATCGCCGAAAACCCCGACCTTGACGCCATCGCGGTGATGATCTCCTACGACGCTTCTCCCGATGCGATCGTCGGTCCTCTCTCGACAGGCATAAAGGAGCCGCTCGATCTAGCTGGTCGGACAATCAGCACACAGCCCAACTCCACCACACAAGCGATATTTCCACCCTTTGCCGAAGCCACAGGAGTAGCCCCCGATTCGGTCAAATGGCTGGAGGTCGGCCCCGAATTGCTGGGCGTGACAGTTTCCAACGGAGAGTCCGACGGCATTGGCCAGTTCGCGGCATCCGCTATCTCGAACTTTGCGCGCATGGGCGTGCCTAAAGAGGAACTCTACGAATTCAAGTTCTCCGACTATGTCGAGAACCTATATGGCAATGGTCTGATCCTGCAGAAATCATGGGCTGAAGCAAATCCGGAAGCGGCCAAGGCAGTGGTTCGCGGCTATGCACTTGGACTGATCGATTCCTATAAGGATCCGACGGCAGCCATCGACGTTCTGATGGAGCGCGAGCCCCTGCTGACACGCGAGGTTGAAGAAGCCGATCTGGCCTACTCCATCGAAAACTACTATTTTACGCCAAATGTGCTTGAGAATGGCCTCGCCTACCACTCGGAAGAAGACGTGCAGGGCTTCATCGATCTGCTCGCTGCGGCGTTCGAAATGCCCCGCGTTCCAACAGCTTCAGAGGTTTTCTCGTCCGCGTATCTGCCCTCAGCCAAAGAGCTGGCCATAAACGAGTGAAATCGCAACCCGAAGCAACGCCAATAATTGGGGAAGGGGGGGGCGACGCGCCTCCCCTTTTTGAGGCTCGTCAAGTCACCGTCCGCTTCGAACACTCCGGGAAACGTGGAAATCGCGACTCGGTGCTTGCGCTTGAAGGGGTGAATTGGCGGATCAGAAAGGGCGAGTTCGTGAGCTTTGTCGGTCCTTCAGGCAGCGGCAAAACCACGATGTTGAAGTTGATCACTGGCGCAGTACGGCCGACAAAAGGAGTAATTCTCCAAGACGGCCAACGTCTGGAGCACACACCACAGGCAATCGGCATGGCGTTTCAGGACGCCTTGTTGCTTCCCTGGCGCAACGTCATGGACAACGTTCTCCTGCCGGTGGAGATACGAAACAAGCCGCGCAGGGAAGTCGCCGACAAGGCCGAGGCGTTGCTGGCGACGGTGGGGTTGTCAGGATTCGAGAAACGCGCCGTCTGGGAACTGTCCGGCGGAATGCGACAGCGGGTGAGCCTTTGCCGCGCGCTTATAAACGATCCAGAAATTCTGCTTCTCGATGAACCGTTTGCTGCGCTCGACGCCTTTACGCGTGAAGATATGTGGCTCGTATTGACTGCTCTGCATCAGAAAATGGGATGCACCACCGTGCTGATCACCCATCAGATCAATGAAGCTGTTTTTCTTTCAGACCGGGTGCTGGTTGTTTCCAAAAGACCGGGTCGGATCGTTCATGAGCAGCAAATTGCCGCTCCCGATTCGAGAACGCTGGATTGGCCGGCGACGCCCCACTTCGCGGAGCAGATCTCCGATCTTCGCCGCAGAATTGACCGATAACCATGCGCTCGTTCAGAAATCCGGCCATTGAGAGCCTCCTCGCCCTTATCCTTCTGTTCGTTCTCTGGGAAATGGGGGTGCACATCTCCGGCGTTCCATCTTTTATCCTGCCGGCGCCTTCGGAGGTCTTCGAAGCGATGCTGCCGCATATGTCGGTGTTGTGGCGCCACAGTATGGTGACGCTCGGGGGCACGCTTCTCAGTCTGGTGCTTGGAGCAGGACTGGGAATGCTGGCGGGACTGGCGATAGGCTATTCGCCCGGCGTCAGTCGATTGCTGTATCCTATTCTGGGAGGGCTGCATGCGCTGCCGATGTCTGCATTTATTCCGATCTTCGTGGTCTGGTTCGGCACCGGAATGTTCCCGAAGGTTCTCGCGGGTTTATTGATCGCATTCTTCCCAGTTACGGTAAACGTCGTGACGGGCCTTCGCACGATTGAAAGCGAGCTTTGGGAAATGCTCCGCACCATTGGCGCTACACGGGCGCAGATATTCCGCAAGATTGGCGTACCGAATACACTGCCGTACTTTTCGGCGTCTCTTAAGGTCGCCGTCGCTGGAGCTTTTATTGGAAATGTCGTTGGAGAAATGATTGCCGCCGGTTCCGGTCTCGGATACGTCCTCATTCTCTCGACTAACGGAATGAATATGCCGCTCGCTTTTGCGGCGCTGTCCATTCTGCTGCTTTTCGGGGTTGCTTTGTTTACCGTTTTCGATACTCTCGAAAGGTTTATTGCCCCGTGGGCGTTCCGCAAGCTGACGGACTGATCTCGTCGTACTGCCGATACGCGACGCTGCATTCTTTCTCATCCTATCAGGAAAAGCAGCGCAATAGCTTCCGTTTGGACCTAGGTCCGCGGCTTCAAGCGAGAACAAGATTGCTTCCGTAATATCGACGCCCGAAATGAGACTGACAGCCAGGCGGCGACGCATTAAAGTACCGCCATGCTGTTTCGATTGCCCAACCACGACACACTCTACCAGGCGCTTTTAGACCGCGACGAAGCCTATGACGGACGCGCCTTCGTCGGCGTGACGAGCACGGGCGTATTCTGCCGATTGTCTTGTCCGGCGCGAAAACCCAAGACTGAAAATTGCACGTTCTTCGCGTCCGTGCAGGAGTGTCTGGAAGCCGGTTTTCGTCCGTGCAAACGGTGTCTTCCCATGGCGCCGGCGGCGGAAGCCGACGCTTCTATCCAGCGGCTCGTCAGCGCGCTCGAAGAGCGTCCGGAGCATCACTGGAATGAAGGTGACGTGGCCGCCATGGGACTGGATCCATCAACCGTGCGGCGTGCCTTCAAGCGACACTATGGAATGACGTTTCTGGAAATGGCGCGGCTTACACGCATCCGATCGGGCTTCGAGACACTGTCGGAAGGAGGCCGCGTCATAGACGCCCAGCTTGACGCCGGTTTCGATTCGCCGAGCGGCTTTCGCAACGCCTTCGCGCGACTGCTCGGTCAGCCGCCCGCCTCCTTCACCGGGCGCGAACTCCTGAAAGCAAGCTGGATCGACACGCCGCTCGGAGCCATGATCGCCGTCAGCGATCGGCATGTGCTGCATCTCCTGGAATTCATCGACAGAAAGGCGCTTCCGGCGGAACTGAAGCGCCTGCGCGCCCATGCGAAAGGCGGGGTCGGCATCGGCCGCGAACCACCGACGGAACAGGCGGAAGCGGAGCTCGCAGCCTTTTTCTCCGGCAAAAGCGCCGAGTTTACCGTTCCCATGAAGTTTCATGGAAGCTCGTTTACCCGTGAGGTCTGGCGGGCGCTGAGGGAAATACCGGCCGGCGAAACCCGCAGCTACAGCGATCTCGCGCGAACCATCGGAAGGCCGACCGCGACGCGCGCCGTCGCGCGCGCCAACGGTGCCAATCAACTCGCTCTTGTCGTGCCCTGCCACAGGGTCATCGGCGCGGACGGTTCGCTGACCGGATATGGCGGCGGCCTCTGGCGCAAGCAGCAGCTTATCGAACTCGAGCGGCAATATGCGTCGCCTGCCCGGCGCGCGGATCATCGGGAGGAAATTGCATGAATCAGTCAGAGAAGGCGGCGGCATTCGCAGCCCTGCATGTCAAAGGCGACCCGGTCATCCTGTTCAATATCTGGGACGCAGGCAGCGCCAAGGTCGTCGCGGACGCCGGCGCGCCGGCCGTGGCGACGGGAAGCTGGTCGGTCGCAGCCGCGCACGGCTATCAGGACGGGGAATCGATCCCGCTGGAGCTTTTGGAGGTGGTGACGAGCCGCATTGCGGCGGCAGTCGACGTTCCGATGACAGTGGACTTCGAAGGCGGATACGCGGCGGGGCCGGAAGGCGTCGCGGCCAATGTGATCCGTATCATCCGGTCCGGCGCAATCGGCGTCAATTTCGAGGATCAGATCGTCGGCGGAGAGGGTCTGTATGACATCGACATCCAGGCGACGCGGCTGCGGGCTGCTGTTCAGGCAGGCGCTGAAAGCGGAATAGCCCTCTTCGTCAACGCCCGCACGGATATCTTTCTCAAGGAACGCGACCGCTCAAAGCATCCGGCGCTGTTGCAGGCGGCCAAAGACCGGGCTGAGGCCTATGCAGAGGCCGGCGCCAGCGGCTTTTTCGCGCCTGGCCTCGTCGATGTCGATCTTGTCGCGGATTTGTGCGCGGCGTCTTCGCTGCCCGTCAACATCATGATGATGCCGGACGCGCCGTCACACGCCGACCTTGCACAGGCCGGCGTCGCACGCATCAGCTATGGCCCCGGCCCTTATCGCCGCTACGCCGCGATGCTTGCCGAGATGTACAGAACCGCGATGCACGACTGAGTGGTCAGTCGCCCTTCCTGATTTCAACCTGATGCGGATAGGGAATGGAAATGCCGGTCTCGTCGAAAGCTTTCTTGACGTCCTTGATAAATGCGAATTTGAGCTCCCAGTAATCGGACGCGTTACACCAAATACGCACTCCCAGATCGACGGATGAATCACCGAGATTGACCACTCTCACCCAGGGTTCGGGATCTTTCAGAACCCGTTCGTCGGCCGCCGCCCGGTCAAGAATGACGGACATCGCCTTGTCAGCGTCATCGTCATAGTCGATGCCAAACTGGACGTCGAGCCGGCGCGTTGGGTGCGCCGAGTAGTTGGTGATGATCGTGCCCCAGACCTTGGCGTTCGGCACGATGATCTGCACATTGTCGGGCGTCGCCAGTTCCGTAAAGAAGAGATTGAGATCCTTCACCGTACCGGCGGTGCCGCCCACGTCGACATATTCACCGAGCTTGAACGGCCGAAAAATGATCAACATTACGCCCGAGGAGACGTCGGCCAGCGTGCCTTGCAGGGCAAGGCCGATCGCCAGGGTGGCGGCGCCGAGAATGGCGACAAGACTGGTCGCCTGAAAGCCGAACAGCTGAAGAACCGCGATTATAACAACCGTCAGGATCAACCATTTCGCGATGGAGGAGAAGAACCCGCCCAGCGTATCGTCGATTCGTGGGTTCGAAACGATTCGCCTCTTGATGAAGCCCGACACCATGTTGGCGACAATGTAGCCAACCACCAGGAAGACTAACGCCTTGACGGCGTTGATGATCAGCGGGATGTAGGGTTCTATGTGACTGGTTACCTGGTCCATTGCTTGTCCTTTTTTGATTAAACCATAGAAACAACTTCGAGCCGCGAAGTCAAAGCCGGCGAAGGCGACATTCTCCTTATAATTGCTGGCCGCAAACACCTTCCGCCACTATCATTCGCCGGCAATCCATTTCAAGAAGGGGAAAAGGTCGTCGGCACGCTCAACCTTCCCGACGGGATCGACAATCCACCGGTTATCGTTCTTTTTCACGGTTTTACGGGTTCACGCGACGAACTGGTGATCCCGGCCGTTGAAGAGGGCGTCTTCCGGCGGGCCGCGCGGATGTGGGCCGACAAGGGTATTGCGAGCCTGCGGATTGATTTCCGCCATTCCGGCGAGAGCGGCGCGGACTACGAGAACACGACGGTTGGCGGGCAGGTTATGGACGGACTTGCCGCGCTCGATTACCTGGCGGCTTCCGGTGAAGTCGACGCCGACCGCATGGCGATTGTCGGCTGGAGCATGGGCGGCACGGTGGGCGCAACCGTCGCCGGCCGGACGGACCATGACCTCGACGCCGTGGCGCTGTGGGCGCCCGGCGCCAATCTGGCGTCAGCGATAATCCTGCTTCTCGGCCCGGATTCATTCAAGGAAGGCCTGGCGAGCGAAGGCGAAGCCGTGACGTCCATGCTGCCCTGGGGCGCCGAAGTAACGCTGAAACCGGCGTTTTTCGACAGCCTGTTCGAGATCGACCCGGTCGCCGAGATCGCGGGATATGATGGTCCGCTCTTCGTGGCTGTCGGCTCCAACGACACGATCGTCTTCCCGCAGCCTGAGTCGGGCCAGGTGTTCCTCGACTACCATGACGGCGAAGAAGAGCTGTTCGTCCGGCCGATGGATCACACGTTCAATGCATTCACGGATGAGAAAACGGTGGATGAGCTGATCAACGCGACAGGCGACTACATTTCGGCCCGTTTCGACTAAGGATCAGCGCCGTCCCCGCCTTTTTCAAAGCATGGCTTCGATGAGGCGGGGACCACGAATGGAAGCAAATGTGTCGAAAGCAGTCGCAAATTCATCCGTCGTTTCCACGCGCTTCGCTTCGACGCCGTGACCCCGTGCGAGACTAACCCAATCCGGTTCGGGCTCAGTCAGCGAAATCATTGGCGCGCTGTCGGCGTCAGGCGCGCCTGCGCCGATATTGGACATCTCGTTATTGAGGATCCGGTAGGACCGGTTGGCCATGATGATGACCAGGACATCGAGGCGGGAGCGCGCCATCGTCCAAAGCGCCTGCAACGTATAGAAGGCCGAGCCGTCGCCGGTCAGCGTGATGACCTTGCGATCCGGACAGGCGACCGCACATCCGACCGCAACGGGCAAAGAGTAGCCGATCGATCCGCCGCGATTGGTCAGCCAGTCGTGCGCGCCGGCAGCTGCGCACATCGGATAGAGATGGGCGCCTGAAGTGATGGATTCGTCGACTACAATCGCATTGTCGGGAAGCCGGTTGGCCAGCAACTGACCCAGGCTTTCCGGCGTGATCGCTCCGGACGGCGGCAATGCAGGCCGCTCCTTCGCCTGCGGCTCTCCAGCCGTTACGCCGAGTTCCGCGGCAATTGCCTCAAGCGCGGTTTCAAGATCAGCGCGCGGCGGGCTCAGCGTCAGAACGTCTGCGCCATCTGGAAGCAGGCGGCTCGGCCGTCCGGGATAGGCGAAGAAGGCCACCGGATTGCGAGCGCCGGCCAACACCACGCCGCGAATGTCCTTGAGCCGTTTGACCGCAAGATCGACATGAAACGGGATGCGCTCGAGCGCCGGCGTTCCGTCGCCGCGCTGCATGCGGGCGACAGCGGCTTCGGCCAGAACCGTGCAGCCGGTCGCTCTGGATATCGCATCGGCGAGGTATGCGCTTCGGGCGCAGATGAACGGCGCGCCGATGACGAGAGCCGACGTCTCGCCCTTGCGAAGCGTCTCGATCGCCTTGTCGACGACAGACCGGTCGAATTCGGGTCGCGGCGGCGCATTCCTTCGGGTGGCGCTGGCGGCGGTTTCCGACCAGACGACGTCATTGGGCGCGACAAGCGTTCCAATGCCGCCTTCGGGCCCAGCCATGTCGGCCAGCATGGTTGCGGCGAGATCGCCTATGCCGTCAGCGCTGCGGGCAGTCTCGACATAGCGGCTGACAGGACGGGCGATGCCTTCGATGTCCGAGGTCAGAGGCGCATTGTGACGGATATGGTCGATCGCGTGCTCGCCGATTACGTTGAATGCCGGCGTATCCGCCTTCTTCGCATTGTGCAGGTTGGCGACGCCGTTCGCCAGGCCCGGCCCCAGATGCAACAATGTCGCCGCCGGCTTTCCGCTCATGCGCGCATAACCGTCGGCGGCGCCTGTCGCGACCCCTTCGAACAGGCAAAGATGCATCGCCAACGCCTTGTTGCGCGACATTGCGGTCAGAAGATGCATTTCCGTCGTTCCGGGATTGGCGAAACAGGTGTCAATTCCATTGTCCACCAGGGTTTCGACAAGCAGGTCAGCGCCGGTTCTGGGCATCAGGGCATCATCTCCTTTGAAACATGTCTTCAAAGCGCGCCGCTGCGCGCAATGGATTCCGCTTGACACAAAAACACGGCCGCGACAAGATATCCAATATGGATATTGAGTATTCAAATAGAATACAACAAGAGAAAGCCGGCGTCCGCCCGCTCTCCACGGCTCTGAAGACCATGGCCGTGCTCGACGTGCTTGCGTCGGATCGCAGGGGCATGCGGCTCGCCGAAATCGCCGATGCGATGAAGCTCTCCCGTCCGACCGCCTATCAGAGGCTTCTGACCCTGATCGAAGCCGGCTGGGTCGAGCTCGACGATACGGGACGTTACCGTCTGTCGCTGCACGCGTGCCGTATCAGCGCTGCGGCGCTGGAACAGGCAAGCCTCGGACAACGCGTCGTTCCGATCATGGAAAGGCTGGTGGAGAAGACCCGCGAGACCGCGTCCATCTCGGTCCTTGACGGCGGCGTTCCCTGCATCATTCAACGCGTGGAATCGGAGAACGTGCTTCGCGCCGAGCAGAAGATCGGCACCACGATGTCGCTCGAGGGTTCGGCGTCGGGCCGCGTGCTCGTCGCCTATGCCGACGAGCTGACGCTGGAGCGGCTTTCCGAAGGCGCGCAAACCCTTCCGGCGGCAGACGTGCTGGAAGAGGTTCGCGATGAGGGCTACGCGGTTTCCACCGGCTACACCATGGTCGGCGTGAGAGCGGTCGCCGCCCCGGTGTTCGACTATCTTGGCAAGTGCTCCGCCGCAATTTCACTTGTGGCGCCAGACAGCCGCTTCCATCTCGACGCCTTGCTCGAGCCCCTGCTCGCAGCAGCCGAAGACATCACCTTGATGCTGCAGGGAAAGCGGGACTGACAATGGCCATGGTCGCAAACAACGCAACCGCAGAACAACTGAAACCGGCGCCGAGGCCTACGGAAAAGGTGATGCTGCCGGCGACGCTCGCAGCCATGCAGCCGACGCGCCTGAGCGGCGCGCGCGCCTTCATGAACAAGATGATTGGCGAACGCTGGGACATCGGCGTCGACCGGTTCGATATCGATGAGACGGGAACCGGAACGGCTGTCTACCATATCCGGGCTCCGGGCCAGGAATTCAGCTTTATCGCCTTTTCACGACCACCCAGCAGCAAGATGCGGACGGGCCGCATCATTGGCCGGGCCTGGGACATGATGGGCGCGCTGAACGAAGGTCCCGCAACGGAGACGCATATCGAGGCGGCGCGCGCGGAACTTCCGAAACTCTACCGCGGCCGCTCCAGCAAAAACACGCTGGTATGGTGCCGCTCGAACCGGTCGATGCGCGTATTTGACCACACGGTGGAATCGCTCATGCGCGGCGAGCAGCCGGACGTCGCGGAGATCGCCGGCTCCTGCTACCTGATGCGCAACACCGGCCTTGACGGCAACGGCACTTTCGGAACCCGATCCTTTCCTTCCCTCGGACCAGACCACGCGCTTGGCGGCGCTCTGGAGGCGCAACTCCTCAACGCCTACCTGATGCGCGAATTCTCCTGCGATCTCGTCGAACATCTGGCCAGACTGAAATCCGACAATGCAGCGCCGCTCAATCCCGCAATCCGCCGGTTTGTCGGCGTCGGCAACGGGTCGGCGCTGGGTCTGATCTTCTTCATTCACCGGCACCCGCGATTGATCAATTCGTGGCTAAAGGCGCGGGAATTCGCAATCGCGGAGGCGCGTGGACTCGAGTTGCAGAAGGACGATCCACGGATCGACCGGCTGCTCTTGCTTCTCGACAAGGCGATCGCCTTTCGCAGGCAGGACCGGATGACCTACGAGACCTTTGCATCGAGCGCCGATATCGCAAGGGATCTGGACCGGGTTGTCGGGACCCTCCGGTCCTGGCGCGAGACCGGCGCGATGGAAGGCGCATCCCCGCGGCTGCCGCTCGATTGCCTTGCGACGCTTTTCGAGGACCGGATCTTACCGGAAAGTTTCGAAACGCTTTTGTCGCTTCTGATTGAACTGATACCCGAGACCGCAGATCAGCTTGCGACCGGTATCGGCGGAAAAGACGAACTGACGCTGCAGGCAAGCCGAACCGTCGGCGAACTGCAGACCCTGATCAACGCAGAGTATCGATGGGCGCTCGACCTCGACATGGATGGTCCCGAAGCCCGGACTTATATCTGGTACAAATCCGAAACCGCGGAAGAGCCGCGACGCGGACCGCGGTCGGAGGTTCCCGATGCGCTGGATCTGGGCCTCGACCTTCCCGGCGGCATTCAGAAACTGAAAGCCGATCTCGACGGTTTCGACGAGACAGCGTTTCTGTCCCGTTTCCTATTGAAGCATCCCGAGCACCGCTATCTGGTCGGGCGGCTGCAGAGCCTTGCGGGCGAGCCCTATCACTCGCCGATCGCCAACATCAACGCGGCCGACTTCGTGCCGATCGAACTCGTGCGCCTGATGAACGTCACGGTGCACGGCATCGACAAGACCCGCGATTTCCTGAACCGGAACTTGCGCGGCGTGCTCTTTCACGGTGCGCCGACGACAGACGATATCCGCGCCGGCAAGGGTGAGTTCTGGTACTATCCCGAGGAGCCGGCTCCATGACAACGCATGCCGAAACCCTCCGCATAATGCCGCGCGAGATGCGCATGATGAGCGAGCGCATCCTGCAGCAGACGGACCTTCCCATGGGGTTCGTTCTGACCATCTACGATCTGCCGATGTATTCCCAGATGATGGGGCTGGGTGGACTGCATCTCCTGGAACAGCGGTTTTCCCGACTGAAGACCGCCGATCCGCGCAAACTGCGCATCGTCTCGGAATCATCCGGCAAGCTCACCGTCGACTGTGGCGCCGAACACGCCTGGATTGCCATTCCGGCCTTGATCGACCTGCTATGCGAACTGACCGAACGTTTCGGCGCGGGCCAGATCGAGATCCTCAATGTCGACGATCCCAAGGAGTTGAAGACCGCAGAAGGTTTCGGTCGTCGCTACGGGCTGGAAGTCGCCTTTGCAGACGCCGCGAGACCGGTGTTCTCGGCGCACAATCTCGAAACAGAAGATCATGCGCATCAGGACACCGTGCTTTGGCGTGCGCTCGAAAACGGAACCGACGTTCCAGCCGATCTGTGGTGGCGCATCTACGCACTCGCCAAGCAGGCGCTTGCGCCGGACACGGTGGTCTCCCGCCGCCATGCAGGACCGGTGATGGTGACCGATGACGGCCAGGTGATCGGTCGCGCGGACAATGACGACGACACTGATCTGGAATTCCTTGTCAGGCCGAAGATCAGCGAAGAATGAAGGACAAACGCCTCCGATGATGATTGACGGATTACAGTGCGGCCATTTCGACAGAGCAGCCTTCGAGTCGCTGCGCAAGGGCGGCGTCGCGGGGGTCGTGGTCACATGCGGGTTCTGGGAAGGCGCGGTCGATTCGCTCGACTCGCTCGCCAGGTGGCGTGACCTCCTGCGTGACAACGCCGATATCGCCGGTATTGCGACCACGCCGTCGGAAATTGCGCGTTTCGCCGGCGAAGACAGGCTCGCCATCGTCCTCGGTTATCAGAACTCCAATCTCTTCGAGGGACGCATCCGCTTCGTTGAACTGTTCGCGGAACTCGGCGTGCGCGTCGTGCAACTGACCTACAACAATCAGAACGAACTTGGCAGCAGTTGCTACGAGGCCGAGGACGGAGGCCTCGCCCGGTTCGGCCGCGAGGTAATTCTCGAAATGAACAGGGCCGGGATGCTGGTTGACTGCAGCCATGTCGGCAATCGCACCACGCTCGATGCAATCGAGGCGTCCGAAAAACCGATCGCCGTCACCCATGCCAACGCCAAATCGCTGTTCGATCACCGCCGCAACAAGTCCGACGACGTCATTCGGGCGCTCGGCGAAACCGGCGGCGTCATCGGATGCGCGACATACCGCAACATTACCGGCGACGACTACTGCAAGACCGTCGAAGCCTGGTGCGGCATGGTCGCCAGGACCGCAGAGATCGGCGGCGTCGACGCTGTCGCGATCGGCACTGACCGCAGCCACAATTTCACCGCCCCCGACTACGCCTGGATGCGCCAGGGCCGCTGGACCCGCGGCGTCGACTACGGCGCTGCGTCGGCCGCGCGGCCGGGTAAAGCGCCGCCGCCGGAGTGGTTCCAGAACGTCGAGGACATGCGCGTAATTCCCGATGGCCTCCGGGCGGTCGGCTTCTCCAAGGAGGAAGTCGACAAGATAACTCACAAGAACTGGATGCGGCTCTACGAGGCTACTTTCCGCAAACCATCGATAGAGGTGAACTGACATGCAAAGCAAAAATACCGTTCTCATCAATCCGACCGTCAATACCGGCCGCCGGACCGTCCTGAAAGGCGCGACGGCGCTCGCCGCCACCGCGCTCGCAACGCCCTTTATCGGCCGCGCCCGCGCAGCCGACGTCCTGTACATCAACACCTGGGGCGGCCCCTGGCAGGAAGCCGCCACGAAGAACCTGTTCGAGCCGTTCACCGAGGAAACCGGCATCGAGATCCGCACCGTGTCTCCGGTCTCCTTCGCCAAGCTCGCTGCCCAGGTGAAGACCGGCGTCTACGAGTTCGACGTAACGACGCTTGGAGGCGGAGACATCCTGCGCGCCAACCAGGCCGGCATCATCGAGGAACTGGAGCCACCCTATGAAGGCGGCCTGTTCCAGAACGGCGTCGCCAGCCACGCCTTTGCAACGGTGCTTGCATGGCGCACCGACAAATATACGGATGAAAGCCCAAAGGATTGGGCGGACTTCTGGAACGTCGACAAGTTCCCCGGACCGAGATCGCTGCAGCGATACCCGGCCCGTGTGCTGCCGATCGCGCTTCTCGCCGACGGCGTGAAGATCGAGGATCTCTATCCGCTGGATATCGACCGGGCTTTCGCCTCGCTCGACAAGATCAAGCCGCATATCCGCGTCTGGTGGACAGCCGGCGCTCAATCGACCCAGATCCTGCGCGACGGCGAGATTGACATGATCGGCATCTGGCACGGTCGCTACTACGAAGCGCTCGATGCGGGCGCTCCGGTCGCCATGACCTGGAACCAGGCGGAAATCGACCGGGCTTACTGGGTCGTCGCCAAGGATACGCCCAATATGGAAGCCGCGAAGAAGTTCGTCGCCTTCGCCACCAGCGCAAAGCCGCTCGCCGGCTTCGTGACCCAGGGCCAGTACGGCGCGCTCAATCCCGCGGCCAACGAATTCGTACCGGCATCGGCGGCCGAACGCAGTCCGACGTCGCCGGAGAACTATCCGAAGGTGTTCGAACAGGACGTGGCGAATTTCGGCGCCGATCCGAACGAGGTGGCGCAGCGCTTCGAGGAATGGATCGCCAGCTAGTGCGGCGCATCGGGGCAGGAGTGTAACGGATGTCCGTGAGCACAGGCGGTATTCAGGACCGCGGCCAGTTCTGGCCGTGGCTGCTGCTCCTGCCTCTTGCCGCCTATCTCCTGGTTTTCTTTATCGTCCCGCTTGTCGATGTCGCAATCATGAGCGTAACGGAGCCCAAGTTGTCGCTCGACAACTACACCAAGGTGCTGACGGGCTCCCTGTACCGGAAAGTATTCATCAACACCTTCGCAACGGCCGGTCTGGTAGCCGTCTGCTGCCTGCTCGTCGGCTACCCTCTCGCCTATCTGATGGCGCACAGCAGCGACCGGACGGCGCTGCTGATCCTGCTGTTGGTGACGATGAGCTTCTGGACCAGTTTCCTGGTCCGCACCTATGCCTGGATGGTTCTGCTCGGCAATCAGGGGCCGGTGATCTGGTTCATGGAGCTGATTGGCATAGCGGACCCCCCGCACCTGCTTTTCACGCGGTTTTCCTCGACGCTCGCCATGGTCCACATCCTGGCGCCCTACATGATCATGAACATCTACACTGTGATGAAGAAGATCGATCCGGCGCTCGTCAAGTCGGCGGAAAGCCTGGGAGCCAGGGGATTTTCGGTGTTCCGGCACGTCTATCTGCCGCTGACCGCGCCAGGCATCGCCAACGGCCTGGTGCTGGTTTTCGTGATCTGTCTCGGATTCTATGTCACGCCCGTTCTTCTTGGCAGCCCGCGCGAACAGATGATCGCCGGGCTGATCGGACACCAGATCGAGGAGTTCCTCGCCTTCGGCCTCGGATCCGCCATGGCCATGGTGCTGCTGGCGATCACGATGGTGATCCTCGCCATCTATCACCGCCGCTTCGGCCTCGACAGGTTGTGGGGGTAACGGCGTCATGAACGGATTGATGAAAGCAATCGGTTTCGTCGTTGTCTGCTTTATCGCAGCGCCGCTGGTCATTGTGGTGCCGATGTCATTCTCGGACGCGCGGTCGCTGCAATTCCCGCCGCCCGGATACTGGCTCGGCTACTACGACGCCTATTTCAGGGACATGTCCTGGCTGCGCCCTACCTGGAACAGCATCCTGATCGCGTCGGCGACTACGGTGCTCACCATGACCCTCGTCGTGCCGGCGACCTTCGCGCTGGTTCGCCACAAATTCTACGGCAAGAGCGTCGCCAATGTGATGATGCTGATGCCGATGGCTGTGCCGCATATCGTGATGGCTGTCGGCTATTACTCCTACTTCGGCCAGATGCGGCTGGTCCACACCCATCTCGGCGTGATCCTCGCCCATTCCTGTCTGTCCGTTCCGATCGCCTTCCTGGTTCTGTCTGCAAATCTCAAGGGGTTCGACCGCACACTTGAGAGAGCTGCGCAGAGTCTCGGCGCCAGTCCGGTCAGAACCTTCATCCACATCACATTGCCGATCCTGCGGCCGGGTTTGCTGATCAGCGCGCTATTCGCGTTCATTCAGTCCTTCGACGAGACGGTGGTCGCAATCTTCATCTCCGGCCGTGACGCCGAAACGCTGCCGCGCAAGATGTTCGACAGCATCCGTCAGGAGGCGGACCCGGTGATCGCGGTGATTTCCACCCTTCTGTTCGTCGTGGTTCTGATCGGTCTTCTCACGCCCTATCTCGTCAGGGGGCTCCGTGGACGGCTGCGCACCAGAAACGCCGGGCAAGAACCGCCGCCGGCGGCCCTCGCCCCCCAGGAGTAACGATGAGCAGTTATCTCAATCTTAGCGGCGTCAACAAGATGTTCGGCGATTTTCAGGCGCTGGACGACGTCAATCTGGATATCGAACGCGGCGAATTTGTCACTTTTCTGGGGCCCAGCGGATCCGGCAAGACAACGACGCTGATGATCATCGCCGGCTTCGAACAGGCCACGAAAGGCCACATCACCATCGATGGGAAACCACTGGACGGCTTGAAGCCCTATCAGCGCAACATTGGCATTGTCTTCCAGAATTACGCTTTGTTTCCGCACAAGACCGCGGTTGATAACGTCTACTTCCCGCTGCAGATGCGGGGCGTCGGTCGCAGGGATGGCCTGGAGAAAGCCAACCGGATGCTTGAACTCGTCGGCCTGAAAGGCTTCAGCGAGCGCCATTCCAAGGAGCTGTCGGGCGGTCAGCAACAACGCGTGGCCCTGGCGCGTGCACTGGTGTTCGAGCCATCCCTGCTTCTTCTCGACGAGCCGCTCGGCGCGCTGGACAAGAATCTGCGCGAGCAGATGCAGATCGAGATCAAGCGCATCCAGAAGCGTCTTGGCGTGACGACGATCTTCGTCACACACGACCAGACGGAGGCCATGTCGATGTCCGACCGTATCGTCGTCTTCGACAAGGGCCGGATCGAACAGGTCGCCGACCCGCTGGATCTTTATCACCGTCCAAACACGCGTTTCGTCGCTGGCTTCGTCGGTGAAAGCAACATCATGGCGGGTCATGTCGTCGACGCCGCCGCGGGTGTTGCCGAATGCGCGGTTTTCGGAACCTGCCGCTATACGGCCGACGCCCGGTTCTCGAACGGCCAGGCGGTCAACATCCTGATCCGTCCGGAACATCTGAAGATTTCCCGCAAACCGCCCGAAAGCGGAGAATGGGCGACCATGACCGTCGACACGATCGTCAATTACGGCGACAATGCCCTTGTGATCGGTCACAGTGGCGATCATCCGGTCAGGGTGCGCGTGCTTGGCGCAGACGTCGTGATTATCCGGGAAGGTGAGGACTGTCACATAAGCTGGCGGCCGGACGCCGTACACATCATCGCCGAGACCTGACCTTCGGATCGGCTTTCTTGCAGGAAAGCAATGTCCTTCAGGCGGGCCTTTCCGACTGAACGGCGGATGAATGGACAGTTCAGAAGACATTCAATACGTTCGTCGCATAGTCGGAATCATCGGGAAGCCAACAAAGGAACGAACCCATGAGAAAGACCCTCCTCACCGCAATGGCGGCGACAACACTGATTGCGACATCCGGCTTTGCCAACGCCCTGGACCTGCAGTCCGGCGGTCAACCGAAACTGAAGGTGGCCCAGGTGCAGATGGGCATCCAGTCGCCCAAGACCAACGCCTGTCCGACCGAGGCCAAGATGATGGTCTGGGTTTTCACCAACAAGCCCGGAACGGTTCCGGTCTACATAGCGCGCGACGGCGGCGGCAGCGTCTCCGGCCCTTATCAGGTCAAGACAAAGGCGACCGGTAACGGAAAATATATGGGCGTCTATTCGCGCACGCTGAAAATCCATCAGCCGATCGATGCGCGCTACCGCGCATCCGCGCCGAATTTCAAGAAGCTGAGCAACTGGGTTCCGCTGAAGGCGAGCTGCAAGATCGGACTTGGCGGCGGCGGTCTGGTCAAGCAATAGACCAAGGCTTGCACCCCAAAAAACAAGAAACCCGGCCTGGAAGCCGGGTTTTCAATTTTTTGGTTTCAGACACTCCCGTTTTCGGCGGCAATCCCCGAAGGCGCCGCAAATCAGGACGCTCAGCATCAGCATGCGGATACCGGCAATACTGGCCTCCGCCCTGGTGATGTGAACGCCCTCGCGGATCAGCGCCATGGGGACGAGTTCCGGATCCATCATCAGTCGATGTCCCGGAATACGCCGCGTCCGCTTGAGACGCCAAAGGCGACGTCGCCGCGGCATAAACCGATATCGCGCAGTTCATGGGAAGACATCGCCAGCAGCGTGGCGTGTTCCCGGCGATTGCGATTGGCCGCCCTGATGCGGCCGGGCATGCCCATTACGCGCCGCCACATAGAGCCGGCAAACGCATGTCCTGCAACGTGACTGGTCGTCGTAGTCATTTCAAGATCCCTTCATGCTGGCTCCCTCACACTGTGCGGGAGTTCATTTTCGATGCTGCATATTTAGGGAGCTGCTGTTTCAGGTTGATTTCGCTGAATGCTCTTTGATGTTTCAATTGTGGGAAATATCCAATATAATTTTTTATTATATTTCAATAAGATAAATGATCTTTCAGTCCACTCTTGAAACATCTGAAACATTCCGGGGCCGGGATCGGCGCCGTCTCGTTGCGAAGACCGGACGGATGAGGCGAACGCGAACAACGATTGACCGCGACATTGCAAGGCGCTCGGCGTCGCCGCAAAAAAAATCGCCGCTTGCAAAGCGGCGCAGTCGGGAGGAGTTTTTCGGGCGCCTATCGGCCCCGCGTTCGACGCCAGTGTCTGTAGATACCGCCATCGACGCCGTTGAGTGAGCGCTTCACGCCCCTGCCTGCGTCAATTGAATGTCGGCTTGTGTCTATCCGGACGTCTTTCGGGAATATCGGCATATCTTTCTCCTTGTCATGCGTTGAAGTGGTGAGTCCGCCGCGAAATGCGTCCGAGTTCGGCCGTCGCATTCTCTTCTACGGGCAGGCGCGAAACCTCGAAGAGGTCGCCTCGTCTCAGACCTATGTCACGCAATTGCGCGTCATTGAGTTCGTGTGTTTCACGAAGCGCCTGCATGTCCCTGGAGCGACGGGCGCGATTGCGCAGCGCCTGTTCCGCCCGCGCGAAGAAATGGCGAAACATCTCTTCGAAACCCGGGAACGAATCATATGCATGTCTCTTTAGCGTGTTCATTTGCTCTGCCTTTCACGTGGCTGAATTGGATTTCCGATGACCAAACAGTAGGATGCCGTCGTTTCTGTCTGATTTCGCAAGGGAGCGAGATTTGTTTCCTTTGTTTCGGAGGCCGGACTGAAAAAGGACCGTCCGACGCGTCAATGCAGCGCGCGCGATTCGACAAGATCCTTGACGAGGCGCTTCACTCCGGCTTCCCGGCGGTTCCCCATGACCGCGAATCCACATCGGCGAGCGAGTCCCAGCATCGCGTGATTGTCTTCCAGCGTATCGCAGAACAGTCGGTGAAGACCGGCCGTGCGGGCGCGATCCTCAAGGGTTTCCATCAGTCGGGCAGCGATGCCGCGTCCCCGCCAGCAATCATCGACCGCAAGTGCGAATTCCGCCTCGTCCGGTCGTTCCGAATCGACGACGTAGCGCGCTTCGCCAACCATCCTTTTCGAGCCCTGCGTCGAAACCTCGGCCATGAAAGCGACGTGTCGCCTGCCGTCGAGGCGGCTCAGGGTCCTCAGGAGGTAGTCCGGCATCTCGCTGACCGGGTGCAAAAACCGCTCCCGGCGCGACTTGTCAGTGAGTTCGTTGAGAAACGCCCTCAGCTTCCAGGCGTCGAACGCCGTCATGGGGCGGAAACTGACGGCGCCACCGGCAAAAAGCGGCTCGGCGGCAGGATAACCGTGCGAGAGCGGACTTGTCTGCAATCCTGGTCGTGATCTGTCGAACATCGCCCGACTTCCTTTTCTGCTTGAACAGGAAAAGGAAACTGGACCCCGGATGTTTCATCCGTATATCGTGCATCGTGAAAAAGGGTTTCAATTGTAACGGGAGCCGCTTTCGCGACGTGTATCACCCTTCCGGATCGTAAATGTAGCCGATGCCGCGCACCGTCTTGATGATCATCGGCTTTTCCGGATTGACCTCCACCTTGCGCCGAATGCGCGAGATCCGGATATCGATGCTGCGATCGAACGGGTCCCAGGACCGATCATGCGCCTGTTCAAGAATCTGGTCGCGGGTCAGCGCCCTGCCGCGGTTTTCGGCGAACACCTTGAGGAGACTGAACTCCATGGCGGTGAGCGGCACTTCCGCTCCGTCGCTCGCCAGCAGCTTGGCGGCTTCGATATCGAGCTGGAATTCGCCAAATCGGGCCGAGCGCGTCTTGTCTTTCGACTGTTTTTCGGTCTCGCCGACTGACCTGCGGCGCAACACCGCCTTGATGCGGGCTTCCAGTTCCCGAAGATCGACCGGCTTCCCGAGATAGTCGTCCGCGCCCATCTCGAGCCCGATGATCCGGTCCACCACTTCGCCCGCAGCCGTCAGCATGATGACCGGCGTCGCATTGTCCGGTCGAAGCGATCTCAGGATCGAGAGTCCGTCTTCTCCCGGCATGTTGATGTCGAGAATGATCAGATCGACGCCGAGTTCCGCCAGGACCTCGCGCAGTTCCACGCCGTTGCCGGCGGTCGACACCATGAAGCCGCGTTTCTGCAGATATTCCTGCAGCATTTCGCGCACGTCGCGTTCGTCGTCGCAGACGAGTATGCGGATATCGCCGTTTTCCATCTAAAGCTTCCCCTCGCTATCGTTTCCCAGCAGCTTTCCTACAAGTTCACGCAGATCCGCTGGCGCAACCGGTTTCTCAAGATAAGGCCTCCCGGTCTCCTCCAGAAGCCTCTGCGAGGCCTGGCCCATCGTATCTCCGGTGATGAAACCCAACCGGTCCAGCATCTCGGGGAATTCTTCGCTGACAGCCTCGTACAATCCGCGCCCGTCCATCCCGGGCATATTGAGATCGCTCAGAATGATATCGTATCGGGCGCGGCGCAGACACGCGACTGCGTCGGGGCCGGATTCGGCCGTGTCGGGCTGAAAACCCTCCCGTTTCAGGATAAGCGAGATCAGCTCCGCCACGTCCTCCTCGTCGTCGACAACCAGTATCCGGACAGTGTTTTTCGCTTCGATGGGGTGGGGCGCTTCCGCCGCGGGTTCCGGCTGGTCGCGAACGGGCAACCTGATGCCGAAACGGCTGCCTCCCTGTCCGCCTCGGTCCAGCCATATCTGGCCGCCATGCGAAAGGATGATGCGGTGACAAAAGGCAAGGCCGATGCCGGTGCCTTCTCCGACGTCCTTGGTGGTGAAGAAGGGTTCGAAGATCCGCGGCCGGATTGCCTCCGCAATGCCCGGACCGTCGTCGTCAACATAGATCTCGACAGATCCATGGGCGCCGGTCCTGGTCGTGACCTCGATGCGGCTGCCTGTTCCGGACCTGGTGATCGCATGTTCCGCGTTGATGACAAGATTGATCAGAACCTGCGTGATCTGGTCGGCGTCCGCGACGATTTCCGGAAGACTGTCGTCCAGGATGCAATTGATCTCTATGCCGTCGGCGGCGTGACCGTAGCCGGCGACGTCCACCGCCGTGCGGATTATGGCGTTGATATCCGTCTTCTCCATCCGCGCCGGCTGCTGTCTCGCCATCGCCAGAAAGGTCTTCACGATCCTGGCGCAGCGTTCGGCGGCGGCGTTTATCTTTTCGACGCGCTTGCGCGCCTCCGGATCCTCGATGTCCTCCAGCATCATCATCGAATGTCCGACGATAACTGTCAGCGGATTGTTGAGTTCATGCGCGACGCCGGCGAGCAGTTCGCCAAGGGCCGACATCTTCTCGTTCTGAAAAAGCAGCTCGCGTTGCCGTTCCAGTTCGTCCTGCATCGCAAGGTCGTCACTCAGATCGCGCGTATTGGAGACAATGACTTCCTGTCCCTGGAACCCGATCATCCGGGACGAAACGGCGCCCCAGAACGTGTCGCCGCGCGCATTGCGGAATTCGGCCCGATAATTCTTCACCCAGCCGCGACGCTTGAGCTCATCCAGATATCTCACCCTGGCGAGCTCGTCGACATAATAGGATCTGGACGATTCGACCGGACCGAAGAGCGCCGTGGTCTCCGGGCTGGCGAAAAGGATCTGCCCGGAATCGGCGATGGTCATCTGGATGGGAACGGGACAGGCCTCGAGCACCTGACGGATCAGCGCCTCCGCCTCGACCTGGGACGTCAGGTCTATGGTGGTGGCCACCACAACTTCCTCACCTTTGTACTCCGCCATGCGCCCCGAGATCGAGGCCGGAAACGGTTGCCCGCGGGCATTGAGAAGGTTGATCCTGTAATCGTCCACCCCGCCTTCGGGCATCATGACCGTAATGTAGTCGGCGCGATCCTCGGGACTGAGGAAGAAGTCGCGCGTCGACTTCTTGTCTCCGAAGAGTTCGCGGGCGGCTTCCGAGCGGTAGATGATCATGCCGTCGCCGAGCCGTGACATGATGACGTTTGCGGGGCTCGATTCCAGCACGGTCCGGATCAGGAGTTCACTGTCGCGTTCCGCCGCCTCCGCCTGCTTGCGGATCGTGTTGTCCGTGCCGGTGACCGCGAAGCCGCCAAGCTTCGTCGGATGAATGGACACCAGGTAGCTGGAACCGTCCAGATGTTCCAGTTCCAGATCCTGCACATATTCCAGCGTATCGCTGAACAAGGTGGCGGTCCATGCCTCATCCCGGCCGACGCCGTGAAGCCGCATACCGCGACGCGCGGCTTCCCGCAGCAGGATCTCCCAGTTGAGACCGGGTTCGAGAAGCGGCTCGATAGGCCGGAACATCTCGACGAAGCGCCGGTTGAACAGGACGAGACGATTGTCCTCGTCGCAGAGCGCAAATGCCTCGGCCAGGGATTCCACCGCGTCGCGTAGAAGATCACGCGCTTTGTCGTCCTCGCTGTGGCTCGTTTCATCCTGCATTGTCATTCTGTACCCGATCAACGTTTCAACCGGTTTTCTGCGGCGGCGCGAATTGTTTCAATTGTTTCAGCGCACGGGTTCGTCCTCCGCAATCCTTCCTCTCGGCCCGTCCGGTCGATCCTGCGACGTCGCGCGTCAAAAAGCCAGCCCGAACCTGCGCTTCCCGAGGTCAGGCGCCAGAACGCGGCTTGTCGAAAACCGGCTTCACGAGCCGCCCAATGGCCAACAACTCTCGCGTGCAACAATTGAAACCCGATGACCCCTTGGCCGGTATCAGACTGAAACAAGGCGAGCCTAGAACGGCGGTTGTCGCAGGACAGCGACAACGCGAAATCAACCAAACCACACTTGCAAAGGACCACACCATGAACTCCGAAACCAGCACAAGGCCCGCCAAGGTCGCCATGAACGGCGTCGACGTTCCGACGCTTCTGGCCACGATCGGCGCAGTCGGCGATACGCGGGAGCTCGCCAAATTCACCTTCCGCGCCAAGGGCGACTGGATCAACGGCGCCCACAGCCGGGTTTCCATGCGGGACTATTTCGGCGCCGGCGCCGAACAGGATCGCGAGCGTACCATGACGGTCGACGCCGACCACACGACAGTGCTCTGCGGCGACGACGAAGGCCCCACTCCGGTGGAACTGCTGCTTGCCGCGCTTTCGGCTTGCATCACGGCCGGAATCGGCAACATCGCATCCGCCCGCCAGATCAAGCTGAACTCTGTCGAGACGACCGTTGAAGGCGACATCGACGTGCAGGGCATTCTTGGCCTGAACGACGAAGTGCGCAATGGCTTCAGCGGCATTCGCGCCACGTTCAAGATCAGCGGCGACGCATCCGCCGAACAACTGCGCAAGATCGTCGAACAGTCGATCGCCCGCTCGGCCGTGTTCGACGTGCTGGCCAACGGCGTTCCCGTCGACATCGTCGCCCAGACCGCCTGACGACAGGACCGGCGGGCGCACAGAGCGCCCGCCGCAACTCCAATTCAACGCCATCCGGAGCTTTTCCCGTGTCATTTCGCAGCGACGTCGTCATCATTGGAGCAGGACAGGCCGGCCTCGCCACAAGCCGCTGCCTGACCAGCCTCGGCATCGATCATGTCCTGATCGAACGCGGCCGCGTCGGCGAGCGCTGGCGCAGCGAGAGATGGGATTCGCTGCGCCTGCTGACGCCCAACTGGATGACCAGATTGCCGGGGCACCTGTATTCCGGCGACGACCCGAAAGGCTTCATGCATTGCCGGGACGTTGTCCGGCTGCTCGAAGACTATCGTCAGGCCTTTGCCGCCCCCGTCATGTCCAACACCCGCGTCACACGGCTTTGCACATCAACCGGCGGCTACCGGATCGCCACGGACAGGGGCGAATGGTTCGCGCGCACGGTCGTTATCGCCACAGGCGCATGCGACAAACCTTTCATTCCGGCCATAGCCAACGGCTTGGCCGACCGGATCCTGCACCTGGCGCCGTCCGATTACAAAAACGCGGACAATCTGCCAAAAGGCGGGGTGCTGGTCATCGGCGCGTCAGCGTCCGGCATCCAGATCGCCGAGGAGATCCGCCGTTCAGGCCGCAACGTCGCAATCTCGACCGGCCGGCATGTGTCGGTCCCGCGAAGCTATCGCGGCCGCGACATCACGGAATGGCTCGACCTGTGCGGCTTCCTTTCCGATGAGCGCCGGCTCGACGCCGACCCGCAACAGCTGGCAAGACAGCCTTCATTGCAGTTGATCGGCAGCGACAACCGCCGCTCCATCGGCCTTGCCGAGCTTTCTCGACAAGGCATCCGAATTCTCGGACGCGCCGTCAACGCCGAGGACCGGCATATGCAGTTCGCGGCTGACCTCGATACTGAGTGCAAGGCCGCGCGTGAGCGCCGGCATCGACTGCTCGCGCGCATCGACGCCCATATCGACGACAACGCGATAGAAGCGCCGGAAGATCCCGCTGCCAGGGAGTGCGGCTATGTGCCTGACAATCCCGCAGGATGGCTCGACTTACGGGCCGAGGGGATTGAGACGATCATCTGGGCGACCGGCTTTCGCAGGGACTATTCCTGGATGCAGGTTCCGGTGCTCGGCCGCCACGGCGAAATCGAAAACGCCTCAGGCGCCACAGCCGCGCCCGGCCTGTTCGTGCTTGGCCTGCCCTTCATGCGCCGCAGGGCGTCGACATTCATCGACGGCGTCGGCCGCGACGCCGAATATCTGGCTCCGCTCATTGCGAAGCAACTCAACCATCCGGCCGGTTCACTGGCCGCGTGAGGGAAAGATCATGACCTTATTCGTTCCGCAGGGATTTGCCGCAATCCGTGAACTGCTTGCGGAAGGATGCCCGCTCATTTCCGGGCATCCGGACCGGACCCTTCGCATCGGACTTCTCAACCTGATGCCGAAGAAGAAGATCGCCGAGCGCCAGTTCGCCCGGCTGCTTTCGGCCGACAGTCGCAATATCGAACTGGCGCCTCTGCACATGGCAAGTCATCAGGCGCGCCATTGCCCGACCTTCTACCTGAACAGGGTGTACCGGCCGGCGACAATCGGAACGATCGCGAGACTGGACGGTCTGATCGTAACCGGCGCGCCAATCGAGCATCTGGAGTTTTGCGATGTCGACTACTGGCGACAGCTGGCCGCCATCCTGGACTTCGTGCGCGCCTCCCACATGCCGGCCCTGTTCATCTGCTGGGCAGCGCAGGCGGCACTCTACCGTTACCACGGGATCGCCAAGAAGCCGCTGGAGGAGAAGGCTTTCGGCGTATTTCCTCAACACATCATCGAATCAGGATCGGATATTGCCGCCGGTCTCGGCCCGGTGTTTCCAACACCGGTGTCGCGCCATACGACGGTCGAGCCTCTCGACATTCTGAAACATCCAAGATCCTTGAAACTGGTCGCTGGTTGCGACCAGACGGGCCCGGCGCTGGTGGAAGACCGGATGACCCGGTCCGTCTACATGTTCAATCATCTCGAGTATGAAACGGACACGCTTTACAAGGAATATCGTCGTGACCGGCTGTCGGGACAAAGTATTAGAGAGCCGTTGGACCACTGTAATGTTGCAAGCACCAGAAAAATCGGCGACAAGACATGGGGAACTACAGCACGCCGCTTTTTCACCAACTGGCTCGACAGAGTCGCGGAGCACGCCTGTCTCACGCACCGGATAAAGACAGACAGGAAGATTGCCTGACCAAGCGGTTGTGGTGGAAACTGTTGACGTGATTGGCGGATGTGCTTCCATCCGCAACGCGGCAACTGACTTTGGCCATCGAGCAAAGGCACCGGAAGAATGTCTGACAAAACGCTTTTTGAGAAGTACGGTGGATTCTCAAGCGTAAGCAAGGTGGTCCTGGCTTTTTACGACACTCTGCTCGACAGCGACGAGATCGGCCCGTTCTTCGACGATATCGACATGTCGCGCATGGTGGACCACCAGACCAAGTTCATATCGTCGCTGCTCGGCGGACCGGCGTCCTATTCGGACGTGCAGCTCCGCCAGTTCCACAGAAATCTGGACATCACCAACGCCCATTTCGACGAACTGAAAGCCGTATTGGAGGAGACGCTCGCCAATCACGGTTTTGAACCGGCGGATGTCCGGATTGCTCTCGAAGCTATCGAGGCGCGTAGAGAACTGATTGTGGATTAGTCAATGTCAATCGAAGCCATCAACGAACAGCTGCTGCGCGCCATCGGAGTCGGGGTCGCCCTGCTTGGCAGGAAAACCCTGCAGTTTCATTTCCACAACGACACATTCGAGGAATGGTTCGGCAACCCGAACGGCCCGGCGACTTTGCAGGACATATTCACCGATTTCGACGTCGAGGAACTGAACAAGAGCCTGAACGAGACGGGCCGCTACACGACCGAGGTCAAGTTCAAGAAGAAGCGGCGAACCATGGTGATCGCTCTGGATTTCACCGCGACCGAGGATCGCGAGCCTGAAATCGCCGTGCTCGTTTGCCAGAACATCACCCGCATACGGGAACTGGAATCGATGATCGATTCCTATTCGATGATGGTCGAGCGCAATACCCGCGAGATCAAGCGCGAGAAGGAGCAGGTCGAAAAGCTGCTGCTCAACCTGATGCCGCGCTCCGTCTACGAGGAATACAAGACCTTCGGGGTGGTCACGCCGCAGCTCTACGAACCCGTTTCGGTATTGATGCTGGATTTCGTCGGCTTTTCGGAAACCGTGACGACGCTCGACCCCAGCGTTACCGTGACCGAACTCAACGACATTTACAGCTCATTCGACCGGATCGGCGAGCAGTTCGGCTGCGAGCGCATCAAGACGATCGGCGACGCCTACATCACGGTCGCGGGACTGCCCGATCCGACGCCTGACCATGCCCGCGCCACGGCCAACGCCGCAATCCGTTTCGTGCGTTATCTGGAGCGGCGCAACGCCAGCCATCCGCACCAATGGCAATGCCGCATCGGGCTCGGCACCGGCTCCGTTGTCGGCTCCGTCGTCGGCATTCAGAAATATGTCTACGATATTTTCGGTCCGGCGGTGAATCACGCCACCATGCTTCAGAGTTTCTCCGACCCGATGCAGATTAGTGTCCAGGACGAAATGGCGCGCGCCCTCAGCGAGCAGTTCGAACTCGAGAATATCGGCGAAAAGTCGATTTCCGGCATGCCGGACCAGCCGGTATGGCGACTTTTGGACAACCGCAAGGGCATTTCAGCCGCGGGATGACGCGTTTTGGCTTTCTCAGACCAGATCGCTGCCGACGCCGTGATGCACCCGAAACACGTTTTCCGGATCGTATTTGCGCTTGATTGCAAGCAGTCGGCCGTAGTGCGGTCCGTATAGCGCCTGTTTCCAGCCCGCTTCGAAATAGTCGCATTCGTTGAGATATGCGCCGCCTCCCGGCGTGGCTTCGCGCAGCAATTCCATGGCGGATGAGATGCGGCGGGCCTTTTCGCGTCCACTGTCGATATCGGGTTCATGGTCCGGCATGTCCGGATAGCGCCCGGATTGGCGCGTGGCGGAAATGACCAGGGCGCCGGCTTCCAGCGCGGCCGGGTGAATGGCCGTCTCCCTCTCGCGCTCCATCACGTCCGCCGGAACGCCGGCCAGCCCCTTGTTGACATGCAGGCTCAGGCTTGCGAAGCGCGACGCCTGCAGGAACAGCGTCGCGAGTTTACTTGGATTATCGAAGAGCTTCAGAGGGATCCAGCGCGACTGGTAGGCGTCGATGAAAGCGGCCGCTTCTCCGCTGTTCGATTTCCACCAGAAATGACCGGGCACTGCGCCCGGCAGTTCGTCGATGACGATGAAATCCGGGTCTGTTTCTTTCCAGTAGTCGATATTCCAGAGATCCTTGAAGGGATGGCTTTGATAGGCCATTTCGCTTGTGAACAAGTCTGGATGGTGCGCGAGTTTGTCAAGCAGCGGCCGCCAGACGGCTTTCGCCTCCTCGACGCTCATATCGAGCCACGTCATGAAGATGTCGACGGAGTTGTCCGGATTGACCCTGATCTGTTCGCCCCAGTGGGGATTGTTCAGATGATCGGGAAAGAAGTCGAACAGCAGCTTCAAGAGCTGGTGAAAGGCAAGGTCTCCGTCAGCCTTCAGACTGCCCTGCACGAGACCCATGATTTCAGGCATGTCATGGGTGCGGTAGAACACCTTCGTGACGATGCCGAAGGTGGAGCCGCCTCCACCGCGCAGCGCCCAGAACAGATCCTCGTTCTGGTGGGCGTTCGCCGTCAGTATTTCACCGTCCGCGGTCACGACCTCATATTGCAGCACGCCGCCGGCGCCTGATCCAAATCGTTTGGAGAAACTGCCGTAACCGCCGCCCTGGACGAAGCCTCCGGCGGCGCCGACGCTGGTGCAGCCGCCGCCCTGAACATAGCGGCCGTTGGCGCTTGCCGCCTGGTAAACGTCGACCCAGAGCGCGCCGGCTTCGGCGCTGATCGCCGGCAGAGCCTCGACGTCTTTCGACGCGCCTTCCGGTTTGAAGCTCTTGATGAATGTCACGTCCCGCATGTGCACGGTCCAGACCAGCAGGGAATCGGGCGCGCAGTTGCGGCCTAGATAGTCATGTCCGGCGCCCTTGACGACCAGTTTGACCCCGTTGTCACGGGCGAAGTTGACCGCAGCTGCGATGTCCTTCGCCGAGTTCGCGGCGACCGCATAGGGACTGACGACCGTTTTCCATGCGTCGAGCCATCCGTTCGTCTGAGTGGCGCCGGCGTGACGCTGGGCGAAAAACGGATTCTTCAAATTTGCGAGCATTGTCGAACAGTCTTCGCCAGCGGGGTCGATCGCGCAGGCTTCATACGGCGACGGCACCGGCAGCAGCCGGCCGCCAACCGCCTTGGAAAGCGCGTCCCAGGCGTCCGGCTCCGGCCATTCGGACGCCATCGCCGGCAGGAGCCCGAGCGCTGAAGCGCCCGACAGGCTCGCAACGCAGTTCATGAGGGTTCTGCGTGTTAGGCGCATGGATTTTCCTTTCACGGGCGAACAGATTCCCGCAAGCTACCATGGTAACGCCTCGACACAATCAATATATCCGAAAGCACACATTCTTCGTTAATCGCGCAAAGCCCAACATAAGCTTGCACTTTCTCTCGCGATACACGTATAGTTTGAAGCGCATGGTAATTCTTGGGAGGAGTTTACATGTACGCGAAACTGTTGTGCAGCGTGGCGCTGGTCGCTACGCTTTCCGCGCCAGCTATGGCCACGGATACGGACTATTCGGGCGTTCTTTCGAAGATCAGGTTACCGGACGGATTCAAGATTTCGATCTTTGCCGAAATGCCCAAGCCACGCGAAATCGAAGTGGGTAAACCGAACGGCGTGATCTATGTCGGGTCGCGACACGGCCACATCTATTCCATGGTCGACAACAATCGCGACGGTGTCGCAGACGAAGTTCGCGAACGGGTCAACGGGCTTAATGTGCCCAACGGCGTCGCCATGCAGGATTCGATGCTCTATGTCGGCATGCAGGACAAGATCGCCATGTGGCCCGTGCCTGCGGAATTCGACACTGCGTTGCCGCTGGATCCGCTGATTCCGATCAATGAAAACATGACCAGCGAGTTTCTGCACGGCTGGCGCTACATCGGCTTCGGGCCAGATCGAAAGCTTTACGTATCCCTTGGCGCGCCCTGCAATATTTGCGAACTCACCGCCAATACCGGCAAGATCGTGCGGATGGACCCGGACGGATCCAACTGGGAAGTCGTCGCTGACGGCGTCCGAAATTCCGTCGGTTTCGACTGGCATCCGAAGACGGGCCAGCTCTGGTTTACAGACAATGGCGCCGACGGTATGGGCGACAATATTCCGGCGGACGAACTCAACGTCGTCACCGAAATCGGTCAGAATTTCGGCTTTCCCTATGTTGGCGGACAGGACACGAAACTTAGCGGGTTCGAAGACAAGGAGCCGCCAGTGCCTTTAACACCGCCCGTGATCGACTTCGGCGCGCACACCGCCAATCTCGGAATCGAATTCTATGAAGGCGACATGTTTCCGGGCGAGTACATGAATGACGCCTTCGTCGCCCAGCACGGTTCCTGGAACAGAACCGTGCCGGACGGCTATCGCATCATGCGCGTGAAATTCGATGATGACGGAAACGCGACTGGCACGGAGGTGTTCGCTGAAGGATGGCTCGATGGAGGCGCGGCCGTTGGCCGGCCGGTCGATATCGAGGAACTGCCCGACGGTTCCCTCATCGTCTCCGACGATTTCGCCAACGTCATCTACCGGATCACCTTTGGTGACTAGATCGTTTCAGGCAGGCCTGCTGTTGCTGGCCTGCCTATGTTCATCGGCGGAGGCGCAGGACGCCGCCGCCGGTCGTGACAAAGCAATGGCATGCACGCCATGCCACGGCCCGGACGGAATAGCCGTCGCCCCGAACGCTCCGCATATCGCGGGTGAAAACGCGGCCTATCTGACGTCCCAGCTCAAGGCATTCAGAAGCGGCGAACGACAGCATGAGCAGATGTCGATTATCGCCGCCGACCTCACCGACGAGGACATCGCGGACCTCGCGCGCTGGTTCTCGATGATAGAGATCACTGCGAAAGTCCCGGATCTTGACTGACCGGCTGAGCTAACGCTCAATGCCAAAGATCCCGTATGAGAAAGATGCGAGGTCGCGGCTTAAATTCCGGTCGGCCCGCAGGAAATGGAAAGCACGATCAGGAGTTACGCCTGTCGCCGCGGCGACTATGTCGACGCGCACCTCATGGCGCGACTTCGATCGCAGTATTCCTTAGCCTCCGGACCTATCCTTCCGATCTATTTCCGGTCAGATCGCCAGATATTCGTTGCGCAGTTCCTCATTGTCGAGAACCTCGCGCGCGCTGCCGGAAAAGACCACTTCTCCCATATCGACGATCACCGCCTTGTCGGCAAGCTTGAGGGCCGCCACGGCGTTCTGTTCGACGATGATGGTCGTGATGCCCAGTTCCTTGATCTGCCGCACGATGGATTCGATCTCCTGGACGATGACGGGAGCCAGACCTTCATAGGGTTCGTCGAGAAGAAGCAGCTTGACCTCGCGGGCCAGCGCGCGGGCGACGGCGAGCATCTGCTGCTCGCCACCGGACAGGGTGGTGCCGATCTGCGTGCGTCTTTCGGCCAGCCGAGGGAAATGCTCGTATATGCGTTCGAGCTCCCAGCCCTTTGGCTCTGCGACCTGTGAAAGGACCAGGTTTTCCTCGACCGTCAGACCGCCAATGATGCGCCGGTCCTCGGGAACGAGCTGGATGCCGAGCTGGGCCGCCTGCCAGGCCTTCTTGTCGTGAAGACTTACGCCGTTGAGATAGATTTCGCCGCGCTGCAAGGCCGGGTCGTCAACCCTGGCGATGGTGCGCAATGTCGAGGTTTTTCCGGCGCCGTTGCGGCCGAGCAATGCGAGAATCTCGCCCTCGTTCAGTTCAAGCGAAATGCCCTGAACGATGTAGGATTCGCCGTAGTAGGAATGTATGTCCCTGACGATGAAAAAAGACTGGCGGGTTTCCGACATTGAAACTTCCGTCCCCTGGAACTGGGTCTCATTGGTATCTGTTCTCGTCAACATGTCAATGCGCCCCGCCCAGATAGGCTTCCTGCACGACCGGGTTGCCCTTGATCTCCTCCGGCCTGCCGGAGGCAATGATCCGGCCCTGCGCGAGCACGGATATCCGGTCGGCGAGCGAGAAGACCACATGCATGTCGTGCTCGATGATGACCTTCGTCATGCCGCGCTGTTTGATCGTCTTCAGAAGATCGACCGTCCGGTTGGTGTCATGCCGTGACATGCCGGCTGTCGGCTCATCGAGCAGCAGAAGTTTCGGCTTCTGGATCAGGCACATGGCCAGCTCCAGCCTGCGCTTGTCGCCGCGCGACAAAGATCCGGCTTCCGCGTCCTTGAACGCGGCGAGGCCGACCTCTTCCAGGTTTTTCTCCGCATCGACGCGAATGTCCCCCTCAAGACGAAGCTTTCTGAAGGGGCGCAGCTTGAAGGCGCCGTCGCGGCTTGCAAAGGCCGGGATCATGACATTGTCGAGCAGCGACAGGTCCGGAAAGATCTCAGGCGTCTGGAACACGCGAGAAACGCCGAGCTGGTTGATCTCGTAAGGCGTATGGCTGTCGAGAACCTCTCCGTCGAAGACCACGTGTCCCTTGTCAGGCTTGATGCGCCCGACGCAGACGTTCAGCAGGGTCGACTTGCCGGCGCCGTTCGGCCCGATGATGGCGTGGGTCTCGCCCTCGTCGACCCGAAGATCGACATCGCTGAGCGCGCGCAAACCACCGAAATTCTTGTGGACGTCGGCGACGTGGAGAACTGCATTGGCGACCATGTCGATTCCTCCCTATTCCGCCGGTTGCGCCACGGCGGCGCTTTCGGTCTTGGCCTTGCCGCCGCCGCCCCCGCCGATCCAGCGCACCAGTCTGCGCCAGCCTTCCATGATGCCGCCTGGCAGGAAGATGACGATCAGCATGAAGAGCACGCCAAGCGTGAGGTGCCAGCCTTCGCCGACGAACAGTCCGGTAATGGCCACGGCCGCATTCGCCAGCGGCTCGGGCAGGAAAGAAAAGGTCTGCTCGAGCGTGGCGTCGTTGAAGGCGGAAAAGATATTTTCGAAATACTTGATCAGCCAGGCGCCCAGCATCGGGCCGATCAGCGTCCCTGCGCCGCCGAGGATCGTCATCAGAACGACCTCGCCGGAAGCCGTCCACTGCATGCGCTCAGCGCCGGCCAGCGGATCGGTCACCGCCAGCAGCGAGCCAGCGAGTCCGGCGAACATTCCGGAAATGACGAAGGCCGTCTGCGTATAGGGCCGCGTGTTGAATCCGGTGTAATTCATGCGGTTCTGGTTTGACTTGATGCCGAGCAGGGTCAGCCCGAAGGGAGACTTGAAGATGCGGCGGCTGATGTAGAAGCAGATGATCAGCATCACGGCGCAGAAATAGAAGCCGGGATAGCCGCTCATGGACAGACCGAAAACGTTCGTCGAGGGCAGGCCTGAACCCGCCGGTCCGAACATACGGTCGATGATGCGGGGATCCTGCAGGGTCAGTTGCAGACCGGTTTCGCCGTTGGTGATCGGCGTCAGCACCGAATAGGCCAGATTGTAGCACATTTGCGCAAAAGCCAGCGTCAGAATCGAGAAGTAGATTCCGGAACGGCGCAGGCTCACATAACCGATCAGGAACGCGAAGATGCCGGAGAAAAGGATGCCGAAGGCGATCGCGGGCAGCACGTTCATGGTGAAGAGCTTAAAGGACCATACAGCGGCGTATGAGCCGACGCCGAGAAACGCCGCATGCCCGAAGGAAAGGTATCCGGTCAGGCCGAACAGGATGTTGAAGCCCATGGCGAAAATCGCAAAGATTGCGAACTTCTGGAGCAAGTCAGGATAATTGGCGCCGAGCGGCGTCAGCCAGAGCGGCATCAGCAGGATGACGGCTGAAAAGACCAGGAGCGCGACGGGTTCTCTGTCTAGTAGCTTTGTCATGGTCTAGTCCTCCATCACGCCTTCGCGTCCCATCAGGCCGCGCGGCATGGTCAGCAAAATGATGACGGCGACGAGATAGATGATGATCTGATCGATACCGGGAAAGATGCTCTTGATCTCGTTCATCGAGGCGAAAGACTGCAGTATGCCAAGCAGGAAGCCTGCAAGAACAGCGCCAGGCAGAGATCCCATGCCGCCGACGACGACCACAACAAACGACAGGACGAGAAAATCCATGCCCATGTGATAGTCGGGCGGCAGGATTGGCGTGTACATCACGCCGGCGAGCCCCGCCACGACTGCGGCGAGACCGAAGACGACCGTGAACCGTTTCTGGATGTTGATGCCCAAAAGCCCAACCGTCTCGCTGTCGCGCATGCCGGCCCTGACGACCATGCCGTAGGTCGTGAATTGCAGGAAGGCGAAGACGGCGCCGATGACAACGACGGAAAAGCCGAAATAGACAAGACGCCACCAGGGATAGACGATCGTGCCGGCAAGTCCGAACCAGGCGCCGATATCGGCGCTGCCCGATACGATTTCGGGAGCGGCCTGGGGAATCGGATTGGCCCCGAAATAGTGCTTGATGATTTCCTGAATGACGATAGCGAGGCCGAAGGTGACCAGGATCTGGTCGGCGTGCGGCCGCTTGTAGAAGTACTTGATCAGGCCGCGTTCCATGACCACGCCAATCAAAAGCATGACGGGTATCGCGACAATGATCGAGACAGGCACCGAGTAGTTCAGCAGAAAGCCGCCGAAATCTCCGAGCCAGGCCTCGACGTAAGGCGTGCGAATTTCGAGCGGCGTGCCCCACGCTGTTTTCTGTTCCGGGTCGAGAACCACGCTTTCAAGCGTGAGGAACTTGTTGAAGGTGACGGCGCAGAACGCGCCCAGCATGAACAGGGCGCCATGGGCGAAATTCACCACGCCCAGCGTTCCAAAGACCAGCGTCAATCCGAGAGCGATCAGCGCGTAGGCTCCGCCCTTGTCAAGTCCGTTGAGGAATTGAAGTAATAGTGCGTCCATCTCGAAAGCCTGTGCTTACGTCCCCGAGGCGAAATAGCTCGCCATATGGACCGGCCGAACGTGCGGCCGGTCCGATGTCATTGTGCGCAGTTCAGCGCGTCAGCACTTCTTGACGTCTGCCGGGCCAAGCTCTCCGCCGAAGATTGACGGGTCGTAGGTCACCTGATCGCGCGGAACGATCTTGACCACTTCGAGCAAGTCGAATTGCGACGACGGATTTTCGTTGCCCTTCACGACGAGCACGTCCTTGAAGCACTGATGGTCGGCGGCGCGATAGAGCGTCGGACCGTTGCCCATGCCGTCGAACTCGAAGCCTTCGAGCGCTTCGATGACCTGCGGCGGCGTGAAGGCGCCGGCCCGCTCGCATGCGTCGGCGTAAAGCAGCGTCTGGACGTAGCAGGTGTGCGCAGCCTGGGACGGCGGGAAGCCGTATTCCTGGCCGAACGATTTGACGAACGCCTGGGAGGCGTCGTCCTGCAGCGACCAGTTCCAGTTGGTCGTGCCAAGAATGCCCTTGATGTTTTCGCCGGCGCCCTGCGCCATCAGGCGGGAGAACAGCGGAACGACGATCTCGAAGTTCTTGCCGTTAACCTGCTTTTCGCGCATGCCGAACTGAACGGCCTGGGTGAGCGAGTTAACCATGTCCTTGCCGTAGTGGTTCAGGATCAGAACATCCGCGCCCGAGTTCAGGACCGGCGTCAGGTACTGCGAGAAGTCGCCGGCGCCGAGCGGCGTGCGTACTGCGTTGGCGGTGTTCCAGCCGAGGTTTTCGGTCGCGTTCTTGATCGACTCTTCCTGCGTCCACCCCCAGGTGTAGTCGGCCGTCAGATGGTAGGCCGTGCGATCCTTGCCGAGCTGTTCGGCGAGGATCGGACCAAGCGCCTGACCGGACATGTAGGCGTTGAAGAAGTGACGGAAGCCGAAACGCTTCTTGTCCTTGCCGGTGGTGTCGTTGGAGTGGGTCAGACCGGCCATGAAAATGATGCCGTTTTCCTGACACAGGCCCTGCACGGCGACGGCGACGCCGGACGAGGATCCGCCGGTGATCATGATGGCGCCGTCTTTTTCGATCATGCGTTTCGCCGAAGCGCGCGCAGCGTCGGACTTGGTCTGGGTGTCGCCGGTTACATATTCGACCTTCTTGCCCAGGATCCCGTTGCCCTTGAGCGCCTTGGACGAAAAGGTGTTGAGCATTCCGCCGTCGCCTTCACCGTTCAGGTGCTTGACGGCCAGCTGGTAAGCGCGCAGCTCGTCCGCGCCTTCGTCGGCGTAGGGGCCCGACTGCGGAACGTTGAACCCGAGTGTCACGGTGCCGCCCGTGGGCATGTTGCAGAATTCTTCGGCATAGGCGCCGCGCACGAAACTCATTGGCGCTGCCAGGGCGACACCCGATGCTGCGCCTGCCTTGAGCAGGTTACGGCGTGTCAATGCGATCTTGGACATACTATTCCTCCCGAATATCACTGAAAGACTGTTCTGACTCCCGACCAGAACTGCCGGAATGCTAACGCAATGTTACGAACCCGCAATAAGCCATTCGGTTATAAGACTTTAGTTGCATAGCCTTTCGTCTAATCGCCGCCATCAATGACAGGCCTTCGACGGGGAGAAACGCGCGGGATTAATCAGGATCAAGGCTGCGTCATATTTGCATGTTTAGATTTAGTCTAATTTCTGCTAGCGGTCTTTTTGGTCGCGGTATAAGCTATGGAACTGCCTGGGGCAGGTCGATCACACCCGGCCCAGTAACGAACCGGAGTACTTTGGTTAATGGACTATCGCGGCATCTTCCAGAACGCAGTCGATCAGCTGCACGCGGAAAAGCGTTATCGCGTCTTTGCAAATCTCGAACGGATCGCAGGCAGGTTTCCACGCGCCATTCACCGCTCTGGCGACACGATGCGCGAAGTCACCGTATGGTGCTCCAACGACTATCTCGGCATGGGTCAGCATGACTACGTGATTTCAGCGCTGTGCAATGCGGCCGGCAAAATGGGATCCGGCGCCGGCGGCACGCGCAATATTTCCGGCACTAACCATCCGCTGGTCGAGCTCGAGCACGAACTGGCCGATCTGCACGGCAAGGAAGCTGCGCTCGTCTTCACCTCCGGCTTTATTTCCAATGAGGCGTCGATCTCGACGATTGCAAGACTTCTGCCGAACTGCCTGATCCTGTCCGACGAACTCAATCACGCCTCGATGATCGAAGGCGTCAAACGGTCCGGCGCGGAAAAGAAGATCTTCCGTCACAACGACCTCGAGCATCTGGAAGACCTGCTGGCCAGCGCCGATCCGTCGCGCGCCAAGCTGATTGTCTTTGAATCCGTATACTCGATGGACGGCGATATCGCACCGATCGAGGCGATCGCCGATCTGGCGGACAAATACAACGCCATGACCTATATCGACGAGGTCCACGCCGTTGGCATGTACGGTCTGCGCGGCGGCGGCATCACCGATCGCGACGGCCTTGCGTCACGCATCGACGTGATCGAGGGAACGCTCGCCAAGGCGTTCGGCGCGCTGGGCGGCTACATCACCGGTTCCCGCGCGCTGATCGACGCCGTGCGCTCCTATGCGCCCGGCTTCATCTTCACAACGGCTCTGCCGCCTTCGATCGCAGCGGCTGCGACCGCCTCAATCCGGCATCTCAAGACCTCGCAGACCGAGCGCGCGCAGCACCAGCTCCAGGCGCGCAAGACGAAGGACGCCTTGAGCGACGCCGGACTGCCGGTCATGCCATCGGACACCCATATCGTTCCGATTCTGGTTGGCGACCCGGAACTCTGCAAGACGGCGTCCGACCGCCTTATGGACGTGCACGGCATTTATATCCAGCCGATCAACTACCCGACCGTGCCGCGCGGCCTCGAGCGCTTGCGCATCACCCCGAGCCCGTTCCACGACGATGTTCTGATCGCGGATCTGGTCAGCGCACTGACCGAGGTTTGGAACACGCTCGGAATTCCCTTCGCCGGCGAGGAGCGCACGGAAGACGCCCGCGTCGACGGCGTGGTCCGTCTTCCTGTGTCGAAGGCAGGCGGTTAGACCAATCCTCTGATCGCGATGGTGGGCGAAAGCCCCTCACACGGATAGCCGCGCCGGTCGGCCTGCCTCTTTGGGCAGCCCGATCTCTTCTAAATTCTTGAAATGAACTCGGCGAGCCGGCTGGCCGCCTCCTCGACCTGATCCTGACGACGCAGGAAACAGGCCCGGAAGAACTGTTCGCCGCCCGGCCCGAAACCGGTCCCGGGCGCAAGACCGACATTGGCCTCGTCGATGATGCGGTAGCTCGCGCGAGCCGTGTCTTCCAGACCGTCGATCGCGAAGAACGCATAGAATGAGCCTTCGGGCCTGACCATCCGCACCCGGTTCGTGGCGAGAAGCGCGTCGCACAACGCGTCCCGGGCGCATCGCGCGCGCGCCTTCTGGTCCTCGACATACCCTTCGCCTTCTTCGAGCGCCGCGACGCAGCCTCGCTGCATGAACTGCGCTACGCCGGACGTCGAATACTGGATGAGGTTTTCGAAGACCTGCCCGAGTTCGGCCGAGGCCTTGATCCAACCGACCCGCCAGCCCGTCATCGACCAGTTCTTGGAGAATGAGTTGACGAAGATGATGCGGTCATCCGTGTCAGCCACGTCGAGGAAGGACGGCGCGCGATGTCCGGCGTAGTAGAAGCGCGAATAGATCTCGTCGGCGATGATCCACAGGCCGTGGCGACGCGCAATATCGAGAATATCGGCAAGATTCTCGCGGCTCGCGACCCAGGCGCAGGGATTCGACGGCGTGTTGAGAAAAATCGCACGGGTTTTCGGCGTGACGGCGTCCGCAATACGCTGCGTTTCTAGGGTCCATCCTGTTTCGCCGAATTCGAGCGGCACCGACACCGGCGTGGATCCCGAGATGGCGAGCGCCGCCGATATGTTCGGCCAGGACGGCGTCGCGTAGACCACTTCGCTTCCCGGCGGACAGACCGCGGTTACGGAGAGCACGATCGACTGCATTCCGGATCCGGTGACAAAAAACGTCTCCGGATCGTGGCTGCCGCCGAAATGCCGCTCGTAGTAGCTGGCAAGCGCTTCGCGCAACGGCGGAATGCCGCGCTGCCAGGTATAGAAAGTCTCGCCGTTCTCGAGACCCTGGTTGGCGGCGCGGGCTATGAAGTCGGGAGTCGGCCGGTCACCCTCTCCAACCCACAGGGGAATCAGTCCCTCGCGATCGCGCCCGTAGTTCAGCACGGCGACGATTTGGCTTTCAGGCGCGTTGCGGGCGGGCGGGCTGAGGTGTTCGATCAATGACATCGGTTGTCTCCTGGCTGTCAGGCGATAGCCTGTCCAGTATCAAAAAACACGCCAAAAACATTGATGCGTCCATCCCGCCTCCAGATGGAGGCGGAAGCAAACGCTTCTATTTTTTCAAAAGGTCGCGGATTTCCGTCAGAAGCTGGACGTCCGCCGGCGGCGCGGCCGGTTCGGCCGGAGCCTCGTCCTGCTTCCTGCGGATCGAGTTCACGCCCTTGATCATCAGGAAAATGATGAAGGCCAGGATGACGAAATTGACGAGCACGGTCAGGAAATTGCCATAGGCGAAGACGGCGCCCTGCTCGCGCGCGGCGGCAAGCGTCTGCGCCGTCACGTTGCCGCTAAGCGGAATGTAGTAGTCGGAAAAATCGAAACCGCCGAAGATCGTCCCGACGATCGGCATGATGATATCGTCCGTCAGTGATTTGACGATGAGGCCGAAAGCCCCGCCGATGATGACGCCCACCGCCAGATCCATGACGTTTCCGCGGGAGATGAATTCCTTGAACTCGTTGAGCATGTCGTCCCTCTTCTTGTCTGCAATACAGCCAGCATAGCTGTACTTATCTACTATGCTTCCCTTCTACTTGAAAAATCATCTTATTGCTAAAGTTCTGATTCAATTTACCACCAGATTGCGCTTAGCACTATGTGCGCATTTGCGCCGGCATTGATTGCCGCTATTCTGGCGCGGAACGGCGAACGGCCGTTCGTAGCTGGATGGATTGGCCGGGAGGACCCTTGTGCCGGGCTGGGTGATCGTCACATCGGCGCTGCTTTATCTGCTGCTTCTGTTCGCCATCGCAAGCTATGGCGACGGCAGGGGCGTCACTGCGCGCACCGTCAACAGGGGCAGACCTCTTATCTACGCCTTGAGCCTTGCCGTCTATTGCACGTCCTGGACCTATTTCGGCGGGGTTGGCCTTGCGGCCAATCGCGGCCTGGAATTCCTGACCATCTATATCGGACCAATCCTCGCCTTCACGATCGGATTGCCTGTAATCCGGCGCATCATCAACCTCGCCAAGGCCGAAAAACTCACATCCATCGCCGACTTCATCGCCGCGCGGTACGGCAAGAACCCGATGGTGGCCGGCCTGGTCGCGATCATCGCGATCGTCGGCACGATTCCCTATATCGCGCTGCAGCTCAAGGCTGTCTCATCCTCGGTGACCATCATCGTCACGGATGCGCCGCTCGCCGGCTCCCCCGGCGGCGTTTTTCTGACCGATATTTCGTTGTTCGTGGCAATGCTGCTCGCCACCTTCGCAATCATCTTCGGCACGCGCCACACCGACGCAACCGAACACCAGAACGGCCTGATCCTGGCGATCGCCACCGAATCGGTGGTCAAGCTGCTGGCCTTTACCGCGGTCGGGCTCTTCGCCACGTTCTTCCTGTTCGATGGGCCAGGACACCTGATAGAGGAAGCGCGGCAGCATCCGGACGTCGTCGCAGCGCTCAGCCATCAGACCAGCCCGTCGCGCTGGATCGTGCTGACTATGCTGTCCACCTTCGCGATCATCATGTTGCCGCGCCAATTCCACGTCACCGTCGTCGAAAACCGGACGGACGACGAGCTGCGCACCGCGCGCTATCTGTTCCCGCTCTATCTGATCGCGATCAATATCTTCGTTATCCCTGTCGCCGTTGCGGGACTTCTGGTTTTCGACGGCCAGGGAAACGCCGACCAGTTCGTGCTGTCCTTGCCGCTGGCGAACGATCTGCGCCTGCTGTCGCTCGTCACCTTCATCGGCGGCTTTTCCGCCGCGACCGCCATGGTCATCGTCGCCTCCGTGGCGATCGCCATCATGGTGTCCAACGACCTTGTCATGCCGATCCTGCTTCGACGCAACATCATACGCAGCGACGGCGACAGGAGCGATTTTTCGGGCACGATCCTGAAGGTCCGGCGCACCGCGATTTTTCTTATTCTCGCGCTCGGCTACGCCTATTACCGTTCGGCTGATATCAACGCCGGGCTGGCGTCGATTGGCCTGCTCTCCTTCGCGGCCATCGCGCAATTCGCGCCGCCGCTCTTCGGCGGGCTGATCTGGTGGCGCGCCAATGCGCGCGGCGCGATACTTGGACTGGGCGGCGGCATTCTGATCTGGACCTATCTCCTTTTCCTGCCAAGCTTCGGCGGGCCCGACAACTCGCATATCGCCACTGCGATCCTGCATTTCCTTATCCCCGGCCTCGACGCCTTCTCGCCCGCCGAGGCCGACCCGCTGGTCAACAGCGTGATCCTCAGCCTTCTCGTAAACATCGCGCTCTTCATCGGCGGCTCGCTCAGCCGACCCGCAAAACCGCTCGAGCGCATCCAGGCCGGCGTGTTCATCCCGCAGCGTTCGGTCATCCGGCCGGCCCAGGGCGACTGGCAGACGAACATCACGATCGCCGACCTGAAGAACACCACAGCGCGCTATCTTGGCTCCGAGCGAACCGAACGGTCCTTTCACAGCTACGAGACCCAGCACGGCAAATGGCTGGAGCCGTCGGCGCCGGCCGACATGGATGTGGTGCGTTATTCCGAACAATTGCTGGGCAGCGCCATCGGGTCGGCTTCCGCGCGGCTTGTGCTGTCGCTGCTCCTTCAGAAAGACGACACTTCTTCCGACACGGCGCGCCTGCTGGACGAAGCCTCGGAAGCGCTGCAATACAATCGCGACCTGCTTGAAACGGCGCTTGGACAGATGGACCAGGGCGTAACGGTGTTCGATGAGACCAATCGTCTGAGCATCTGGAACCGACGCTTCCGCGCGCTGCTGGATTTGCCCGAGACGGTGGGGCAGGTCGGTGTGGCGCTGCAGGATATCGTCGCCATTCTGGTCAAGCGCGGCGACGTCGCGCCGGACCAGGACCGGCAGACGATCGAGAATTTCCTGTCGATGGACAAGTCCTGGACGCTGAACCTCGCGGGGTCGGGACGCATTATCGAAATCCGGTCCAATCCGATGCCAGACAATGGCGTGGTCACGACCTATGCCGACATCACCGAAAGGGTCGCCTCCGCCAAGGCGCTGCGTCAGGCCAACGAAACCCTCGAACAGCGCGTCGCCGAGCGCACGGCTGAGCTCATGCGGGTTAACGCGGAACTGGCGCTCGCCCAGTCGCGCGCCGAGGAGGCCAATCTCGGCAAGACCCGTTTCCTGGCGGCCGCCGGCCACGACATCCTGCAGCCTCTGAATGCAGCGCGGCTCTATTCATCGTCTCTCGTGGAAAGGCTCGGACGGTCAAACGAGCAGAGCCTGGTCCGCAACATTGATTCGTCGCTGGAATCGGTGGAATCGATCCTCGGCGCAGTCCTCGACATATCCCGGCTCGACACGGGAGACATGCGGCCGCAGATTTCCAGCTTTCCTCTGAACGAGGTGCTCAGACGCATCGAAACCGACTTCCTGCCGATGGCGGCCGAAAAGAAGCTGCGCCTCCGGGTCGTGCGCACGTCGGCCATCGTGCGCAGCGACCCCAACCTTCTGCGTCGCCTGATCCAGAACCTGGTCTCAAACGCCATCAAGTACACCAGCGACGGTACTGTTCTCGTCGGCGTGCGTCACGCAGGCGACAATGTCGTGGTGCAGGTCATCGACACCGGAATCGGCATTCCGGCGCACAGTTTCAAGACGGTGTTCAAGGAATTCACTCGGCTCGACGAGGGAGCAAAGACAGCCGCAGGGCTCGGCCTTGGCCTGTCTATCGTGGACAGGATCGCGAAAGTGCTCGACCATCCGGTTCATCTCTACTCGGAGGCCGGGCGCGGGACCGATTTCCGCGTCAGGATTCCGCTCGAATCCTTCAGCAAGGCGACCCTGAAGGTTTCGCCGGCAAAGCCCGCTCCCGCGGCGTCCGTGCTCGACGATCTGGAGGTTGTGTGCATCGACAACGAGCCTAAGATTCTCGACGGGCTCGAACAGTTGCTGTCCGGCTGGGGTTGCCGCATCAGGAGCGTCGGATCAATCCGGGAGCTGAAAGCCCTGCTCGCCGCCTCGGACCTCTCGCCGGACACGATCATCGCCGACTACCATCTCGACGACGGCAACGGCATTGAGGCGATCGAAATGGTAAGAGCGCGCTGGGGCGTCGATTTTCCCGCCGTTCTCGCAACGGCCGACAGGACGCTCGACGTGCGCGTCGCCGCCGAAGCGCAGTCGATCACCATCCTGAACAAGCCGCTCAGGCCCGCGGCGCTTCGGGCATTCCTCAACCAGATCGCCGTGGCGCGAAAACTGGCGACGATATAGCGGGAACGATTGCTGCGCCTTGCCTGCTATGCCGCGTGGCGGGCCCTTCCAACTGCGGCGAGCGCCTGTTCGATATCGGCGACCAAATCCTCGACATCCTCCAGTCCGACAGAGAGACGCACGGTGGTGTCGGCGATGCCGAGTTCGGCGCGGGCTTCCTCCGACAGGTTCTTGTGCGTTGTCGTCGCCGGATGGGTGATCAGGCTCTTTGCATCGCCAAGATTGTTGGAGATCTTCACCACCTGCAGGGCATTGGTGAAATCAAAGGCGGCCTTCTTGTCGCCTTCAATATCGAAGGCGATCAGGGTCGAGCCCGCCGCCATCTGTCGCCGTACGACATCGGCCTGCGGATGGTCCGCGCGGCCGGGATAGATCACCCGTGACACGCTTGCCTGATCCGCCAGGAAATCGGCGATCACGCCGGCGTTCTGCGTTTGCTGTTTGACGCGCAACGGCAAGGTTTCCAGCCCCTTGAGCAGCGTCCAGGCGTTGAATGGCGAAAGCGACGGACCGGTATGACGGAAATAGTCGTGCAGGTTTTCGTCGATCCACTCCTTGGAGGAAAGAACGACGCCGCCAAGACAGCGGCCCTGGCCGTCAATATGCTTGGTCGCCGAATAGACCACCACGTCGGCGCCGAGTTCCAGCGGCTTCTGGTAGAGCGGCGTGGCGAACACGTTATCGACGACGACGCGCGCGCCGATCGCTTGCGCGATCCCGGCGACGCCGGCGATGTCGATGACCTCGAGCGTCGGATTTGTGGGGCTTTCCAGGAAAAACAGCTTCGTGTTCGGCTTTACCGCCCGTTGCCAGTTGTCCAGGTCAGTGCCGTCGATCAGCGTGGTTACAATGCCGTATTTCGGCATCAGCGTCTCGACCACCCAGCGGCAGGAACCGAACAGCGCGCGCGCCGCAACGACATGATCGCCGGCGTTGAGCTGACACAGAAGGGCCGCAGAAACCGCCGCCATGCCGGAAGCAGTGGCGCGCGCATCCTCGGCGCCTTCCAGCGCGCACATGCGCTTTTCGAACATGTCGACGGTCGGGTTGGCGTAGCGCGAATAGATAAAGCCGTCCTGTTCGCCCTTGAAGCGCGCTTCGGCCGCTTCTGCGCTCTCATAGACAAAGCCCTGCGTCAGATACATCGCCTCGGACGTTTCCCCGAATTGCGAGCGGCTCGTTCCCGAGTGGACCATCCGGGTCGCCGGCCGCCATTTATCGCGGTTCGATTGCGCGTCGTTCTTTCCAAAATCCGTCATTGCGTTCACCCAAACAAAAAAACCGGCTTCGCGTCGCGAGCCGGCTTTCACCCCGACCTTTTAGCGACTTGTTTAACGTGGCAGCAAGCCGGTCGGCCAAATCACCACGGGATAAGCATCCTTTACAGCCTCGCTCTGCTTGCGTCAATCATGCGCGGCTGCAATTGATAGCGCCATGACAGGAAGGGGGAGCGATGCGGGAAACCGGCATTCTCTGCGACGACGATATTTTCGGCTTGTTTCGTGACAGGCGGCTGATCACCGAGCGGCCGCTGGATTCCGACCAGATCCAGCCCGCGAGCCTGGATCTGCGGCTGGGCGCGAAAGCGTATCGCGTGCGCGCCAGTTTCCTTCCCGGCCCCCGCAGCACCGTTACAGACAAGCTGGAGCGGCTGAAGCTGCACGAGATCGACCTCGCAAATGGCGCCGTGCTCGAAACCGGCTGCGTCTATATCGTGTCGCTGATCGAGAGGCTGGATCTGCCGGACGGTGTATCTGCCTCTGCAAACCCCAAAAGTTCGACCGGCCGGCTCGACATCTTCACCCGCGTCATGGCCGACCGCGCCCAGGAATTCGACAAGATCGAGGCCGGCTACAGCGGGCCGCTATTCCTGGAAGTCAGTCCCCGCACCTTTCCGATCGTCGTGCGCAGCGGCTCGCGTCTGTCGCAGATCCGCTTCCGCGCCGGCGGCGCCGGCCTGAGCGAGATGGAGCTCGCCGACCTGCACGCCGCCGAACAGCTTGTCGCCGCCGATCATCCGAATATTTCCGGCGGAGGCATCGCGCTTTCCGTCGATCTCGCCGGGGGCCCGGACGGTCTTGCCGGCTACCGGGGCAAGCATCACACCGAAGTCGTCGACGTCGACGTCAAGGCGGCGCATGACGTCCTTGATTTCTGGGAGCCGATCTACATTCGCGGCGACCGGTCACTGATCCTCGATCCGGACGAGTTCTATATTCTTGTCTCGCGCGAAGCGGTGCATGTGCCGCCGCTTTACGCCGCCGAAATGACGCCTTTCGACCCGCTAGTCGGAGAATTCCGCGTCCACTACGCCGGTTTCTTCGATCCGGGATTCGGCCACAGCGGAGCTGGCGGCAAAGGCAGCCGCGCGGTGTTGGAGGTGCGGAGCCACGAAGTGCCCTTCATCCTCGAAGACGGCCAGATCGTCGGGCGCCTCGTCTACGAACATATGCTCAATCGCCCGCGCGCGCTCTACGGATCCGACCTCGGCTCCAACTATCAGGCCCAGGGCCTGAAGCTTTCAAAGCATTTCCGCCCGCCGGAAGGCTGAACGGAAATACGTCAGGATTTCTCGGCTTCCGCTTTCATGGCGCGCACCTCGGCCCTGAGCGCACGGATTTCCTTCAGGATCACTTCCTGCTCGCTGTGCATCGCCTCGCGGTCAGCGGACGCTTCGGCCTCGTGCTCGGACTGCATGGCCGACACGATGATGCCGATGAACAGATTGAGCACCGTGAACGAGGTGGCGACGATGAAAGGCACAAAGAATGCCCAGGCCATCGGATATTCCGCCATCACCGGTCGCACGATCCCCATCGACCAGCTTTCGAGCGTCATGATCTGGAACAGCGAATAGGCGGATTCGGGGATCGAGCCGAACCATTCGGGAAAGGCTGCGCCGTAGAGCTTGGTGGCCATCACGGAAAAGACGTAGAAGACGAGGCCAAGCAGCAGCACTATCGAGCCCATGCCGGGCAGCGCCGCAATCAGCCCGCCGACCACGCGTCTGAGCGACGGCACCATACTGACCAGCCGCAGCACCCGAAGGATGCGCAGGGCGCGGAGCACCGACAGGCTTCCGGTAGCCGGAAGCAGCGCGATGCCGACGACGATTAAGTCGAAGATCCGCCAAGGGTCGGAGAAAAACTTCAACCGGTAGACGGCCATCTTTGACAGCAATTCGACGACGAAGATCGCGAGAATCAGCTTGTCGAGAAAAAACAGCAGGCCCCCGAAATGCGCGACCGCCGCCGGAACCGTCTCGAGACCGAGCGTCACCGCGTTGATCACGATGATCACGGTGATGGTCCATTCGAATTTGCGGCTTTCGATGATCGATTGGAGCTGGTGCATTGCGGGCCGTTGGCTGGAGAGTGCGCCTTGCAGATGGCGCCGGGGCGCCCGGCTGTCAAGGCGTGAAACGGCGTTTGGGCAGGATCGGGTGATCCGGCGCGAAACATTCAGCGTAGAAAGATCATACAATTTAAAGATCAGGAGAAGTCCATGCCCGTTTCGCTTTATCCGGCCAGCTCCGCCAGCGCTTCAATCGGACAGGTCACGTTGCAAATCGCCTCTACATGGGCGAAGGCGCTCAATATCGACGAGGTCGGACCGGACGACGACTTTTTCGATCTCGGGGGCCACTCGATGATTGCCGCCGGAATTCTGGGAGACGTCGCGTCGCGGTTTGGCTGCCCGCTAGCCCTGCCCGACATGATTGACGCGAATACGCCCACCTTGATGGCGCGCCTGGTGATCGAGCGTCGAAGCGGCGCGTTCGAACGCGCGGCATGAATTTTTGCGTTGCTTGCTGCGCAGCCGGGGGCGGCGTCGCCGCCTCCGGCGTTTAAGTTATTCGACCGGTTCGATCTCGGTCGGCCTCCAGCTCTTGTCGAAAAAGGACGGCTTCGGACTGTACAGACGCAGGATCGTGAACCAGCCCTTGTCCGGATCAGTCTGAATCCAGTTGCCACGACCAATCCCGTCGGGTTGCTCCGGCGAAAACCACACAGTGGTCGTTCCATCGGCGGCGGCGGTTGCGGCGGGCGAAGGGAAACTCTGGCTTCCCGCCCGCGGATATTTTTGCGGCGTGGCGAGCATCGAGCGTGTCTGGTTGTCATAGAGCGTAAGCGACCAGAAGGCTTCCGCTGGAACGTCTTTCGGCAGCGTTACTTTGTAGGTTTTGGCTCCGTCAAAAGGGCTTCCCCCGGAATCGAGGAAATTCATCAAATATTGCGACCCAACGCCCGGAATGCGCATGATCATACCGGGTGAGTCCAGCGTGTAGCCATAGTAGAACGCGGCGCGCGAATCGAGCGTGCGCGCGCCTGTTGGCGGCAGCGGCTTGAATGCCCCGTCTTCAAACAAGGGCGGGGGCGTTTCGAAAAACGCGCCGCCCTGCCACAGCATGCTGCCCCAGTGCGATCCTTCGTAGTAGGCCCAATCCGGATGTTTCATCGCGTAGCGCCAGTTCAAGGACCGACCCGTCGCCTGTCCGAAGGCCGCGGCATCCGAAAGAATCTTCTTCATCCTTTGGTCCGGCTTGAACTCCTTGCCGTGGACGATGCCGATCGCTGCGAGTTGACCGGCCAGTTCCACATCGTAGCTGGTGGCCGGCTGGCTCTGGACAACCTCGTTGATCAATTCGAAAAAACCGAAATCGCTGGGCGGTATCGTGTTGTAGGCCAGTCCCGTTCCCTCGATGAACTTCGTCTCCGGGACCTCCGGTTCGCCGGCAATGCGCACGGCGCCCTCAAGGGCCTGAGCGATGCTGGAGCCGTATGCGCCGGGCTTGTAGGGGTAGATTTTTAAGTTCTTCTTCACATTCTCGACAGCCGGTTTGGGGTCGTTGTCGACGAGGTAGGCGCGCGCCGCATAAAGCGCGAGGTTGGTTTTCGAATGCCCGACGAAATAGCCTCCCTCGGGCAGCGGGCCGTCATAGTCGGGTCCCACGATAAGATATTTTCCGCCGAGCCCGCGGTCAGGTCCTGGCCCGCCGATATCGATGATCCAGGAGAACCACATGTCGTTGATGGTGCCCACGGCGTCGGACGGCTGTTCAATCACGATCGGACCCTGGCTCAGGTCGAGACCCGTCAGGTAGTAGACCGTATCCGCATTGGCCGTCAGGAAGAGCGAACTCGAGTCCATCAACTCGGAAAAAATGATGACGTCGCCCGGTTTCGCGCCGATGCTGTCGAACCCCTTGACGAGCGCCATGGCCGACGCGCCGCGGAAACTGTTGTTGTAGACGTTGAGCGCCCGGGTGAAATCCAGCGTGTCATAGACTTTCGAGGCGGTCGCTTCGGTTGGGACGCCATCCACGAACTCCAGGGTTCCGAGATGCGTTTCGATCGTGTCGGGCGCCGAGAGCGACCGCAGGGTCTCCGCCGATGTCTGGGCGAAGGCCAGACCACCCGTCACTGTCAACGCAATAGCCAGCGTCGCGCATTCAGTGATCTTTCGGCGAAGACCAGTACCGTTTCGTTCCATGATGTGCTCCCATGATACAGAACTGTTCGCGCGAAGAATTTCTGCTGCATAATCAAAGTGTCGATTGCAGAGTTCTTACAGGCGCATTTCAGTCCGGATGTAAAACCATATCTTGTTATTTGGATGACAAGCCAACCAAATATCTCTTTACGTGTATCACCATCACCACGAAATTAAACGCGCGAAAGTGCACAGCGTCAGATCCCGTCGGGATCATCGTCGCGCACGACGCCATAGTCGCTTGAACGCATCTTGGAATCCGTCGGCAACTTCGCCGCCTGCATGCCAAGACGCAGCTATTTCCGCACCGCCGCCGTCCGACTGGGCATTCGCTGCGAGAAGCGCCAGTCGTCAATTGCCGCCAGATCTTCTTCATCGAGCATGATCTGCAGCCCGGTTTCCCGGGTGTCGGAAGGCATCGGACAGTCCGGTAATTAAGGACTGCTGCGATTTAGGTATTTGTTGCATAGAGCGCAAGTTACTTAAGCAGCGTGAACGGCGGAACTCGCGAGGGTGGCGCAAGGAAAGCGAGTGGCGGATTTATTGTCCCGACGAAGTTTCATACTATGGGGAAAATACAAGATCGACGACAAAGGCGCTTTGATACGATGGAACTTTTTATGAAATGCGGAAACTGCGGGCAGCAGAACAGGATCGTCGCTGCCTCGGAGCTGAATTTGTCTTCGAAGCACCTGATTTTATGTTCGAAATGCCGCGCGCCTTTGGCCGACCGGCTGGATGACCGCTCTCGGTCTCTCGAAAGTGAAGGCGAACCGCGCGACTTTTAGCGCGCTATTTTGATGCGTAGACCCGGCAATTGCCATTGTGGTGGAATTTCCACCGTTTCATGGCGTTCTGGCATCGCAGGATCGCGTTCTTTTCGGCGTCCTCGGTTGATCGGCGATTGAGCGACACACCGCAGACATACACCCCATATTCATAATTGATCTTGCTTTGCGCATAGGCGGAATGACCGCCTGCGGCCTTGTATTCCTGGGCGGCCTCGGTGCATGGATCGTCCGGGTTTTTCGGCAACGCGCGCCGCAACTTGCCGTATTGGCCAGACAGATTTCCTGACGGTTTTTTGGAGGCGGTCTGACCCGGATAGGCGGAAATGCTCACAGCGAAGGCAATGGTAAATGCAAGCGAAAGGCGAAATAAAAAGCTGAAAAACATGTTTCTCCATCATCCCCTATGGATTTCTTCACAAATTATCTGTTCCTGAAATTTACCACCAAGGCAAGTATCCTTCGCGAAATCTTTTACTTTCAGTTGCAGTTTTCACAAGACTATGGTCTTTCCTGTTTCGCGACTGGAAAAGCAACAAAGTCAATGTTCGAATACATCAGTCTGCATAGCGGCGATCAATCGCCAAATCTTGGTTTCGATAAGCCGTTCAAATGCCTTGTTATGATCCGCGAAGACGTGACGGATACATGGCGGGACGAGGTGAGCCGCTGGCTGGTCGAGTCGGGATGCCTTTGGATGATGGCATGGGGCCGTGACTGCAGCCTGTGGGACGACAGCGTCGACTGCGCGAATATCGAAAAATTTTCCGGCGACATTCCGCACGACAAATTCGTCATAACGACGTGGCACAACGATGAAACGCTGGAAGACGTTGTGTGTTTTGCGACGTTCTCCGCCAATCATTCCAGTGTTCCACTGGAGAAGCTGGTCGTTCTCGATATCGGTCCTGACGCTGGCAAGAACGAAATCTCGGCGTTGATCGGGAAATGCCGGTTTGAGGCTCGGCAAGAGGCGGCCGTGAAACCTCGCCCAAGCCGGTTCAGACTGCGTTGGCTTGAGCGATTATTCAGGGTTTCTATTCAGTATGACGGTACGACAAGGAAGATGAACTTTCTCGAAACACCTGTAAATCTTATACAGTGAAATTGCAGGCGCTGCGATCTACCGCAGCGCCGCTTCGATATTGCCTCCGTCGACGGTCAGAACGCCGGCGGTCGTGCGCTCGGCCATCGCCAGATCCAGGAAGGCTTTCGCCACGTGGTCGGCGGTGACTTCCTGCTTCAACAGGTTGCCGGACATGTACTCCTTTTCCGAAACGCCACGGGCCTTCGAGCGGCTGGCGATCATGCTGTCGTCGAGCAGGCCGGAACGGATACGGTCGGCGTTGACTGCGCTCGAGCGCACGCCGATCTTGCCGTATTCCAGCGCATATTGCCGCGACAGGAACAGCGTCGCAGCCTTGGGCAGGCCGTAGGCGCCGAAATTCGCGCCCGGATTGATCGCCTGTTTCGACGTGTTGAACAGCAGCACGCCGCCGGTCTGCTGCAGCTTGAAGATCCGCACCGCGTTCTGCGCCACGGCCTGGTGAGCGAAGAAGTTGAGCTCGAAACTCGTGCGCAAAACAGCGTCATCCAGCGTTCCGATCTCGCCCTGGAAGGCGGCGCCGGCGTTGGAGATGACGATATCGACGCCGCCGAAGGCTTCCACCGCCGCATCGAAGGCGGCGCGCACGCTTTGCCTGTCGGTCACGTCGCAGGCGACGCCGATCGACTGGTTGCCGATGGATTTGGCGACCGTCGCAGCCGCCTCGCCGTCGAGATCGGCGACGACCACATGCGCGCCGGTTGCAGCGAAAAGCTTCGCCGTCGCAGCACCGATCCCGCCTGCGCCGCCGGTCACCAGCGCCACCTGGCCGGTCAGCGGCAGCACCTTGCGGCTTTTCAGCTTCGCCTGTTCAAGCGACCAGTATTCAAGCTTGAAGAGTTCCTCCGCCGGCAGCGGATAGAATTTGCCGATCGCTTCGGCGTCGGCGACATTGGCCGACCACACTTCCGCGACGTCGCCGGAAATGCTCGCGGTCTTCGCCGTGCGGCCGAAGCCGAATATGCCGAGCCCGGGCACGATCGCCATGCGCGGCATCGGGTCGAGGATCGTACGCTCGATATCGTCGCGGGCGTTGTTGGTCTCGAAATAGGCGCGATACATCTCCGTGTAGCGCTGCACCGCCTTGCGCGCCTCATCGGCCCAGGCCTCGACGTCGTCCGCAGGGCAAGGCGGCAGGATCACCGGCCAGTTCTTGACGTGGATCGTCAGGTCCGGCGTCGTCACGCCGCGCAGCGCATAATCTTCGAGATCGGCGCCGTTGATGAAATCGAGGATCGCCGGCGAGGTCCGGAAGTCGCAGACGAAACGGTTGTAGCCCCCCTCGCCCAGCACTTCCGCCACAGCGCCGCGCAACACCGGCGCGATCTGCAGCGCGCTCGCCGGATTGACAGGCAGATCTGTGCGCGGCGTGAAGGGTGGTTTGCCGTTTTCGGCGATATAGGCCTCGGCTTCGTTGATCGCGGCGATCATCCGGTCATAGGCCTGTTTGGCCGTATCGCCGAAGGTGAAGATGCCGTGCTTGTCGAGGATCAGACCCTCAACGTCCGGGTTCTCGTCGAACACGTCGGCGGCGGCCTTGGCGAGTTCGAAGCCCGGCGGAATGTAGGGCACGAAGCCCATGCGGTCGCCGAATACCTTGCCGATCAGTTCGCGGCTGTTTTCCTGGTCGACCAGCGCCAGGATCGCGGTCGAATGGGTGTGATCGACGAATTTGTGTGGCAGGAAGGCGTGCAGCAGCGTCTCGACGGAGGGGTTGGGCGAACCCGGATCGATCAGGCTGCTGCGCTGCAGCGCCACCATCGCCTCGTCGCTGAGCGCGTCAAGCGCGCGCGCCTTCAGGAGCGGCTCCATCTTGACGGCTGGAAGGCCAGGCGGCTCAATGAAGGCCATGTCCCAGCCGCTGCCCTTCACGCACAGCACCTCATACTCCTCGCCGAGCAGATCCGTAACCCGCGTCTTCACCGATGTGTTGCCGCCGCCATGCAGCACCAGTTGCGGAACCTTGCCAAGCAGCCGCGTCGTGTAGGTGCGCAGCGCAAGATCCTCGCCGGCGTGCCCGTAATCCTCGATCGCCTGCGCTGCCGCCGCGTCATTCCACTGATTGTCCATCGGCTCTCTCTCCCGACTTTATAATTTCCGGCCCTTTTATCGCAGGGCTGTATAATTGACAATAGTCATGGTAGTGTGACAATCGTCAGGTTGTGGTCGTCGGGAGGAGATTGACGGCCGGCACTATAGCGCAGAATGTCCAATATGACACACTTCGCGCAGCGTGTTTAAAATCAGCCAATGGGGAGTAGCCGGGATTTGGACGGAGAAAACACCAGGGGCCGCCGCCGTTACCGGCCGGACGAGCAAATCGAGGACATACTGCTGCGCGCCGCCTGGATGTATTATTACGAAAACAAGAACCAGAGCGACATAGCCCAGGAATTCGGCGTGTCGCGGGCGACCGTGGTCAATTACCTTCAGCAGGCGCGCGAGCGCGGGCTGGTCGAAATCCGGCTTGATCCCGTTGCCTTCAACCGTCAGCGTCTCTCGGTGGAGCTGTGCCGAAACTACGGTCTGCAGGAGGCCGTCGTTATTCCCGGCAGTGAGCTCGATCTCGGCGGCGTGGCGCTCGGCGCGGCAAAGCGCTTTCCCGACCTGCTCGACGAGGGCGACGTCGTCGGCGTCGCCTGGGGCATGACGATATTTTCCATGTCGGAAAAAATCACGCAGCGCCGCATCGACAACGTCACGATCGTGCAGATGGTGGGATCCATGGCGAGCCCTTATGTCTTCGCCGCCGAAAGCTGCTCCACCAACATCGCCAGACGCCTCGGCGCGCGGGTCGCCAATTTCTACGCGCCGGCCATCCTGTCGTCGGTGGAGGCCGCGCGCATCCTCAGACAGGAACCGGTGATCCAGTCGCAATTCGACGAACTCGACCGCATCAACAAGGCGGTCTTCGCCGTCGGCTCCTGCGAGGCCAGTAGCCACGTCGTCGAAAGCGGCATCGCCTCGCTGGATGATCTGCAAGACTATATCGCTCGCGGCGCCGTCGGCGTTGTCTGCGGCCGCTTCATCGACGGCAGGGGAAACCACGTCGTCGGCCGACTCGACGAGCGCATGATCGGCATTGCGCCCGACGCGCTGCGCGGCCTCACCGTCGGCATGCTGGTCTCAAACGGTTTCGACAAGGTCGCCGGGATGCACGCCGCCATGCTCGGCGGCTACGTCACCCACCTGGTCACCGACGCGCCCACCGCCCAGGCGATCCTGAACGAGAATTTGTAGGGCTCTCATCGGTGTTTCCTGATCTCGCCGCCCGCCAACAGACCTCGGTCTGTCCTACCTCCCTCGCAAGACCGGGATCAGAAAAACCAGGCAGGCAAGCAGAAAGAACACGCTGCCGAACATCGGCCAGAATTCCCCCCAGCTTGCGATAATGAAGCCGATAGCCGATACGATGAACAGCAGCCAGCCGGTCAGAATGCAGTTGCTGTCTCTCAATCAGGCCTCCCAACGTTGTCAGTGGCCTGAACTGTCAGATTTCAGTCTCCGGCGCCAGTCTCGGCAAACAGGACTGTTTCGTCATTTGTTGCGGAGTTGACGCGGGAGGCTCCGAAAAAAAGCCTTGCGGTTTTGTTCGCACAAACACGAATTGCCCGGCGCGGTTGATTTCCTCTTAACCGGCGGCGGGTTAAACTCGGTCTCCAACGATCTCATTCGGATGGAAAGTGATGCTGTCGCACGAAGACGTCTGGGCCGCAATCGACGCACTTGCCCGCATCAACGGGATGTCGGTTTCGGCGCTCGCCAGAGGCGCGGGGCTCGATCCGACTGCTTTCAACAAGTCGAAGCGGCGGAGCGCCGACGGCCGTCCGCGCTGGCCATCGACGGAATCGCTGTCGCGCATTCTGGCGGCGACCGGCTGCACCCTTGGAGAATTCGAGGCGCTCGCTTCCGGCAGCGGCAAGGATGCGACCGGATCGAACGATGCGCGCACCGTGCCGCTGATCGGTTTCGCCCAGGCCGGCGACGGCGGCTATTTCGACGACGCCGGGTATCCGGCCGGCTTCGGCTGGGACACGGTCGAGCTGCCAGCCCGCGCCAGCGGACAGTCCTATGCGCTGAAGGTGCAGGGCGATTCCATGCTGCCGCTCTATCGCGACGGCGACACGCTGATCGTCGAACCGCAGGCAAGCTTGCGCGCGGGCGATCGTGTCGTCGTGCGAACATGCGAGGGTGAGATCATGGCGAAGATTCTCAAGCGCCTCGGCCCGGACAGGGTGGAGCTGCTGTCGCTCAATCCGGAGCATCCGGATCGCGCGTTCAGCCGCGCCGAAATCGAATGGGCGGCGCGCATCGTCTGGGCGAGCCAGTAGAAGAGGAGAAGGAAGGCCACATGCGCACGCTTGTCATCTGCCTTGTCCTGCTGATCGCCGGGCTTGCCGCGCTGATCCTCTATGAGCCGCCAAAGCCTGAGGCGAACCACGCGCCGCAGGCGCGGATGGAAAGCGGAAGCTTTCGCTGGGACGCCGCGGAACCGCCCGCGCCTGGCGCGGAAGCGAACGAAGCCGGCATACGTCCGATCTCGCCGGACCAGTTCGCGGCGCCCTTTACCAAAAACGCGTCCAACATGGAGCGCATTGCGCCGCGCGCGCCTGTCACAATCGCAGCCGAAAGCGAAACGCAGGACGCCGGCCCCGGACGCACGCCGCTGTTCCGGCCCAAGGTCGTGGCGGCCGGGTTGATCCGTTACGACCAGGGCACGCTGCAACTCCAGGGCATCGACCTCGTCCTGCCCGGCGACATGTGCACGGCCCCGGACGGATCGCACTGGCCCTGCGGCGTCATCGCGCGCACCGCGTTCCGCAATTTCCTGCGCGGCCGGGCGCTTTCGTGCATGACGCCGGGCGACAGTTGGGACGACACGCTGGTGACCGACTGCGTGATCAACAACCAGGATCCGGCCGCATGGCTTGCCGGCCACGGCTGGGCGAAGCCGAAACCCGGCGCCGGCGCCGCATATGAAGAGATGGCGCGCCTGGCCCAGCAGCAGAAAAGAGGCATCTACGGCGCCGATCCGCGCAAGGAGATGCCGGATATCGACAGCCGGGTGAGCGTCACCCTCGTGCCGGGCGAAACGCCCGAGGCGGTTGAATTCGTGGAGTAAAGCCAGTTGATCAGCGCGATCCGGGGCGGCGCCTGCTTTCCCACTCAATCGGGTGAAATCGCATCGATGACGCCGCAATCGGAAATCGTCCCGTTACCGGAGCAGGAAGTGGAAATGCGGCGCAGGCGTTCCGCCAGGGCCTGCAGATCGGCTATCTTGCGCTCGACTTCGGCCAGATGCGTGGAGGCGATGCCGTCCACCTCGGCGCAGGGCCGCTCGACTTCCGACGAAAGCTCAAGGAGGTCGCGGATCTGCTCCAGCGTGAAGCCGAGATCGCGACAGCGCCTGATGAAGCGCAGGCGACCGAGAGCCGCGTCGTCATAGGCGCGATAATTGCCGGCGGTGCGGTGCGGTGAAGCGAGCAGACCAATCTTTTCATAATAGCGGATCGTCACCACCTTGGTTTTCGTCTGGCGCGACAGATCGCCGATTTTCAAATGTGTTGCGGACATGGCTTGACCCTATAGCGACTATAGACTGCATATAGGACGAAGACATCACCAATGCGAGTCCCGACATGCCCTGCTGCTCGTCTGACGCCTGCTCTTCGACCGCTGCTTCCAATGGCCGCTATCGCCGTGTCCTGTGGATCGTTCTCGCGATCAACGCGATCATGTTTGCGGTGGAAATCGGCGCGGGTCTCGCCGCCGGCTCCGTGGCGCTGCAGGCCGACGCGCTGGATTTCCTCGCCGACGCTTCCAATTATGCGATCAGCCTGTTCGTGCTCGGCATGGGCCTGCGCTGGCGCGCAAGCGCGGCCTTGATCAAGGGCGGCTCGATGGGGCTGTTCGGCCTGTGGGTAATTGGCAATCTCGCCTGGAACGCCATTCACGGCACGACGCCTCACTGGGGGACAATGGGCGCTGTGGGGCTCGCCGCCCTGATCGCCAACGCCGCCTGCCTCGCCCTCCTCTACGCCTGGCGCGAGGGCGACGCCAATATGCGTTCGGTCTGGGTCTGCTCGCGCAACGACGTGCTGTCAAACATCGCCGTTCTGGCCGCCGCCATGGGCGTATTCGGAACGGGGACGGGATGGCCGGACATCATCGTCGCGGCGATCATGGCCGCCCTTGCGCTGCAGGGCGCGGTCACCATCATCCGCCATGCCTCGGCGGAACTGGCGACGGCGAGGTTGGACGAAGCCGGACAGCGGGCGTTCTAGAAAACTGCATCGAGCCTTGGGGATAGTGGACCTGAAGGTTCCGACATTTGCTGCAGGACAACTCGCATCGGGACGCAAATATCGGAAGCGGACCAAAACGTCTTCAGCACGGCTTGGTGAAAACGATCTCACAGAAAATCAGCGAAGACCGTACAGACGAATATGGGGCTTTGGCTGGCCTTCGCTTCCCGGCAAAGGCGATGATCGGCGCGCTCGGTCTGCTTGCCCGGGCGCTGAACCTAGTCGAGCCGTTCAGGGAAGGCTTCAGAAAGATCTACGCCGACAGCCCGCCGGATCTGGCGATCCTGAATACGCAGGACCGGGTCGAGAAGTCATCCGCACCGCCACGCGGAGCTTTTCAGGCCTTGCCAACGACCATGCGCTGATGCAGGCCGAATGGATCCCGCTCGTTCCGAATGACGCCGTCAACATCAAGATCGTATTCGGCGCCCATGATCCGCACTGCGATTTCAAGAGCGCGATGTCGCGGATCGAAATCGTCTTTGTGCGCTCCGCGGTGGTCGAGGGTTTTGGGCAGGTCTCGGCCATGTTCGAGCCGGAATTCACCACGGTGCAGGCGCTCGTCAGATAAACCGCGCAATCGGGCCTGCGGGCGTGACATATCCGATGACCAAAGCCACAAAAATGATCATTTTCCGGTTTTCATGACTTCGATCGCCTGAGGCCGGTTGTCTGAACCGATCGGATTTCGGATGATATGATTCCTTTTCATCCGACCCCGCCATAATCCAAAAGGCAAACCCCATGTTCATCGAGCACGCCCAGCACCTTCTGCTCGTCTACGCCGCCTATCTCGTTGCGATCGCCAGCCCTGGCCCCAGCACCATGGCGATCATGGGGGTCGCCATGAACCAGGGCCGCCCGCCGGCGATTGCGCTTGCGCTGGGCGTCGTAACAGGCAGCCTGTTCTGGGCCTTGCTGGCGGCGACCGGGATTTCCACGATCCTGACGGCCTACGCCGAGGCGCTCACCGCGATCAAGATCGCGGGCGGCCTCTATCTGCTCTATCTCGCCTGGAAATCCGCGCGTTCAGCGCTGACCGCCGACCCGCAGCAGAAGAAATCCTTCACGCCCGGGAAAACGGCTGCGCACTACCGGCGCGGCCTGTTGCTGCATCTCTCCAACCCGAAGGCCGTTTTCGGATGGATGGCGATCATGGCGCTTGGATTGCAGCCCGATTCCCCCGCCTATACGTTGCCGGCGATCTTCGCCGGTTGCGCGGTGCTGGGACTGACGGTCAATGTCGGCTACGCCTTCATGTTTTCAACCGCGCTGATGGGCCAGGTCTACCGGAAATCCCGGCGCTATGTGGAAGGCGCGCTCGCCGCGATCTTCGGCTATGCCGGCCTGCGGCTGCTTTTCTCGAGACCCTAGCGCAGCTGCGTCGGGCATTGTTTATACTTCTGCGAAACAGAGATGGAAGAGGCCCTCTCGCAGATAAATAGAGACAAAACCAACTGAATGGAGACCCGAAATGCCGCATGTGCTCGTCAAACTCTGGCCCGGAAAATCCGAGGCGCAGAAAAAGGAACTCGCCGAGGAGATCACCCAGGCGTTGATGCGGACGCTCGAAAGCAGCGAGGCGTCAGTGTCGGTCTCGTTCGAGGAGGTCGACAGGGAGCAGTGGCGCGAGACCGTCTATCTGCCGGAGATCATGGGCGAGCCCGAGAAGCTTTACAAAGAACCTGGATACACGATGTGAGGAGCAAACCGCGATGACGAACCGCCCGAGCCTTGGAGAAATCCTGCTTGGCACAGAGGGTCTGGCCCTGCTTCGGCTCGCCTTCACGGACGACGCCGACGCCCGCCGCGCGCGCATCGACGAGATCCGGTCCCTCATAAAGGACTATGACGCCGAGCCGGATCTGGCGGCGCCGCTCGCCAGTCCCGAATATAACCGGTCGGAAGGCTATGCGCTGTGGTCGAAAACCTACGATCAGCGGCTGCGGCTTTTCCCGGTCGAAGAGCCCGTCATGCATGAGCTCATCGGCCGCCTGCGACCATCGACCGTACTGGACGCCGCCTGCGGCACGGGACGCTACAGCGAAGCGCTTGCGCAAAACGGGCACAGCGTCATCGGCGTCGACGCCTCGGCGGACATGCTCGCCAGGGCGCGGCCGAAGGCGCCTGACGCCGAGTTTCTCGAGGGCGACCTGACAGCGCTGCCGGTAGAGGACGCATCCGTCGACGCCGTTGTCTGCGCGCTGGCGCTCGTCCACCTTGAGGACCTCGACAAAGCCATGCAGGAGTTTGCGCGGGTGCTTCGACCGGGCGGACGGCTGATCATTAGCGACGTCCATCCGTTTCCGATCATGCTCGGCTGGCAGGCGCAGTTTCGAACCAGCGACGGCGGCGCCGGGTTCATGCGCATCCATCCGCACCTGTTGTCCGAATACAGCGCTTCCGGCCTGGCCGCAGGCTTGCGCATTACGGCCTGTCACGAACCGCGCCTCACGCCTGAATCCGTGGTTACGCCGGCCGCCGAACGCCTGCCCGAGGCAAATCGGGCGGCGTGGGTCGGCCTGCCGGGCGTGGTCGTCTGGGAAATGGAAAAGCCGTAAGGCGAGAGGCAAAGCCTCACGCCGCGGCAAGTTCTCCGGCCAGCGCCTTGGCGATCAGCGCACGCGTCTCGTCGACGCCGTAAAGCGCGACGAAAGAGCCGAAGCGCGGTCCGCGCTCCTGGCCGAGCAGCACCTGATAGAGCATCTGGAAGAAGCTACCCGACACGCCGACGCCGCCGTCCGGCCCCTTCTTCGAGGCGTCCTGATAGCGCTCGATGGCGCGCGCCACATCGAGAACAGCGTTCTGGATCTCCTGACCATCGGCGCCGGCCGACAGGGCGGCCAGTTTTCCGTCGATACCGCGCAAGGCGTTCAACTCGACATCGTCCGCCGCGCGAAAAACCTTGGTCGGTTTGACGAAATCGTTGAAATAGCGGATCGCATAGGCGACGAGCTGGTCGAGATGCGGGTGGCTTTGCGCCGTCACGCCCGGCGCATAGCGGGTGATATAGCCCCACAGCACGTCGCTGTTTTCGGCGTTCGAAGCGCTGACGAGATTCAGCAACATCGCGAAAGGCACCGGATTGTCGATTGCCGGCGGAGTGCCTTCATGCATGTGCCAGACCGGATTGTTGAGACGCGTCCTCCAGTCCTGCCGCCCATAGGCGGAAAGGAAGGTGAAATACTCGTCCACGGCCTTCGGGATGACGTCGAAATAGAGCTTCTTGGCCGTCTTCGGCTTCTGGAACATGTAGAGCGCGAGGCTCTCCTCGGAGGCGTATGTCAGCCAGTCGTCGATGGTGAGCCCGTTGCCCTTGGACTTCGATATCTTCTGGCCGTTCTCGTCGAGGAAGAGTTCATAGTTGAAGCCCTCCGGCGGCGGACCGCCAAGCGCGCGGCAAACCTTCGATGACAACGTCACGCTGTCGATCAGATCCTTGCCCGCCATCTCGTAGTCGACGCCGAGCGCAAACCAGCGCAGCGCCCAGTCGGCCTTCCACTGGCACTTCACCTTGCCGCCGGTGACGGCGGTCTCGACTTCTTCGCCGGTCTCCGGGTCGACATAGGTGACCGTGCCGGCTTCCGGATTGCGCGCGATCATCGGCACCTGCAGCACAACGCCGGTCCGCGGACAGATCGGCAGGAAGGGCGAGTAGGTGGCGCGGCGCTCCTCGCCAAGCGTCGGCGCGATGATCGCCATCACCTCGTCGTAGACAGCGAGCATGCGCATGAGCGCCTCGTCGAATCGGCCCGACGTATAGTAGTCGGTCGCGGACGCGAATTCGTAATCGAAGCCGAAACGGTCAAGAAAGGCGCGCAGCCGCGCGTTGTTCGCGGCGCCGAAGGATACGCCGTCATCTGAAAACGGATCGGGCACGCGGCTCAGCGGCTTGCCAAGCCAGGTTTCCATCATCTCGCGGTTCGGCACATTGTCCGGCACCTTGCGCAGGCCGTCCATGTCGTCGGAGAAACACAGGATCTTCGTCGGCACGGCGTCGCGCGTCAGCACGCGAAAGGCGTGGCGCACCATTGAGGTGCGCGCCACCTCGCCGAAGGTGCCGATATGCGGCAATCCCGAAGGGCCGTATCCGGTCTCGAACAGGATCGGCTCCGGGTAGCCGGATTTCTCGTAGCGTTTGACGAGTTTGCGCGCCTCCTCGAACGGCCAGGCTTTTGATTCAGCCGCTGCCGCAATCATATCTTCGTCAAGATCGATCTCGGTGAGACGGTTTTCACTCATCTTTCTGCTTTCCGGTTATTTCAGTGAACATCGCCCGACCCGCCGCAATCTCGGGGCTCTGGCCAGGCGCGCGGACCCTAGTCCCGATGCTTCGCAAGGTCAATGTGAGGCGCGGAATTTGGAAGCGCCGGAAAGGCGCTTGCACTCGGACACCGCGATACATAGGTTAGCGGCAACCAATCGATTCTGCTGCAAGAGATCCTTTATGTCCGCACCCATCACCACCCAGGATGCCCTCATCTACATCATGGTCACCATGTCAGCCGTGGATTCCACCATGACCGACCGCGAACTTGCCCAGATCGGCAACATCACGCGGACGCTGCCGATCTTCGATGATTTCGACGAGGAGCGGCTGGTCCGCATTTCGCGCGATTGCGGCGCGATCCTGAGCGAGGACGACGGTCTCGATACGGTGATGCTGATCGTCCACGACGCCCTGCCGCACCATCTCTACGACACGGCTTATGCGCTGGCGGTTGAAGTGGCCGCCGCCGACCTGCATGTCGAGCAGGAGGAACTGCGGCTGTTGCAGATCCTGCGCGACCGGCTCAGCCTCGACAAGCTGACCTGCGCCGCCATCGAGCGCGGCGCGCGCGCCCGCTTCCGCACAATCGAGCATTAAGTCGCCAGACAGGCTCTCAGTAAAGACCGTAGGGGAAGGCGCGCCGGTAGATTTCGGTCATCCGGCCGTTGCGCGTCATGGCCAACAGCGCGTGGTCGAGCGCCTGAACAAGTTCGGGATCCTGCGGGTTGACGGCGATCGCCAGGCCTTCTCCCAGAAAGCTGCGCGACATATAAGGCCCGTCGAAAAAGGCGCAGCAGCCATCGGCGTCCTGGCTGCCAAGCCAGAAAGATAATTGCACGCCGTCAGCAAAGACGGCGTCGACGTCGCCCTTCTTCAAACCATCATACATCCATTGCTGTTTATCGAAGATAACCGGCTGGACCTCCGGGAAGAACGCGCGCAACATCGCTTCATGGGCGGTTCCGGCGATAACGCCAACCCTGTGGCCAGCAAGCGCCGCCGCTGTGTCGCCCTCGATGGCGACGGCTTCGTTGCGGGCAAACCGGGCCGGTAGCTTCAGGAAAGGCCGGGTGAAGTCGTATTTTTCGCGAGCTTCCGCTGTAATGGCGACGCCGGCGACAATGGCGTCGGCCTTGCCGTCAGCGATCGCCTGCTCCAGCTCCTCCCAGGGCAGAAGCTGGATCTGGCAGCGGTCGAGCACCTTCAGTTCCTCGCAAATTGCGCGCACCAGTTCAACGTGAAAGCCCGCGAGCCGGTTCTGCTGGTCGAGAAAATTGAAGGGTGGAAAATCGGCCGTGGTGACGAAGAGGATCCGCCCGCGCGCCGACAGGTCCGGAACGCCGATGCGCTCGTTCGGGTCCCAATAGGAGGGCGCTGTGACCTGCTGCGTCGCCGCCGGAGAGAGCGTGGCGAAGGCCAACAGCAAAAACAGGAACGCGGAGATGCTGCCAGTCCATGCGCGCCGCAGACGCGGCGCTGCCGGATTGCGGATCAAGACCTCGTTGAGGGGGGGCGGGAGCAGGTTCAAGTAACTTCCCTCATTCCAGACCTGATTTGGAATCCGGTACCCGCGCGTCCACGCGGGTGAGCGATAATCCTATCGGGATTCTTGACAAGCCTCATCCCACTGTCCCTTCAGCCTTGCTCCGAACCTACCGATAGAGTCGCAGAGCTTCGCCTGTCAATGAAAAGGGGCGGCCAATGGCCGCCCCCGGGAGGTTTTCAATTGCCCGCGCGATCAACGCTCGGGAAGCGGCATCCAGGCCGGAACCGCCACATCGGCATGGGCGAATTGCGGCAGCTTGGCCGAAAGCTGTTCCATGTTCTCGATGTCGAGATCCATCAGCATGTCGCGGGTGATCAGGGTCGGCGGCACGATGACGCTCTGGCCCGGATCCTCGCCAGCAAGCAGCATGGCGAGCGCACGTACGGACACTTCGCCCACGACGGCCGGGTTGGTGGCGGCGGTCGCGACCCAGGCGCTGTCGTCTTCACGCATGGCCTGAATATCGGCCGAAGACACGTCGGCGCTGTAGATCTTGATGTCGTTGTTCAGGCCGGCCTCGTCAACCGCGATCTTCACGCCCTTCGCGAACTCGTCATAGGGAGCGAACATGACGTTGATCGTCGGGTTGGCGCGCAGGACGGCGGACGCCTGATTGGCGACCGAATTGGCGATCGGATTGTCGAGCGTGCCGAACTGGGCGACCTCGTTGATGCCGGAATACTTGTCCTTGAACTCGCGCCACTTTTCGTCGCGGCGATCGAGCGGGGCGATGCCCGGCACATAGACATAGCCGGCCGTGAAGCTCTCGCCATTGTCCTTGATCGCCTGTTCGAGGGCGAGCTGGGCGAGAAGCTGGTCGCTCTGCTCGATCTGCGGAACGGCGGCGTTTTCGACATTGACGTCGAAGGCGACGACCTTGATGCCGGCGTCAACCGCGCGCTGAACGGCTTCCGTCATCGATTCCGTCAGGCCGTGCTGGACCACGATGCCGTCGACGCCGAGCGCGATCGCCTGGTCGACCATATCGGCCTGCAAGGCTGCGTCCTGGCGGGAGTCAAAGACGCGCAGGTCGACGCCAAGGGCTTCGGCCTGGCGTTCGACGCCGGAAAGATACGCCTGGAAGAAGTCGCCGGTGGACAGATAGCGCACCAGCGCGATCTTCACGTCGCCCGGATTGTCGAACGGCGCCGGTTTGTCCTGCGCCAGCGCGCCGGTGATGGTTGCGCCGGCGGCCAGCGCGGCGACGCCGAGCTTGACTGCCATGCGTCGTGTCAGATGATTCAGCATTCCAAAATTCCTCCATTGTTGTCCGGCGCCGTCGGCTCCGGTTGTCTTTCTGACGCTCATCTGCGTCAGTTGCGTGCAGCCTTTGTAAGGCTGAAAGTGAACACTAGCGCGATGACGAGCACCGCTCCCTTGACGAAATCCTGCGTGTAGTAGGGCGCATTCATCATCGTCATTCCCTGCAATAGAACACCGACGAAGATCGCGCCGACAAGCGTGCCAAAAGCGTTTGGCTTCGCGGCGCCCAGAACGGCGAAGCCGATCAGCGCCGCGGCGACCGCATCCAGCAGCAGGTTGTTGCCGGAGCTGACGTCGCCGCGTCCAACACGCGCCGCCAGCAGAATGCCGCCGATCGAGGCGGAAAAACCCGAAATCATGTAGGCGGCTATCTTGTAGCGATTGACCGGAGCTCCGGCAAGGCGGCTGGCCAGTTCGTTGCTGCCGATCGCATACATGACGCGGCCCCAGCGCGTGAATTCGAGGAAGAACCAGATGACGAGCGCCAGCACCAACATGATCAACACGGAAACCGGCAGAATGTCGTACAACCGGTGACGGCCGAGAAACAGAAATCCCGGATCGAATGCGCCTTCGGCGGTCGATCCGTCCGGCAGCATCATGCCCTTGGCGATGGAACGCCCGGCGGTCGGGATAAGCTGAAGACCAAGAAGCAGGAACATGGTGCCGAGCGTCGCCAGCAGATCCGGCACGCGGGCGTAGACGACAAGGACGCCGTTGAAGAAGCCGACAGCGAGACCGACCGCCAGGCACAGCGCCACCGCCTCGACCGAACCGGCGCCCCAGATGACCATGGCGTAGGACGCCGCCATCATTGAGGAGGCGGCGACAGACCCGATCGACAGATCGAAGCCGCCGACAACCAGCGTCGCGGTGACGCCGAGCGCCAGAATCGCGGTGATCGACACCGACTGGAAGACGAAAACCATCGAGCGCAGCGACATGAAGGCGGGCTCCATGACCGAGAAAAAGACGATGATCGCCAGAAGCAACAGCAGAAATCCGTAGCGGATTGCAAAATTACGCATGGTTACTGTATTCCGTCCTTTCCGAAGTATCCGGCTGCAGCGTTCGGTGAGACGACGGCGCCGGAAATCTGCGACAGAAGCAGATCCATATCGACGCTGTCGGTGCGGTGTTCGCCGACGATGGTGTGATTGCTCATGACGAGGATGCGGTCGGAGACTTCAAGCGCCTCGTCGAGCTCCGCCGTCATCAACAGCGTGGCGCGGTCGCCTGCGGTCTCGCGAAGCTTGTTGCCGATATCGCCACGTGCGCGGATGTCGACACCCTGGAAAGGCTCGTCCAGCACGAGAAGTCGGCAGGCCTTGGAAAGCCAGCGGCCGATAACGACCTTCTGCTGATTGCCGCCGGAAAGCGAACTCAGCATATCCTGGTCCGACTGGCAGACGACGCCCAGCCAGTCGATCATCTCTTTCGCCTTGTTGCGTTCTTTGCGTCGCAGGAGCGTCCCAAGCGCCGTGAAATCAGGCAGGAAAGGCAGCGTCAGGTTCTGCGATATGTCAAAGCCCGGAATCATCGAGGAATTGGCCCGGTCCTTGGCCGCCATGAAAACGCCCTGTCGCACGGCGTCGCGATTGTTCAGCGGCTGATAGGGTTTGCCGTCAAGCTGGAATGTTCCCGTCGGCGGCTGGCGCAAGCCGAACAGACATTCCGCAAGTTCGCTTTTTCCGGTGCCGACCAAGCCGGTGATCACCACGATCTCCCCGCCGGAAAGTGAAAACGTAAACGGATCGCAACTGGTTTTGAGGACAACGTCGCGCGCCTCGAAGATCTTTGCGCCGCGGGAGACAGCGATCTTCTTCGACACCTCCATTCCATGGCCGAGCATGGCGTTGACGGCGGCCTCGTAATTGAGCGGTTGTTCGAATACGCCGGTGATCTTGCCGTCGCGCAAGGCGATGATGCGATCGGCCAGGCGACGGATGTCCGACATGCGGTGCGATATATAGAGGATCGCGACTCCGCTCTGGCGCAACCGGTCGATGATGCCGAACAGGCGCTCCGCCTCGCGTTGCGACAGCGACGAAGTCGGCTCATCGAGGATCAGGAGTTTGGGGTTCTGGGCGAGCGCGCGTGATATGCCGACAAGCTGCCGGTCGGCGAGGTCGAGTTCGCGCACCGGTTTGTTCATGTCGAGCTCGAGGTCAAGCGCGCCGGCGATTTTACCGGCTTCGCGCGCGGCGCGGCCACGGCCGAAGAAAAAGCCCGTTTCACCGTTGCACAGCCGGTCTAGAAGCAGGTTCTGGGCGACCGAAAGATCGGGCGCCACACAATCGTTGATCGCCTGATGCACGATGCACACGCCGGCGCGTAGGGCGTCGGCCGGCGTGGCGGGCATAAAGGGTTTGCCGTCAAGGGTCAGCGAGCCGGAATCCGCGCTGTGAACGCCGGCGATAATCTTGACGAGGGTCGATTTTCCGGCGCCGTTCGCGCCCATCAGAACGACCACTTCGCCCGCCGAAATGGAGAGATTGACGCCTTGCAAAACACGATTGGAGCCAAAGGATTTTTCAACATCCTTCAGGTCCAGAACGTTATCTTTCGACGCCTGATTGTTCGACGTTTCCGCCATATCTCCTCTCCCCCGGGGCATGGATGGTTGCAAGTAAATTGTCAAATGTCAATATACCTTGACATTATTCAAATTGACGCCTTAACCTGAATGTCGAACAATAGCGCGCAGTGCGAAAACCGGTCGGGTGCGGAGAGACTGATGGCCGGATTTGCGGGGAGAGGCAATGACGATTGAGACACCGCCAGGCTATACAGCCTTTTCCGTCGACACGATTGCGGACTATATCGCAGACAAACCGGAACTGATGAACAGGCTCGGCGGCGATGCGTCGCAGTTGAGAGCGACGGAGGTGGGCGACGGCAACCTGAACCTGGTCTTCATCGTCGAGGGACCGGACGATACGGTCATCATCAAGCAGGCCCTGCCCTATGTGCGCCTCGTCGGCGAATCCTGGCCATTGCCGCTGAAGCGCTCCTTCTTCGAATACAATGCGCTCGTACGGCAGGCAAAAGCCTGCAGCGTGACGGCGCGGGTGCCGGAGATCTTTCTGTACGACGACGCGCATGCGCTGGTGGCGATGGAGTATCTCTCCCACCACATCATTCTGCGCAAGGGGCTGATCGCCGGTACAATCTACCCGAAGATCGCCCGCGATATCGGTCTCTTCATGGCGGAAACGTTGTTCCGCACGTCAGACCTGCATATGGACGCGGGCGAGAAGAAGAAAGACGTGGCGCTGTTCAGCGACAATGTCGAACTGTGCGACATTACCGAAAGTCTCGTCTTTACCGATCCCTATCACGATGCGGAACTCAACAGCTGGACAACGCCGCAACTCGACAAGCTGGCGCTCGGATTGCGCAGCGACCGCGACCTGAAGATCGCTGTCTCGGAAATGAAGCAGCGCTTCGTCACGCATACGGAAGCGCTCGTTCACGGCGACCTGCATTCCGGATCGGTGATGGTGAACGCGGACGACACACGGGTTATCGACCCGGAATTCGCCTTCTACGGACCGATGGGCTTCGATGTCGGCGCGCTGATCGCCAACTACTTCCTGGCCTATTTCTCCCAGGCAGGGCATGAACCGGAGCCCGGCGCGCGCGACGAATACCGCGCATGGATTCTTGAGACGATCATCGAAACCTGGGACGTGTTCGAGGCGCGCTTCCGCGAATTATGGATGAGTGAACGCACTGGCGTCCTCTATCCTCGCTCGATCTTTGAAGATCAGGGAGACGTGATCGGAGCCGAGGAAGCGCTGAACGGCTTCCTGAAGCAATTGCAGGAAGACACCATCGGCTTCGCCGGCGCGAAGATGATCCGTCGCCTGGTGGGTCTCGCCCATGTCGAGGACATGCAGTCGATCGAGGATCCGGACCGGCGCGCGTCCTGCGAGGCAAAAGCGCTGACCATGGGCCGGGAACTGCTCATAGACCGTGCTAAATTAATCGGCATGAAGCAGCTCTGCGAACTGGCCAAGCGCATTGAAACGACTGGAGCAAGCGCATGAAAATCGACGGAATCCCCTACCGATCGATCTGGGCGGAAGATGACGGCCTCACCGTCGGAATTATCGACCAGACTCGGCTGCCGCACGCCTTCGTAACGCGCCCGCTAAAGACGCTGGACGATGCGGCGGTCGCCATCCGCGACATGTGGGTGCGCGGCGCGCCGCTGATTGGCGCTACGGCCGCCTACGGCATGGCGATCGCGCTGCGCAAGGACGCTTCCGACGCCGCAATGGACGAGGCCTACAGCATTCTCCACGCAACCCGGCCGACGGCTATCAATCTGAAATGGGCGCTCGACGAAGTGGTGCGCAAGATCCGGCCGGTGGAAACGGGAAGTCGCGCCGACGCCGCCTGGACGCTCGCAGCCGAGATCTGCGACAGCGACGTCGAGACGAACCGCGCAATAGGCGCACACGGGCTGGAGCTGATCAAGGCGATCGCCGCGCGCAAGCCTGACGGCGAGACCATCAACGTGCTCACCCACTGCAACGCCGGATGGCTTGCGACCGTCGACTGGGGCACCGCGACCTCGCCCATCTATCAGGCGCATGAACTCGGAATTCCCATCCATGTCTGGGTGGACGAAACGCGTCCGCGTAACCAGGGCGCCTCGCTGACCTCCTGGGAACTCGGCCGGCACGGCGTGCCGCATACGCTGGTCGTCGACAACGCCGGCGGCCACCTGATGCAGCACGGCAAGGTCGATCTGTGTTTCGTCGGCAGCGATCGCACGACGGCGAGCGGCGACGTCTGCAACAAGATCGGCACCTATCTCAAAGCGCTCGCGGCCCGCGACAATGGCGTGCCCTTCTACGTGACCCTGCCCTCCTCCACCGTCGACTGGACGATCCATGACGGACTGAAGGAGATCCCGATCGAGGAACGCAACGGCGAGGAAGTTTCCTGGCTCGCCGGCGTGGATGCGGACGGCAAGGATACGATGGTGTTGATCTGTCCAGAAACGACGCCGGTATCGAATTTCGCCTTCGACGTCACGCCGTCACGGCTCGTCACCGGACTGGTGACCGAACGCGGCGTATGCAGCGCCAGCCGCGCCGGACTCGCCAAGCTGTTTCCGGAGATGGCCAATCAGTCAAGGCAGGCGGTATAGCTGGGGCGCCGCGTGACGTCCGACAGCGCGATATCTCGCAATTGATCGACCGTCGTTCCTGCCTATAATCGCTGATGTTTCGCGCCTGTCGATTGATGCTTTCGGGCTGAAAACATCGAAATCCCGAAACGAACCCAGATTTACCGAAAACGCAGAATCCCGAAACAAAGCCAAATTGTGAAACACCCCCCCACCACCATCCCTCCTGCCGGACTTGATCCAGCAGCCACGCGTCTGCGTGGCGGAAGATGAAGCAGCAAACGCCCGAAACCCGGATTCCCGAAACAAACCCAGATGCGCCAAACGGCGATTTCCCGAAACAAAGCCAAATTTCTTTTTATTTATATAATTCAATAACTTAGATAATTTCACGGCTGTCCGTAAGGCTCCCGCCCGGTGACAATCGCGCTTTCCAGCAAGTCAATGCGATCCTGCCCCCAGAACACTTCGCCATTGAGCACATAGGCCGGCACGCCGATGGCGTCCGCCTCCACCGCCTCACGGCTGTATTGGTCACGCAGGGCCAACGCCTCGTCCGACCCGGCGCGTTCAAGGATCGCCTCCGCGTCGAAACCCGTCGCCGTCAGATAGCCGGCCACCGTGTCGCGGTCGGAGACGTCGGCGTCCTCGGCCCACACGCCGGAAAACACGCGCTCCATGAAATCCGCCGGATCATCGCCCTGCTCGACGATCGCGATGACTGAAAGTTCCGCCAGCGAGGCGTCCACGGGAAAATGCTTCGGTTGCAGGTTGAGCGGCAGCCCGCGGGCTTCGGCGTGGCGCTGTAATTCGAGAAAACGATACCGACGGCGCACCGGCGGCCGTTCCGCAAGCGGCGTGGAGCCGGACTTCGCCCAGAGCTGCTTCAGAGTCACGGGCTTGTAGTTGACCGTAGCGCCATGGCGTTTCGCCATATCCACGAGCGCCCTGTGTCCGAGATAGACATACGGCGATATGCCGACGAAATAATAGTCGATGACCGCCATGAGTACCCTCCCTTAACAAGTGAAAGGAGGTGTATCACCTGCGTGGCGGCTGACAAGCATCTCGCAAAAGAAAACGGGCCCGAAGGCCCGTTCTGCAGTCGGTAATGACGAGCGTCTTACGCGGCCATCTGTGTCTTCTCGCCGAAGCGGCCATAGAAGCTCTCGCCCTTCGCGGCCATCTCCTTGAGCAGCGGCGTCGGCTCGAAATGGCTGCCATGCTCGACCGCCAGGCCCTCGCACATGGCGACGAATTCGGCAACGCCCATGGAGTCGATATAGGAGATCGCCCCGCCCGTGTAGGGCGCGAAACCGAAGCCGAGGATCGAGCCGATATCGGCCTCGCGCGGATCGGTGACGATGCCTTCTTCCATGGTGCGGGCGGCTTCCAGCGCAATCGTCGCCAGGAACCGGTTCTTGAGTTCCTGCACCGAGATGTCATCGGCGACCTGCTGCGGATAAAGATCCTTCAGGCCCGGCCACAGATGCTTCTTCGCCGGCTTTTCGGGGTAGTCGTAGAAGCCCTTGCCGTTCTTGCGGCCATGACGGCCATGCGCATCGACCATGGTGTCGATCAGTTCGACATGACGCGGATCGACGGCCCCCTCGCCGAGATCCGCGATCGTTGCGCGATTGATCTTCTGCGACAGGTCGATCGCCACTTCGTCGTTCAGCGCCAGCGGTCCGACCGGCATGCCTGCCATCTTGGCGACGTTCTCGATCATCGCCGGCGGAATGCCTTCGACGAGCATGCTGTAAGCTTCGCTCATATAACGCATGACGCAGCGATTGACATAGAAGCCGCGTGTGTCGTTGACGACGATCGGCGTCTTCTTGATCGCCCGCGCATAGTCGAGCGCGACCGCCAGCGCCTTGTCGCCGGTCTCCTCGCCGAGAATGATCTCGACCAGCATCATCTTGTCGACGGGCGAAAAGAAGTGAATGCCGACGAAATCGTTCGGGCGCTTGGAGTTTTTCGCAAGACCCGTGATCGGCAGCGTCGAGGTGTTGGAGGCGAAGATCGCGCCTTCCTTCAGTTCGGCTTCGGCTGCTTCCGTCACCGCCTTCTTGATGCCCTGGTCCTCGAACACGGCTTCCACGACGAGTTCCGCGCCGTCAAGCGCCGCGTAATCGGTGGTCGGCGTGATAAGCGAGAGAACCTTGTCGGCGTCCTCCTGCTTCATCCGGCCCTTCTTGACCGCGGCGGCGACGAGCCCTTCAGAATGGGCCTTGCCCTTGTCGGCGGCTTCCTGGTCGCGGTCGATAAGGATCACGGGAATGCCGGCCTTCGCCGTCACAAAGGCGATGCCTGCGCCCATGAAGCCCGCGCCGACGACGCCGACCTTGGAGAAGCTGGTCTTCTCCACGCCTGCCGGACGCCGCGCGCCCTTGCCGAGTTCCTGCAGCGACACGAACAGCGAGCGCACCATGGCGAAGGCTTCCGGCGTCTGAAGGATTTCCGTGAAGTAGCGCTGCTCGATCCTGAGGCCGGTGTCGAAAGGCACCTGAAGGCCTTCAAAAACGCATTTCAGGATGGCGTAAGCGGCCGGATAGTTGCCGTAGCTCTGCTTGCGCAGCGTCGCCGAAACCGCCGGCCAGAGCTGGGCGCCCTGCGGGCTCCAGATCGCGCCGCCTGGCAGCTTGAAGCCCTTTTCATCCCAGGGCTGAACCGGCTTCAGGCCGTCGAGGATCATTTTCTTGGCGGCGGCGATCAGCTCGTCCGGCGGGGCGATCTCGTGGATCAGGCCCAAGGACTTCGCTTTTTTCGGGCTGAGGCTCTGACCGGTGGTCATCATCATCAGCGCTTCCTGCTGATTGGTGAGCCGCGGCACGCGCTGTGTTCCGCCAGCGCCCGGGAACAGGCCGACCTTAACTTCCGGCAGGGCCATTTTCACAGCGTCGCTGTCGGCGGCCACGCGGCCGTGGCAGGCGAGCGACAGCTCGAAAGCGCCGCCCATGCAGACGCCGTTGATCGCCGAGACCCACGGCTTGCCGCTGGTTTCCAGCTTCCGGTAGAGCCAGCTCATGCGGCCCACCTGGTCGAAGATCATCTTCGCCGCGCCTTCGGGGTTCGTGGCCTTTTCCTGGCGGATCAGATCGAACATGCCGTTGATCATGGTCAGGTCCGCGCCGCCCGAGAAGGTCGACTTGCCGGAGGTGACGACCGCGCCCTTGACGGCGTCGTCAGCGGTCACGGAGTCCAGGATTGCTTCCAGTTCGTCCATCACTTCCTGGGTGAAGACGTTCATGGATTTGTCAGACATGTCCCAGGTGACGAGAGCGATGCCGTCGCCGTCGGTTTCGACGGTGAAATTCTTGTAGGTTGTCATGTCCGTCTCCCTCAGACCCGTTCGATGATGGTGGCCGTGCCCATGCCGGCGCCGATGCACAGCGTGACGAGGGCGGTGTTGAGGTCGCGACGCTCCAGTTCGTCGAGCACCGTGCCGAGGATCATCGCGCCGGTGGCGCCCAGCGGATGGCCCATGGCGATCGCGCCGCCATTGACGTTCATCTTGTCATGCGGAATGTCGAAGGCCTGCATGTAGCGCAAGACGACCGAGGCGAAGGCCTCGTTGAGCTCGAACAGGTCGATGTCGTCGATCGTCATGTTGTTGCGCTCGAGCAGCTTCCTCGTCACGTCTACCGGGCCGGTCAGCATCAGCGCCGGGTCGGAACCGATATTGGTAAAGGCCCTGATCTTCGCGCGCGGCGTCAGACCCATGGCCTCGCCGCCCTTCTTCGACCCCATCAGCACAGCAGCTGCGCCGTCGACGATGCCGGACGAGTTGCCGGCGTGGTGCACATGGTTGACGGCTTCGACTTCCGGATGCGCCTGCACGGCCACGGCGTTGAAGCCGCCCATCTCGCCGATGATGGCGAAGGAGGCGTTGAGGGAAGCCAGGCTCTGCATATCCGTTCCCGGACGCATGTGCTCGTCATGGTCGAGGATTGTCAGACCGTTCTGGTCGTTGACCGGCACGACCGATTTCTTGAAGTAGCCCTTCTCCCAGGAATGCGCCGCGCGCTTCTGGCTTTCCACCGCATAGGCGTCGACGTCGTCGCGCGAGAAACCGTACTTGGTGGCGATCAGGTCGGCCGACACGCCCTGCGGCATGAAATAGGCCGGCATGTTGACGGACGGATCCATGAACCAGGCGCCGCCGGACATGCCGATACCAACACGCGACATCGATTCTACGCCGCCGGCGATGACGACGTCGTCGGCGCCCTGCGCAATCTTGCCGGCGCTCAGGTTGATGGCGTCAAGGCCGGATGCGCAGAAGCGGTTGATCTGGATGCCCGGGGCTTCGGTCTCGTAGCCTGCCTCGAAGATGGATGCGCGGGCGATGTCGCCGCCGGCTTCCATCACCGCGTCGACGCAGCCGAAGACCACGTCGTCAACTGTCTTGGTGTCGAGGCCGTTGCGGTCGCGCACGGCTTCCAGAACGGTCGCGCCGAGACGCACCGAAGGCACCTCGTGCAGGCTGCCGTCCTTCTTTCCCCGTCCGCGCGGCGTGCGGACATGATCGTAAATATAGGCTTCGGCCATATCGGTCTCCCTTAAAGACTGCGTGCGATCAGCAGTTTCATGATTTCGTTGGTCCCGCCGTAGATGCGCTGGATGCGGGCATCACGGTACATCCGGGCGATAGGATATTCGTTCATATATCCGTAGCCGCCGTGCAACTGCAGGCATTCGTCAATAAGCTTGCACTGCAAGTCGGTGATCAGATACTTCGCCATAGAGGCGGTTGTCGGCGTGAGCTGGCCTTTCAGATGCTCGGCCACGCAATGATTGACGAAGACGCGCGCCATCGTCGCTTCCGATTTCAGTTCGGCCAGCTTGAACTGTGTGTTCTGGAACTCGATCACCGACTTGCCGAAAGCCTTGCGTTGCTTCACGTAATCGATTGTGACCGCAAGCGCCCGCTCGGCCATGGCGATGCCCTGGTTGGCGATCAGCAGGCGTTCCTGCGGCAGTTCCGTCATGAGCTGAATGAAACCCAGACCTTCTTCCGCCCCGATCAGGTTCGAGGTCGGAATGCGTACGTCGTTGAAGAACAGCTCCGACGTGTCATTCGCCTTCAGCCCGACCTTGTCGAGGTTGCGGCCGCGCTCGAAGCCTTCCACCTCGTCGGTCTCCACAACCATCAGCGACGTGCCCTTGGCGCCGGCCGAAGGATCGGTCTTGGTGACCACAATAATCAGATTGGCGTTCTGGCCGTTGGTGATGAAGGTCTTCGATCCGTTGATCACATAGTGGTTGCCATCCTTGCGGGCGGATGTCTTGACGCCTTGCAGGTCGGACCCGGCGCCCGGCTCCGTCATGGCGATGGCGCCGATCATTTCGCCGGTCGCGAGCTTCGGAAGCCACTTCTTCTTCTGTTCTTCCGATCCGTGATGGAGGATGTAAGGCGCGACGATTGCATTATGCAGAGCGATGCCGAAACCGTCGACGCCGACGTGGCCGAGCGCCTCTGCGATCACCGCCTCGTAGGCATAGGTGCCGCCGGAACCGCCATACTCCTCTGGCATGGAAGCGCAGAGCAGTCCCGTTGCGCCGGCCTTTTCCCAGGCTTCCCGGTCGACGATTTCCTGCTTCTCGTAGCGCTCGTAATTCGGCGCGACTTCGTTTTCGAGAAAGCGGGAGGCCATGTCCTGAAGCATGACCAGTTCGTCGTCCATCCATTCGGGAGCGGGAACGCCGAGAACCCCGGCAGGCGCTTCACTCATTCTGGTTCCTCCATGAAGCCTTACAACGCGGCTTCTAAACCACTATGTGTCGATCGGATATTCCGTTGCAAGACCGCCGTCAGAAACTGGCGGCCTCCATCGACATCATCGTCTCGGATCCGGCCTCGACACGCTGTCGGCGCATCAGCGTTTCCGGCATGATCCGCTCCATATAGAAGCGGGCGAGCAGGAGCTTGTCCTCGTAGAACTCCTTATCGTCGGCGCCTTCGTCCAGCTTTTGTGTAGCGATTTTCGCCATCTGCGCCCACATGTAGCCAAGCGCCACGACGCCGAAGAGATGCATGTAGTCGGTAGAGGCGGCGCCCGCATTGTTGGGATTGGTCATAGCGTTCTGCATCAACCACATGGTCGAAGCCTGCAGTTCGTTCAGTCCCTTCTTCAGATGCTTGGTGAAGAAGGAAAGCGCCTCGTCCTCGCGGTTTTCCTCGCAGAAATCGCCGACTTCCTTGAAATAGGCCATGATCGCGCGGCCGTTGTTGGCCGGCAGCTTGCGGCCGACAAGGTCGAGCGCCTGGATGCCGTTTGCGCCTTCGTAGATCATGGCGATGCGGGCGTCGCGCACGAACTGGCTCATGCCCCATTCCTCGATATAGCCGTGGCCGCCATACATCTGCTGGGCGGCGACTGCATTGTCGAAGCCACGATCCGTCAGCACGCCCTTGAGCACTGGCGTCATCAGGCCGAGCATGTCTTCGGCCGCTTCCCGGTCGGATTCGATTTCGGAGCGGCGGCGGATGTCGGCCTGGAGGGCCGTCCACAGAACCAGCGCACGGCTTGCCTCGTTGAAGGCGCGGATGGTCAACAGCGTGCGGCGGACATCCGGATGCACGATGATCGGATCGGCTTTCTTGTCCGGTTCCTGGGCGCCGGTAAGCGCGCGCCCCTGGATGCGCTCCCGCGCATAGTCGGCTGCGTTCTGGTAGGCGACTTCCGACTGGCAGAGACCCTGCATGGCAACGCCCAGGCGTGCTTCGTTCATCATCACGAACATGGCCTTCAGGCCCTTGTTCTCTCCGCCAATGAGATAGCCCTCGGCGTCGTCGTAATTGAGAACGCAGGTAGCGTTGCCATGGATGCCCATCTTCTCCTCGATGGAGCCGCAGGACACGCCGTTGGCCTCGCCGACATTGTCGTCCTTGTCGACCTTGTATTTCGGCACGATGAACAGCGAGATGCCTTTGACGCCTTCCGGCGCGCCCTCGATGCGGGCAAGCACCAGATGGACGATGTTTTCAGACATGTCGTGTTCGCCGGCGGAAATGAAAATCTTCTGGCCGGAGATCTTGTAGGAACCATCTTCCTGGGGAACCGCCTTGGTGCGAAGCAGGCCGAGATCGGTGCCGCAATGCGGTTCCGTCAGGTTCATTGTGCCGGTCCACACGCCCTCGATCATGCGCGGCAGCCACTTGGCTTTCTGCTCGTCATCGCCATGTTCGACAATCGCCGCCACGGCGCCCAGCGTCAGGCCCGGATACATCATCAGGGCCATGTTGGCGGAGGAGAAATACTCGCCGACGGCGGAGTGCAGCAGCATGGGCAATCCCTGTCCGCCATATTCCGGATCGGCCGCAAGACCCATCCAACCACCTTCGCGGTACTGGTCGTAGGCTTCCTTGAATCCCTTCGGCGTCGTCACCGAAGCATCGTCGTGGCGAACGCAGCCTTCCTGGTCGCCAACCTGGTTCAGAGGCAGAAGCACCTCTTCGGCGAGCTTCGAACCTTCCTGCAGAATGGCTTCCACAATGTCTGGCGAAGCGTCGGCGAAGCCGGGCAAATTATTGTAGCGCTCGTAGCCGAGCACGTCCTTGAGAATGAAAAGAGTGTCTTTGATGGGGGCTTGATAGCTTGGCATGGAGATACTCGCATATGTCCTGCTGGTTTGCGTGTTGCCGCTCTATACAAATAATTGACGTTTCCGTAAACGTCAAAATTTTCGTCACCTATTGCTTTCATGCATTTTGCCTCCGAAAAGCCCGGCGACCAAACAAAATCGAGGCAGGTTAACGGGTTGTTTACCATGTTTGGAAAAGGTGTTCTCAGACATCGGGCGCTGATTTGCCAAATGTCCGGCGCCAGACGCGGCTTCTTGCAGGCGTGTCTCCGCCGGGCGGAACATGCCGACAGTCGAATATTTCATTCGGCCTGGCGTCAGGATGCTCGGCGATGGGAACAATGCGGGCAATCACATGAACAGGTCACGATCCTCCGGGAACAGAACCGACTATCAGGAGCGGGATCCGCTCGATTCCCTCAGTCGGACAATTGCCGATCTCGAAGCGAGGATCGAGGGCCTGAACGCGCGCAATCGCCGCTCGCCCCAATATCAGTCGCAGACGCCGCGTCCCGAACGCCAACAGGAACGGGTACGCTCGCCGGAGAGAAGTACAGATTTCTCTCAACCGCAGCGCTTCCAGCAGCCGGAGGCGCCAGTCAACGCCCGCGACTACTGGACGGCGCAAGACAGCCGCCAGCGGTCGTTCGATCGTGATCGCAGAATTCAACCGGCCACGGTAGAACCAGACGCCGGCGCAAGGGACATCGCCGAAGCTCTTGTCGCCCTGCGCGAGGATTTGCGCAGGGATCTTTCCGAAAGCATCAGCCGCGGCCTTGGATCGCACACGCAGGACCGGGATATCGCCGCAGGCCTGCTAGCCGAGCTGAACGAATTGCGCAGCATGGTGCGTGAACTGCCGGGAGAAGATTCCATGCGCCGCCTCGAGCAGCGCTGGGACGGCTTTGAAAACCGCCTCGCCGGCATGGACGCGACGGCGCTGAGGGAAGAGTTGTCGATGCTGTCTCACCGCCTCGACGATATCAGGTCGTCGATCGGACAGCTTCCATCGGCTCTGCCGCTGAACGCGCTTGAAGACAAGATCAAGATGCTCGTGGGCGCGATCGATGCGATCTGCCGCCAGACCGGCTCGAACGATCCCGAATTGAACCAGCGTTTCGCGGGTATAGAAGACCGACTTGACGAAATCAGCCGCGCAATCGTCGCAACGAACGCTACCCGCGACGGAGAGCCGGACCGACGCCTCGTCGAGGGGTTAGAGCGGCGCTTCGATACGCTGCTCGACCAACTCGACGCCATCAGCCAGACCCATTCTTACAATGAAGTCACCGGACGGCTGGACGCGCTGTCGGGCAAGATCGATGAACTCTCGGGCGACCGAGACACTGTGACCTTGATGGAGCGGCTCGACGACCTGTCCCGAATGCTTGAAGCCCAGCCGGCGCCGGCCGTCGACGAACGCCTTTACGAGCATCTCGAAATGCTCGCCCACAAGGTCGGCTCTCTCGATCTGAACGGCGTGAATGACGCGCTGGCCGACAAGCTGGACGATCTGTCGCGCCGTATCGATACGATGACGAGCAATCTGACCACGGCAACCGGCGCCCAGGACATGCTCCAAGGCCGCCTGGAAGACCTTGCTGGTCTGATGGGAAATCAGGAGCAGGAAAGACAAGCCGTCGACCTGTCCCGCATCGAAACGGGCCTCGCCAATATCGCGGCCCGACTGGACGAGGTCACGACGCCTCAGGGCGGCGATGGCGAAGCGCTGAGGGCGCTTGAGGAACAGGTGTCCGATTTTTCGCGCCTTCTTACGGAAACCGCCAACGCTCCGGCGGATCCAGGCGATCTCGCGCCACGTCTTGCCGCGATCGAAGAGCGTCTGAGTGAAAGTCAGGCCGATCATCAGAACATGATGATCGAGGCTGCCCGCAGGGCCGCCGAGGCTGCGATCGATTCCTGGCGCGAGTCCGGAGCCACCGCGTCGGATATCTCTATGGTCGAGAACCTCGTGTCGGACCTGCGGTCGCTGGAAGAACTGAGCCGCCGTAGCGAAGAAAAGAATACGCGCAGCTTCGACGCCGTGCATGACACGCTCGTCAAGATTGCCGATCGCCTTGAAGCCATGGAGTACGGCAATCCAGTCGAAACAGCCCACGCTGCCCTGAATGCGAGTGACTATGCTGTGGATGCATCGGCTGAGCTGACGTCGGATGCAGAATTGCTGCGCAAGGAATCCAGCCAGCGTGACGTCGAGACGAATCACGACGTGATCGTTTTGCCGAATGATCGCTACGATGAAGGTTCATACGCCACACCCTCCATCGACCCGGCTGATCATATGGACGGGGATGAAGACGACACCCCGCTGGAGCCTGGTTCAGGCGCCCCCGACATCGAAAGCATCATGGCGAAGGTGCGTGAGGCCCAGAAACATGGCCAGATACAGGGGCGGCATGCGCATCCCGACAGCGATGCGGGCGAAGACAAACCCGGCAAAGCCGATTTCATCGCCGCAGCGCGCCGGGCTGCCCGAGCCGCAGCAAGCGACACCATGCTTGCTGGAGACGCGGCTGTTCCGGCGGAGGACGTTTCCGACAAACGCAAGCAGCGCGCGGCGAAAGGCGCCGGCAAACGCAGCAAGCGCCCCTTCTTCCTCGCTGCAGGCGCCATTTTGCTAGCGGTGGTAAGTTATCCGCTTCTGATGGATTTCTTCGCAGGACCGTCTCCGATCGAGACCGCCTCGGTCGAACCCGAGACGCAAGTGTCGGAGTCCGTGACCGTCGAAACCGAAAAAACCGAAAAGGATGATCAAGGCGCAGGGCTAACGCAGGATTTAAGCGGCGCCCAGCCGGTGACGGAAGAAATGGCGGCGGATTCCGCGACAACTTTACCCGGAGCGTCGACATCCCCGACAACGCCCGAAATGACGCCGCAATCCGGTATTACCGTTGATCAAAACAGCGGCGAATGGCAGATGTCGCGTGACAACAGCGTACAGCCCGTCGGCGGTTTCTATTCCTATCCGACTGAAGGCGCCGTCGACGACCAGGCTGCAGCCGGCGTCGATGCGATGACGGTCACCGCCACCACGCAAGCGGCCGCGCCGGCGATCGAGACGCCGCCGGAAGAGGTTGGCCCCCTGGCTCTGCGCAAGGCCGCCGCCGATGGCGACAGCCTCGCCCTTTTCGAGATCGGCGCGCGCTATACCGATGGACGCGGCGTTGACGTCGATCATGCTGAAGCAGCCAAGTGGTATCAACTCTCTGCAGATCTCGGATTTGCTCCGGCTCAATACAGGCTCGCCAATTTCTATGAAAAAGGTAACGGGGTCGAACGTGACCTGAAGAAAGCCCAGACCTGGTACCAGATGGCGGCCGAGCAGGGCAATGCGAGCGCGATGCATAATCTCGCCGTTCTTTTCGCCATGAAACACGACGGCGTATCCGACTACGATTCTTCGGCCCCCTGGTTCAAGAAAGCCGCTGAATTCGGGGTCAGAGACAGCCAGTACAACCTCGCCATTCTGCACGCCCGTGGAAACGGCGTTCCCCAGGACCTGATCGAATCCTACAAATGGTTCGCCATTGTCGCCCAGTCCGGCGACAAGGACGCCGCGCGCAAGCGCGACGAGGTGGCGAACGCATTGCGTCCCGAACAGCTTGAGGAAGCCCGCAAACGCGTCGAAGACTGGGAGCCCGCGCCGCTGGACGAGGCCACAAACTCAACAGCCATTCCCGACGAATGGAAGGGCGACGAAACCACCACTGCTTCCATTGATATGAAAAAAGCGGTGCAGAATATCCAGGCGATCCTGACGAAGAACGGCTTTGACACCGGCGGCGTCGACGGCATTATGGGCGACCGGACGATCATGGCGATCAGGGATTTCCAGAGTTCGATCGGCATGGAGCCGACGGGTGAAGTCACCGAGCAGTTGGTCAAGGAGTTGCTCGCTCGCAACGGATAGAAACAGGGTCGCCGGGCTACGGAACGCATTCCGGGGCGAACCCGGCGCCGGTTTCAAAAACTTATGATTTCTGCGCCGGTTGTGCGGAATTGACTCACGATTGGTAAAGGAGCATGACAGGGCTGCGTCTCGCCGCGCCTGTCCATTCCGTGAAACCGTAGCCGTCCGCTTATGACAATCTATCTTCCCATAGCGGAGATTTCCGTAAATGCCTTCGTCATTTTGGGAATGGGCGCTGCGGTCGGGTTTCTTTCGGGCATTTTCGGCGTAGGCGGCGGCTTTCTGATCACGCCGCTGCTGATTTTCTACAACATTCCTCCGGCCGTCGCCGTGGCGACAGGCGCAAACCAGGTTGTCGCGTCTTCCTTCTCCGGCGCGCTGTCGCATTTCCGCCGCGGCACGCTCGACATCAAGCTGGGTCTTGTCCTGCTTGTCGGGGGTATTGCAGGCGCCGCAGTAGGCGTCTTCATCTTCAGTTTCCTGCGAACCATCGGTCAGCTCGATCTCATTATCTCGTTGATGTATGTGACATTTCTCAGCGCAATCGGCGGATTGATGCTGTGGGAGAGCATCAGATCGCTTCTGAGGGCGCGGGCCAACCAGCCCGTTTCGCTGCGAAGACCCGGCCAGCACAATTGGGTTCATCGCCTGCCCCTGAAAATGCGGTTCAAGAAATCGAAAATTTACCTCAGCGCGATACCGGTCGTCGCGCTCGGATTTGCGATCGGCATTCTGACATCGGTCATGGGCGTCGGCGGCGGATTCATCATGGTTCCGGCCATGATCTATCTTCTGCGTATTCCGACCAATGTGGTTATCGGCACATCCCTGTTTCAGATCATTTTCGTGACCGCCTTCACCACCGTTATACAGGCGACGACCAATCAGTCAGTCGACGTTTTTCTAGCCGGGCTTTTGATGATCGCAGGCGTTATCGGCGCGCAATACGGCGTAAGAGCAGGCCGCAAGCTGCGCGGCGAACAATTGCGCGCTGGCCTGGCGCTTCTGGTGCTCGGCACCGGCGTTCGGCTGGGCTACGATCTGGTTGCTACTCCACAGGAACTCTACTCCGTGGCGGCGACCATGGTTGGTTTCCAGTGAGGGCGTTGTTTACCATTGTCGTCGCGGCGCTGATAGCCGCGGGCTTACTGGCTTCGCCGGCGTCCGCCCAGTCGCGGACGCCGCGTCTCGATATCGGCATCTCAACCAATGTTATTCCCATCACATCGGATTTCGCCGGAGAGGATCTGACTGTGTTCGGCGCGATCGACGGCGCGGATCCGGAATTGCTGCGCGCGGATTTCTACGATGTCGTCGTAACGCTGGAAGGACCGTCGCTGGAATCCGTCGTCCGCAAGAAGGCGCGCGTCTTTGGCATCTGGATCAATCGTAGTTCGATGCGTTTCGAGCCAGCGCCCGTGTCCTATTCGCTGTCCAGCACTCTGCCTGTCGAATTGATCGCCGACTCCATCGAGTTGAGCGATCTCGGCATAGGCGTTCAGAATATCCATCTCACGCCCACCGGCGCGATCGGAGACGGCAGCGCCACCCCGGAATTCAGAAACGCCCTGTTGCGGCTTCGCACCGCCAATGGCCTTTACCAACGCGATCCAATCGGCGTTGAATATGTCAGCTCAAGCCTGTTTCGAGCCACGCTGCGGCTCCCGGCCAACGTGCCTGTCGGCGAGCACAAGCTGAGGGCCTTCCTGTTTCAAGGCGGCAAATTCGTCATGGAGCGTGATCTGCCGCTCAGCGTCGTCAAGACCGGCATCGAGCAGTTCATTTTCGAATATGCGCACCAACATAGCTTGATCTACGGCCTGTTCGCCGTGCTTCTCGCCATGATTACCGGATGGCTGGGCAGCGTTCTCTTCCGAAAGGATTGAAACCTCAGGCGACCAGTCTGGAAAAAGGCACGGAATAGACACGGTCACGACCGAGCAGATGCGCCGTAAGGCGTTGCTGATCGAAGAGCCGGTGCAAAGCCGGATGCTTGAGACTGAGACCGCCGGTCATGACGCCGAAGGCCGGCATGACAAGACGCTCGCCGTCGCCGGCGAAACAGGCCCGCCGAACGCCCTTGCCTTGCCGCACAACACGCGCCGCCGGATGCAGATGCCCCGCGATCTCGCCCACAGCATCGGCGCGATCCGCAGCCGGCTCGTGACGGAAAACCAGACCGTCACAATAGAGCTCTCCCGCGCAATCGCCCGGAAGCCCTGAAGGTCGGTCCGGATCGTGATTGCCTGCAATCCAGTACCAGTCGCGCCCCTTCATCATGTCTTTGAGCTGTTCTGCATCGCCATCGTTGAGGTTGGCCGCCCCTTCTTTGTCATGGAAACTGTCGCCCAGGCTGATCACGCAGCCAGGTCGGTAACGGTCGATGACCGAGGTAAGCAGTTTCAAGGTTAGCGCCGTGTCGTAGGGCGGAAGAAGCATGCCCCGTCGCGCAAACGCCGCCGATTTTTCCAGATGCAAATCGGAGACGACGAGCACGCCGCTGTCAGGCAGCCACAATGCGCCCTGCGGATCGCAAATGGCCGTTGTTCCCGATATCACGATCTGCGTCATGCGGACGGTCTCGCTCAGGTTTGCTTCGACCGCCATTGTAACCCGGTTCATGCTCCGGAGCCGCCTCCATCATTCAGCGCCGCCCATGGCTTCCGCGATGATTTCATCCGCAGCCTGCGCAAGTATGTCGTCATGAGCTTCTCCGACCACGGGCTCGCGGCCTATTTCCAGCATCACCGGAACTGCGAGCGGCGAAATCTGCTGAAGCCTTTTCAACATGATTCGGCCCTTGATGCGCAACAGCATATCGGCGAGCCGGCGGATATCGAGCAGGCCGGCTGCAGCGTCCGCCCGTGTCGCCTGCAGCAGAATATGGTCAGGTTCATGACTGCGTAGCACATCGTAGATCAGATCCGCCGACACCGTGACCTGGCGGCCGGTCTTTTCCTTTCCCGGGTGCCGACGCTCAATCAACCCGGCAATGACCGCGCAGTTGCGGAAGGTTCGCTTGAGCATCCAGGATTCGGCGAGCCAGGCTTCAAGATCGTCTCCGAGCATGTCTTCGTCGAACAGGTTCTCCATCGAGAGCTCGCCGCTCTCGAACATCTGCCCCATGTCGCGTAGGCCCCAGATCGCCATCGAATAGTCGGTCGCGACAAAACCGAGCGGGCGCGCGCGCGCGCGTTCCAGGCGCCTCGTCAGAAGCATACCCAGCGTCTGGTGAGCCAGACGCCCCTCGAACGGGTAGGTGACCATGTAGAAGCGGTTTTCATGCGGAAACGTTTCGATCAGAAGCTGTTGCCGTGACGGGATAACGGATTTCTCCTTCTGGATTTTCAGCCAGTCGCGCACCTGCGGCGGCAGTTCGTTCCATCGTTCAGGGCTTGCGAGCATGCCGCGAACCTGTTCGGCGAGATAGGTTGAAAGCGGAAACTTGCCGCCGGCGTAGGCGGGTATTTTCGGATTGCCTTCGCCGCCCTTCGAAACGATGCATTCGTTCTCGCGGATTCCCTCGAAGCGCAGGACCTTGCCGGCAAACAGAAAAGTGTCGCCAGGCGCGAGCATCTCGACGAAGTATTCCTCGATCTTGCCGAGCACCGGCCCGCCGCGCACATTGGCGCCGCGGCCGCGCTGGCGCGTAAGCCTTACCGTCAGCTCCGCCGCCTCGATGATTGTCCCGATGTTGAGACGGTATTGCTGCGCGATCTGCGGATTGCTCACGCGCCACAGCCCGTCGGCGCGCTTGCGAATTCGGGCATAGCGCTCATAGGTCTTTAGCGCGTATCCGCCGGTCGCTACAAAATCGACCACACGATCGAATTGGGAACGCAGGAGCGCGGAGTATGGGTAAGCGGAGACGATTTCCCGGTAGAGATCGTCTGCGTCGAAAGGGGCGGCGCAGGCCATGCCGAGCACATGTTGGGCAAGCACGTCCAGCGTTCCCTCGCCAATCGGTGGTGTGTCCTGGGCGCCGAGATAGTTGGCGTCGAGCGCGGCCTGGCACTCCATCACTTCGAAGCGGTTCGCCGGCACCAGAAGGGCGCGGCTCGGCTCGTCCATGCGGTGGTTCGATCGGCCGATGCGCTGGGCGAGCCTGCTGGCGCCTTTGGGAGCGCCGACATGGACAACGAGATCGACGTCGCCCCAGTCGATGCCGAGATCGAGCGTCGAGGTTGCGACCACGGCGCGCAGCCTGTTCTCGGCCATCGCCGCTTCGACGCGCCGCCTCTGGCTCGCATCGAGCGATCCGTGATGCAGCGCGATCGGCAAGTTTTCCTCGTTGATGCGCCAGAGTTCCTGGAACAGCAACTCGGCCTGGCTGCGCGTATTGACGAACAACAGCGTGGTGGCGTGTCGGCAAATCGCCTCGTAGACCTCCGGCATGGCGTAGCGGGCCGAATGGCCAGACCAGGGCACCCGGTCGCGGCTGTCGAGAATTACGATTTCCGGCTTGGCGCCGCCTTCCACAACGATCCGTTCGGAAAGCTGGGAAGCTTTGTCTTGCTCCTGCGGCATCAGCCAGGCCTGCAGGGCTTGCGGGTCGGCGACCGTCGCCGACAGGCCGATCGTCTGCAGTTGCGGACACATCGCCCTCAACCGCGCAATGCCCAGAGATAAAAGGTGTCCGCGCTTGGAAATCACCAGCGAGTGCAGCTCGTCGAGCACGATGTATCGCAGCCCTTTGAAGAACCGTTTGGCGTCGCCATTGGCGATCAGCAACGCAAGCTGTTCGGGTGTCGTCAGAAGGATGTCCGGCGGATTGAGTTTCTGGCGCTGACGTTTGGACTGCGGCGTGTCGCCGGTTCGGGTCTCGACTTTTATCGGCAAGTCCATTTCACGGATCGGCGTCGCAAGATTGCGCTCGATGTCCACGGCGAGCGCCTTCAGGGGCGAAATGTAGAGTGTGTGAATTCCGCGGTCCGCCGCTGAACCGGGCTGTCGGCGCGCCCGGCCCCGGCGGGTCAGATCCGTCAGCGCCGGCAGGAAGCCGGCAAGCGTCTTTCCGGCGCCGGTAGGCGCAATAAGCAAGGCCGATTGCCCCCGTTCTGCGAGATCGAGCAAATCGAGCTGGTGGGCGCGCGGCCGCCACTTTCTGACCCGGAACCAGTCTGTGAAGACGGCGGGCAGAATTTCGGAAGAGACCGGTTCGGCGCAGATGGAATCGCGTGTCACGGAAGAAAACCTAGTGCAGAATTTGCTGCGATAAAACAGTAATAGACGAACCGCGCCATTATCCGGTTGATTGTACGGTCCATGCTCGATATCGGGAGAGACGAGTTGAAAGCGTCGCAGCGGATCACTACTGTCTGGGCGTTGCAGGAACACGGAGTATCGTCACATGTCGAGCAGATTGAACCGCTTTCTGGGGGATTCGCCCAGTCGGACGGTCGTAAAGCTCCTGGTGATTTCCCTGATCGTCGGCGCGGTGATGAGCGCCTTCAACTGGTATCCGATCGATATTCTTCATGCGATCCGTGATTTCCTCGTCAATCTGTGGAATCTCGGCTTCGACGCCCTTGGCCGCTTTGGCGACTATCTCATTCTCGGAGCTGTGGTCGTCATCCCTGTGTTCCTGATCCTGCGCATTCTGAGTTACCGCAACAGTTAGCCAGAGGCCGGCGTGATGACAGAAGCGCTTGCGGACGACGCCCGATCCGCGGCGGGACAGGTCGTCAGGCCGTTTTCGGTGACCCATCGCATGGTTCTCGCCATCGCAGTTCCGATGACGCTGGCCTATTTGACGACGCCGCTTCTGGGCATCGTCGATATGGCTGTCATCGGCCAGCTCGGGCAGGCGGAACTGATCGGCGGTCTGGCGATCGGCGCCATCGTCTTCGACGTCGTCTACACCACCTTCAACTTCCTGCGCGCCTCGACAACCGGACTCGTCGCCCAGGCGTTCGGCCGTGATGACGCGCGCGAGGAACAGGCGGTCTTCTGGCGTTCGATGCTGACCGGACTGATCTGCGGTTTCGCTTTGCTAATCCTGTCGCCAATGATCCTGCTTGTCGGTATGTGGCTGATGGCGCCTGGCCCCGGCGTGGCGGAAGCCGCGCAAACCTATTTCACGATTCGCATCCTGTCGGCCCCGGTCGGTCTTGCCAATTATTCGGTCCTTGGCTTCGTCCTTGGACGCGGCGAGGCCATCACAGGCCTCCTGCTCCAGATGCTGATCAACGGCGTCAACATTTCCCTGTCTATCTGGCTTGGCCTCATTCTCGGATGGGGCATTGCGGGCGTCGCATGGGCTACCGTTGTTGGAGAATTCGTCGGACTTGTCGCCGGTTTCACCTATGTCTGGCTGCGGTTCGATCGCGCCAAGGCGCCGTCCTGGCGGATGATCGCCGACCTGCCGTCAGTGTTGAAGCTGATGGCGTTGAACCGAGACATCATGATCCGCTCGCTTGCGCTGTTGATCGCCTTCGCCCTGTTCGTGCGCCAGGGCGCCCAGTTCGGCGCCGTCACACTTGCCGCCAATGCGGTGCTGATGAATTTTTTCATGGTCGCCGGCTATTATCTCGACGGCTTCGCCACGGCGGCGGAGCAGCTTGCCGGTCGTGCGGTCGGCGCCAATTACAGGCCGGCCTTCGACCGCGCGGTGTCGCTCTCGACGTTTTGGGGCTTTGGGCTCGCAGCCCTCACAACGGCGTTTTTCCTGCTTTTCGGAACCAATGTCGTGGAGTTGATGACGACGGCGCAAGACGTGCGCGCAGCGACTGAGGATTATCTCGTCTGGGCGTCCTTCACGGCTCTTGCCGGCGTCCTCGCCTTCACCATGGACGGGGTGTTTATCGGCGCCACCTGGTCGCGCGACATGCGCAACATGATGCTTTTGTCGATTATCATCTATGTCGCCTGCCTGTGGACACTGACGCCGCTCTTTGGCAATCACGGCCTGTGGATATCGCTGCTGATCTTTCTCGGCATTCGCGGGATCAGCCTCTACCTGCTGGTCAGAACGCGGGCAAACGCGACGTTCCAGTCTACTGATATAACGGCCTCAACCCACTCTAGCTGATGGCGATGCCCTCGTCCTTTAGCTTGTGGTCGGGCTCGACATGAATGATCGTTCGGGCGTTTGGAATCGCCTTGCGCAACTCCGCCTCGATATGATCGCAGATCTGGTGCGACCGCGAGACCGACATCGATCCGTCGACGACCAGGTGAAACTCAATGAACGTGACCGGTCCCGCCATTCGGGTGCGGATGTCATGCGCTTCCATCGCGCCTGTCGCATTGGCGAGGATTATCTCTTCGATCAGCGCCGACTCTTTCCAATCGACAGAGACATCCATCAACCCGTTCACCGATGACGAGATCACGCGCCAGCCTTCCCACAGAACATTTGCGCCCACGATGAACGCCATGAGGGCGTCCAGAATGATCCAGCCGGTCGCAATTGTGACCAGAAGACCGAAGAGCACGCCGACGGAGGTGATGACGTCGGCGTAGATGTGGCGTCCATCGGCGGTCAGAGCCGGTGATTTTTCCTGTCGGCCAAACTTGATCAGAATAAAGGCCCATACCGCGTTGATGGACGCGGCAACGGCGTTGACCATCATGCCCGGTCCCGGATCGGCGAGTGCGTGCTCGCGACCCAGCGCCATCCAGGCTTCGCGGAAAATCAGCAGCGCCGCCAGCACGATGAGCACGCCCTCGAAAACCGCCGAGAAATACTCCGCCTTGTGGTGTCCGAACTGATGCGTGTCGTCGGCCGGCTTCTGGCTCATGCGGATCGCGAACCAGGCGATAAGCGCTGCGATCACATTGACGATCGATTCAAGGGCGTCCGAATAAAGCGCGACCGATCCGCTCAAATCCCAGGCGACGAACTTGATGCCCATTACCGCTATGGAGACCGCTATGGAGGCGGCGGCAAGTCTTGAGACGAGGCGCGGGTTCGACATCGGTGCTTACGGACTGTTACGAGCGGACAGTTGGCGTCGGCGTTCTAGCGCCGCGCAATACGCGAAAAGGGCGCAGAATGCAAAACACACCTGTTGCAGCAGCGCAACCGACAGGTTGCGATCGAGCGACTGACCGCCGGAATAGCCCTGCGGGCATTGCACCGCAGCCAGCAGGCTGGCGCCAGCCGCAACCAGCGTCACAAGGAACTGGAGCGGGGCAATCCCGTCCGTTGCATCAAGGGAGGAAGATTCCAGGAGGTGTAGCGAGCGCTCCGCCTCTACCGACGGTTTACTTTCGTGTTCAACGCCAATATCTCCATCTGGTGGAAAAAACGCGACCGGAAGCAATCAGGAGATTTCGATGAACTATACCCCTTCACCCTCGCGCTACGACGCGATGGTTTATCGCCGCTGTGGCCACTCCGGTCTCAAGCTCCCGGCTATATCGCTCGGCCTCTGGCACAATTTCGGCGAGGACGCCAATCACGAGACCAAGCGGGCGATCTGCCGCGAAGCCTTCGAATGCGGCATTACCCATTTTGATCTCGCCAACAATTACGGGCCGCCGCCGGGAAGCGCAGAAGAAGCTTTCGGCGAAATTCTCAAGACGGATTTGCGGGGATATAGAAACGAGATCGTCATTTCCTCGAAAGCCGGCTACGGCATGTGGCCCGGCCCCTACGGAGAATGGGGAAGCCGCAAATATCTCATCTCCTCCTGCGAAGATTCGTTGAGGCGCATGGGGGTGGACTATGTCGACATTTTCTACTCTCACCGTTTCGACCCTGAAACTCCGCTGGAAGAAACGATGGGCGCGCTCGACAGTCTCGTTCGTCAAGGCAAGGCGCTTTATGTCGGCCTATCCTCCTACAATTCCGACCGGACGCGCGAGGCTGTCCGCATTCTGGGCGAGATGGGCACGCCGCTGCTGATCCATCAGCCGAGCTACAACATGCTCAACCGATGGGTCGAGCGCGACGGACTGAAGGAAACGCTTGCCGAACTTGGCGTCGGATCGATCGCGTTTACGCCGCTAGCACAGGGCATGCTGACCGGCAAATACCTCAAAGGTATTCCGGAAGGCTCGCGCGCCACCCAGGGCAAGTCGCTGCGGCCTACAATGATCAATGAACAGGCGATCGCCCACCTCAACAAGTTGAACGAGATTGCGCAGGCGCGCGGCCAGTCCCTCGCGCAGATGGCGATCGCCTGGGTGCTGCGTAACGAAGGCATTACCTCGGCCCTGATCGGCGCGTCCAGACCCGAACAGGTGACCGATTGCGTCGGCGCCGTGTCCAATCTTGAGTTCACCAAGGACGAACTGAAGCTGATCGACGACTACGCCCGCGAGGAAGACATCAATCTGTGGGCGCTGTCTTCCGACAGTTAACCTTCATTCAGCCTGCCGCGCCAGATCGGTGTGGCCGGCCGCCAATTCCCGCATCCGCGCTTCCACATGCGGCGCTGGAAGCGAGGAACGCCGCGTTTTCAGACTGACGTGAATCAGCAACTGGTCGCAGGACGCGAGAGCGCCGCCCTTGGCGTCGAGCATGCGGTGGCGAAGACGCAGTTTCTTGCCGGCGGTTTCCAAAACGACCGTCTCGACCCGGATCGGGTCTCCAGCCAAGGATTCGTTGAGAAACGCAGTCTTCGTCTCCACGGTGAAGAAACTTCGACCCCCTGTAACATAGGTTTCATCTGCGCCGATCATGACCATGACCGTGTCTGCGGCGTCGGAAAACACCTGGCCATAACGGCTTTCATTCATGTGGCCATTATAGTCGGTCCAATCGATCGGGATCACCCGTGATACGGTTTCGATCGGTTTTCCGGGCGTGAAGGCGGTCGGCGCCGCGATCTGTTTCTGGTGCCGGTTGAGGATCCGTCCCGCAGCACTGTTCTGCCCCTTGAGCGCGCGCATCATGGCGACGAGATTGTTGTCGCGCAGCTGCTCCAGTTCATTGATCGTCATGCGCCCGGACTGTGCGTCAGACTGACTGGCGATGGTCGTAACCAGGTCATCGGTCAAATCCGGGACGTCGGTCAGTTTGGTCCAGGGCCATTTCAGGGCCGGGCCGAACTGCTCGATAAAATGCTTTATGCCAGCTTCGCCTCCGGCGATGCGATAGGTTTCGAAAAGACCCATCTGCGCCCATCGCAGGCCAAAGCCATAGCGGATCGCGTCATCGATTTCCTGCGTCGTGGCGACGCCATCGCGCACCAACCAAAGCGCCTCGCGCCATACGGCCTCCAGCAGTCTATCTGCGATGTGGGCGTCGATTTCGCCGCGCACCTGCAAGGGAAACATGCCGAGCGAGGCAAGGATCGCGGAAGCCTGTTCGATCACATCGGCTGCGTTGTTCTTCGAGCCGACCATTTCGACGAGAGGCAGCAGATAAACCGGATTGAACGGATGGGCGACGATGATCCGCTCCGGCCGATCGACCCCGGATTGGAGATCGCTTGGCGTGAAGCCGGAGGTGGACGATCCGATGATCGCCTCAGTCGAAGCATCAGTGATGATATCGCTCAGAATTCGATGCTTGAGGTCGAGCCGTTCCGGCGCGCTCTCCTGCACCCAGTCCGCACCGGCGACAGCCTCGGCAAGCGTGCCGCAGATATCCAGTCGTCCTTCGGCCGGCAGGCGCGATTCATAGAGCATCGGCAACGCATGGCGCGCATTGGAGAGCACGGCCTCAATCTTGCGGCCAGCTTCCGGATCCGGATCGTACAGCTTTACGTCCCAGCCGTTGAGAAGGAAGCGGGCAAGCCAGCCTCCGCCGATCACGCCGCCGCCGATGATCGCAGCTGTCCGCTTCATGACGGCGCCCGTTTTGTCAGAGCCAGCATGTCGCGCACGGCGGACGGGCCGATGACGCGCGCTCCCATGCGTTCGATGATGCTGGCTGCGCGTTCAACGAGTTGCGCATTGGTGGCCAGGACTCCCTTGTCCAGATAGAGATTGTCTTCCAGGCCGACCCGGACATTGCCGCCGGCGAGCACCGCCGCCGCGACATAGGCCATCTGATCGCGACCAAGCGAAAACGCCGACCAGAACCATTCGTCCGGCACGTTGTTGACCATCGCCATGAAAGTGTTCAGATCGTTCGGCGCGCCCCATGGAACACCCATGCACAGCTGAACGAGGGCTGGACCGGCGAGCGTTCCCTCACGCACAAGTTCCTTCGCAAACCACAGGTGTCCGGTGTCGAAGGCTTCGATTTCGGGCTTGACGCCGAGTTCCGTCATCGCCTTGCCCATGGACCTGAGCATGCCCGGCGTGTTGGTCATTACATAATCAGCTTCGGCGAAATTCATCGTGCCGCAATCGAGCGTGCAGATTTCCGGTAGACATTGAGCGATGTGAGCGACGCGCTCGGCAGCCCCGATCATGTCCGTCGCAGCCTCGTTCAATGGAATCGGCGCATCCGCAGATCCGAAGACGATATCACCGCCCATGCCGGCGGTCAGGTTCAACACCACGTCGACCTCTGCGTCACGAATGCGTTCGGTGACCTCGCGATAGAGCGCCGGATCGCGCGACGGCGCGCCGGATTGCGGATCGCGCACGTGACAGTGCACGATGGCGGCTCCGGCTTTCGCCGCATCGATTGCGCTCGCAGCGATTTCCCGCGGCGAACGCGGCACATGCGGCGACCGGTCCTGTGTTCCGCCCGAACCGGTGACGGCGCAGGTAATGAAAACGTCCCTGTTCATCTCTAGCGGCATCGATCACCTCCCGTGGTCAAAGCGGCACTGAATATCGAAATTCCGTCGAGCGCCGTGCTGAAAGAGACATCCTTTTCCAGATTTCAACCAGTTTGCTTCGTCTCAAAACTCAATCCGGAATTGGCCGCGAGGCCCAATCTTGTGTATCGTCGCCCACCAGATCATGGATCGAAGCGCGCCCGGTCTGTTTTACTATCTGCTCAAGACCGTTTGTTATCCTCTGCGCCAACAAGGGACCCTGATAGACGAAACCGGTGTAAAGCTGCACCAGATTTGCGCCGGCGCGGATCTTCGTGGCGGCGGTATCGGCGGAATCGACGCCGCCTACTCCAATCAGAGTAAAGCTTTGTCCGAGCCGCTGGCGCATCTTTGCAAGCACGATCGTGGAGCGTTCGAACAGCGGCGGACCGGACAGCCCTCCGCCTTCCGACGCTTGAGACCCATCGGAAACGCCCTTTCTCGACAGCGTCGAGTTTGACACAATCACGCCGTCGATAGAACTCGTCGTCGTTTCGGCGGCGATGTCATCCAGATCACTTTCGACAAGATCCGGAGCGATCTTCAGGAAAATCGGCCGGTAGTCTGCACCTGCGTCCAGGCGCGCCGCGCGCGCCTCACTGACCGATCGCAGCAGCAGGGCGAGGTTTTGGCGCGATTGAAGGTCGCGCAAGCCCGGCGTGTTCGGCGAGGAGATGTTGACAGTGAAATAGTCGGCGACATCGTAGAAGGTCTCGACGCCGAGCCGATAGTCGGCGATGCGGTCGGCGCTGTCCTTGTTGGCGCCGACGTTCACGCCCACCGGGCCGTCCCGCCTTCGGACGCGACCTTTGAGGCGGGCCAGCGCCGCATCATGCCCCTTGTTGTTGAAGCCCATGCGATTGATGATCGCTTCGTCACTAGCAATACGGAAGATCCGGGGTTTCGGGTTTCCGTCCTGCGCAAGCGGCGTCACCGTGCCGACTTCCGTGAAACCGAATCCGAGATCGAGGATCGCATCGGGAACCACTGCATTCTTGTCGAAGCCCGCCGCCATTCCCACCGGATTGGCGAACACCAACCCGGCTGTGCGCACAACGAGGCTGGCGGCGCGACGCGCCTTTGGCCGCGGGACCAAGCCACGCTGCAATGCGCGCACGGACAGGCCGTGCGCGGTTTCCGGATCAAGCGTGAACAGCAATTTGCGGCCAATCGCCTGGTAGAGGTGATCCATCAGGCGAGATCCGGCAGACTGTGCCGGCCGTCAGGTCCAAGCGGCAGCGGCTTGACCCATAGAACAGCCCCTGTTTGCAAGGTTGCATAGAGATGCGGAAAAAGAGCGCCGCCGCGCGACGGTTCATATTTGAGATCACCGCCTAGAGGTTCGGCGTCGACCGCGACAAGCAGCAGATCGTCCTGTCCGGCGAAGTGTTTCGCCGCGGTTTCTGCAAGTTGGCCGGCGGTCGAGAAATGGATGTATCCGTCTGTGAAATCGACAGGCGCGCCTTCGAAAACGCCTTGTTCTTCGGCTGCGCGCCAAAGCTCCCGGGGAACGATCTTGTAAATGGTCTCGCGCATGGATGTGTCGTGGTCCGTTCTGCTTTTTCAAACACGGTCTATCGCCTTTGCGCCGGTCTTGAAAGGAAGTCGATGCACCGACGGTGGGCGCAGGGCCAGTTTTCCCGGCATTTTGCGCATTATCACAGTTTGGCGGTAATCCGGTGTTATCATCCAATCCTTGTTGCAACGGGAGCGCATCATGGTCCGCATTGGCCTAGCCGCATTCATGTCATTATCCATCCTCGGATCAGCCTACAGTCAGGAGGGGCGTTTCGTGTTCGAGTCCAACGACGATGGATATGTGCGCTTCGACACGAAAACGGGTGAGATTTCGATCTGCCGCGTCGTCAATGATCAGGCCGTCTGTCGGATGGCAGCCGACGAACGCAAGGCTTTGGAAGAGCAGATCGAGTTGCTGCAGGAAAGGGTCGACGAGCTTCAGACAGAGCTCGCAGCATCGGAGTCCGGGGGCCACGGCGGATTTCCGAGCGAGGAGGATCTGGACCGGACTATGGGCTTCGTTGAAAATATGTTCCGCCGTTTCAACGATCTGGTCGATGACCTTGAAACGGACCGGACCGATCCCGCTCCGAACGCCGGAGAGCGCGAATAATCGCCGCGGGAACCGCGCGCCCACAGAATACAAGCCATGTTAGACTATCGAACTCACGCCGGTAGCGGTATCATGGCGTTCATGCGTACGACATACATCGTCGGCTGCGCGGGACAGTTGATGTGAATATTGGGAATTGGTTGCGGCTTGTGCACAAGGGGGCCCGGGTGTCCGGGAGGGATCGCTCTATCGTTTCCTTGAAAACCGAGTTCGTTCGGTATGGGGAGGAAAGCCGCTCGGTAAGCTTCTGGGAGGGGCTTGGTAATTCATGAAGACATTCATCATTGCAGATGATCACCCGTTGTTCCGGGGCGCCCTCAGGCAGGCCCTGTCGAACATGGGCGATGATCTGGAAATCGTTGAGGCCGGCGATTTTGACGCGGTCCGCAAAGCTGCGGACGAATATCCCGAGGCGGATATCCTGCTGCTCGACCTGACGATGCCGGGTGTAAGCGGCCTGTCAGGTCTGATTTCCCTTCGCGCGGAATATGTGAGCCTGCCGGTCGTCATCGTATCGGCCACCGACGATCCGGCGACGATCCGCCGCGCTCTCGATCTGGGGGCATCCGGCTTTATCTCCAAATCCGCAAGCCTTGAAGAGATCCGCAACGGCGTCCTGTCGGTTCTCGACGGCAATATCTGGACGCCCGGCGGCTTCGACCCCGGCGTTGAAAGCGATCCTGAAATGGCTGATCTTATTGCAAGACTGCGAACGTTGACGCCGCAACAAAGTCGGGTGCTTGGGATGCTGGCGGAGGGTTTGCTCAACAAGCAGATCGCATACGAGCTCGGGGTATCGGAGGCCACGATCAAGGCGCATGTCTCGGCGGTGTTGCAGAAGCTTGCAGTCGACAGCCGCACACAGGCGGTCATTCAGTATTCCAGGATCGGGACGGAGGGGCTGGACAGGGAAAGCGGCGTCGTCGTCTCGCAAACGTAACACCCGGACTTGCCCGTTGTTATAGCCGCTACGCCTTTTGTTTTATCGCCTTCCGAACTGACGTCCCGCGAGCACAATCCGTGACATTGCTGTGTAGAAACACACGGCCGCAAAGATATAAGCCAGAATCGGAAATACACCTGGAAACAGGCAGAAAGCTGAAAGCACGGCGATCGTTTCCGTTCCTTCCGCGAGCCCAGTGGTGAAATAGAGCGACTTGTCGCCGCGTCTGTTGCTGATCATGTCGTGGCGTTCGGCGAGGATTGCGAAAGCGAGAAACGTCGATCCATTGATGTAGAAGGAGAAGATCAGCACGCCGCCGGCGACCGCATTGGCGGCGGGATTGGCGACAATGAAGGCGAGCGGGATAGCGCCGTAGACGACGAAATCGAGCACTATGTCGAGATATCCGCCATAATCAGACGGCTTTGTCGCCCTGGCGATGGCCCCGTCGAGCCCGTCGCAAAGCCGGCTTGTAAGCAGTAGCGCGAGGCCGACCAGGTAAAACTCGAATGCGATGGCGCCGGCCGCCAAGAGCCCGATAGCGCCACCGGCGACCGTGACGGAATTCGCGCTGACGCCGGCGGCGGCCAGACGCGCGCCGATGCGATCGAGCGCCGGATCGATCAATTTTCTGACTTCGCCGTCGAGCATTAGCCTCTCTTTCGTTCCCATTCGCTGTAGTTCAATTCCTGCCCGGTCGGAAAGCGCGATTTCTCACAATCCTGTGTGTACGCGATGCGTTCACAAAAGCCGAAATCGCAAAAGAGTTTACCAGTCTGACTGTTCATGCTTATAGATTGGAACCGGAAAGCGTCGGTTTTTCCACTCCGGCGACAGGACAATGTATCGAGCGCAAACACACGATATAGAAGTCACCGTGGAGCCATTTTACCTGGAAGAGCAGTCGCGTCCGGATGACAGCCGGTATGTATGGGGTTATCGCATCAACATTACCAACCATTCGCGCCACCGCGTCCAGTTGCGCGAGCGATACTGGAAGATCATTGATCAGAACGGCTATGTCGAAGAAGTTTCAGGTCCGGGCGTAATCGGGGAACAGCCGGTACTCGATCCTGGCGACAGCTACGAATATTCATCCGGATGCCCACTGGATACCCCGTCCGGCACAATGGTTGGAAACTATCTTATGGCGCGCGCCGACGGTCAGGAACTCACCGTGGCTATACCAGCGTTCTCGCTGGACATTCCGGGCACGGCGAGAACAATCAATTGAAGCGCGGTCTGGATTTACGGCCTATTATCCTGGTCACCGGCATTCTTGTGACCACGCTTGGCGTCGCCATGATCCTGCCAGCAATCGTCGACCTGGCGGCGGGCAATCCCGACTGGGGGGTATTTCTGGCTTCATCAATGCTGACCTCGCTCGTGGGGTTCAGCCTTTTCATGGCTGCGCGGGGTACGCCGAAAGGCCTGTCCACGCGACAGGCCCTGCTAATGACCGTCGTATCGTGGCTGGCCCTGGTCGCCTTTGGCGCCCTGCCCTTTATGTGGTCCGGCATTGTCGACGGCTACACCGACGCCTTTTTCGAATCGATGTCTGGTTTGACGACAACGGGGGCGACGGTCATCGTCGATCTCGACGCGGCGCCGCCGGGAATCTTGTTCTGGCGCGGTCTTTTGCAATGGCTTGGCGGTCTTGGCATCATTGTCATGGCGATCGCCGTCCTGCCGATGCTTCAAATCGGCGGTCTGCAGCTGTTCAAAGCTGAAGCCTTCGACACGGCGGGCAAGATCCTGCCGAAGGCAGCACAGATCTCGAGCTCGATCACCCTTGTCTTCATCGCCTTTACCGTCATCTGCTGCGCATTGTTCGCGGCGGCCGGAATGCCAATCGGCGACGCCGTGATACACTCCATGACGACCGTCGCCACCGGCGGCTTCTCCACCAAGGACCTATCGATCGGCCACTATCACAGCGCAGCCATAGACTGGATCACAATCGTCTTCATGATCCTCGGCTCGATCCCTTTCGTGCTCTATGTACAGACGCTACAGGGACGGCTGAGGCCGATCCTTATCGATTCCCAGGTCCATGTGTTTCTCGGCACCGTGCTGACTGCGACGATCATCGCCTGGCTTATGGCGCATTACGGGCAATTCCACGTTGGCCTGGAGGGCTTGCGTTATGCGGCGTTCAACGTGGTGTCCATCCTGACGGGAACGGGCTACGCCACGACGGATTACGGCATCTGGGGCCCACATGCGACGTCGTTCTTCTTCGTCATCATGTTTATCGGCGGATGCGCCGGTTCGACCTCCTGCGGCATCAAGATCTTCAGGTTCCAAGTGGTCTTCGAGGCGGTTCGCCAGCACATAAACCAGGTCATGTATCCGCATGGCATCTTCCGACCCAAATTCAACGGCCGCCCAATCGAGATGGCTGTCATTGCATCGGTGATGAGCTTCCTGTTCCTCTATATCATCAGCTTCGGGGTGATCGCCGCCGCCTTGTTGATGACGGGGCTCGACACGACCACAGCACTGTCGGGCGCCGGATCGGCCATTTCCAATGTGGGACCCGGATTAGGCAGGATCATCGGACCGGCGGGCAACTACGCTCCGCTGAACGACACGGCGAAATGGATATTGTCGGCGGGCATGCTGCTCGGTCGGCTGGAACTGTTTACGATCCTGGTGTTGTTCCTGCCGCGCTTCTGGAGAAATTGATTGTCAAAATTACTCGGCCGGAGATTGCGCTCGCCTTTGACCGAATAGGGCGACAAAGGCGGCGCGGATATCGTAGCCGATACCCATCAGCGCCGGCACGAGGAACAGCACCAGCAGGGTCGCCATGGCGAGACCGAAGACGATGGTAATCGCCATCGGCAGCAGGAACTGCGCTTGCTGACTCTTCTCGAACAGCAATGGCAGCAGTCCGCCTATCGTGGTGAGCGATGTCAGAAGCACCGCCCGGAATCTGTCACGGCTCGCACCGATCGCGGCCTGGTCGACCGTGTCGCCATCCGCCAATCGCTCGTCCATGCGGGCGACGAGGATGATGGAGTCATTGACGAGAATGCCGCTTAATCCAAGGAGACCAGCCATGGAGACAATGGTGAGCTGATAGCCGAGGATCCAGTGACCGAAAACGGCGCCGACGATGCCAAAAGGGATGATCAACATGACGGCGAAGGGCCGCCAGTAGCTGGCGAAAACCCAGGCGAGAATAATATAAATGACGGAGAGCGCCACCAGCAGACCGAGCTTGAGGTCGGCAAAGGCGTTTTCCTGTTCCTCCGAACGGCCGGCATATTCATAACGCAATCCGTATTTCGAGGCGATTCTTTCAACCGTTCCGCGGTGTTCGAGTTCCTCGATCACATTGTCCGTGGTGGTGATCTCGTTGTCGATGTCTCCGGCAATCGATATTCGCGTCTTGCCGTCGCGCCGGGAAATATAGGCGAAACCCTGCTGCTCGCGCAGTTCCGCCACTTCGGTCAGCGGAACGAAGTCGCCCGACGGGCTCCTCAGCTCGAAATTGCGCAGGGCGCCGGTTCCCGGATCACGCATGCGCTGATAGAGCCTGACCGTTATCTCGTCATCGCCGTCGGCGAAGCGGTGGGCGATCTCGCCATCAAAGGCGTTTCGAAGCTGACGACCAATGCTTTCTGCGGTAAATCCAAGGGCAGCGCCGCGCGGCAGCATTTCGATGACGAGTTCGGGCTTGCCGAAAGGCAGATTGTCGTCGACGCCGGACACGCCGTTGATGGAGGACAGGACCGGAATGACCTCCGCAGCCGCCGCCTTGAGGTCGGCGACGCGGTCTCCCAGCAGCACCACGTCGATATCGCGTCCCGGCGGGCCGCCGCGCGACTGGAACACGGAGAAACGCGTCACGCCTGGAATATCCGGCACCGCTGCCGCCCAGGCGCGCACGATATCCGAGGTGCGCACGGTGCGTTTCTCGGACACCGTCAGCTGCACCTTGATGGAGGCGCTTGTTCCACCGTAGCGGCTAGCCTTGCTGAAGAGCGTCACAATAGAGGTCGCCAGCTTTTCCTGACCGTCGGGCAGTTCCTGCTCGATGTCGCGGAAGGCTGATTCAATGCGGTCGATCGCGGCCAGCGCATCGGCTTCCGGAAGTCCGGCCACAAAACTGACATTGCCGCGAATACTTTCCGCCTCGGGCGACGGAAAGAAGACGAATTCGACGCGCTTTCCAACAGTAAACCCGATGGCGATGACCAGGATCAGCCCCATCGCGATCGAGAGCGTGACGTAGCGCCAACGATAGGAAAGCGTCACGAGACGATCGAAGAGTCCATCGCGGAGCTTCTGGAATCCACCATCGAACCAGTCGCGAAAGCGGTTCTCGCCGCGCGACGATGTGGTCTTTCGGCGGATCAGAAGAAGAACCGCCTCTATAAGGCTCGCGGCCGCCAGTGCGACAACGGCGATCAGGACCGCCGCCGCGACAGGCGGAAGTTGCGCCAGCCTGTCGCCGATCAGAAGCGCAATCGGGCCCGCGCTGGCGGCCAGCGGCGACATCGAGCCGACTGCGAGCGCGGTAATGGCGAATGCAAGGAAAAACTGGCGCCAATAGGACCAGCGTGGATTCGAACGCGCGCCCAGAGAGTGGGCGAGATGGCCTGGCAGCACGAAAAAGCATTCGAGCAGGCTGGCGATGATGACGGCGACGACAACGAGAGGAAGCACGCCCATGATCTGGCCGATCGTGTCGCGGATCAGGGCAATCGGCGCGAAAGAGGCGATCGTGGTGGTCATTGCCGCAAGCACCGGCGCCAGCATCATGCCGACGCCGCGTTCGGCCGCGACCATCGGCGCGTCGCCCATTTCAAGGCGGGTATTGGTGTGTTCGCCGACCACAATCGCGTCGTCCACGACAATCCCGAGCATCATGATAAGGCCGAACAGCGACACCATGTTGATAGTCTGCCCGGAGACATACATGAAGCCGACGGTCGCTAGCATCGCGATGGGAATGCCGGCTGCGACCCACAGCGCCACGCGGGCGTCGAGGAAGATGAACAGCACAATCACCACAAGGATGAGGCCGCCAACGCCATTCCTGACAAGCAGCATGATGCGTTCATAAAGCGCATCGGCCGCCGAGGAATAGACATGCAGCTCGATGTTTTCGGGTAGGCGGGGCCGTATCTCGTTGACGTAATCGTCCAGGATGGCGGCCGTGGCCAGCGTGTCGGCGGAGGTCGCGCGTTTGACGTCGAGTTCGATCGCCACCGACCCTTCGCTGAAACCGCGTGTCTCGTCATCGTCGAAAGATTCGTAGATCGTCGCAATGTCGCGCAGGTAAACCTTTTCGCCGGTCGGCAGCGCCAACACTTCGACCGCGCCGACGGCGCGCGGCGAATCCGCATCCGCCAGCGACCGCAACTGACGTTCGATGTCGCCATCCAGACTTCCCGAAGGGAGATCGTTGCTGTTTGCCGATACGGCGTTGGCGACGTCCTCGATGGTCATTCCAAGGCGGCGCAAGTCCTTATTACCGACGTCGACCCGGATCTCGCGTTCTCGCAGGGCGTTGAACTCGATCTTGTCGATGCCGCGATCGATGAGGTCGTCCCTCATGCGTTTGGCCCATTCCCGCTTGATCCGTTCGGGCGCCGAACCGCTCAGCGACACATAGGCAACGCGGTCGAAGAAGGTCTGGCGCGATATGGTCGGCTGTTCAGCGTCCGCAGGCAAGGTGGTGATCGCCTTGACCGCGGCCTCGACTTCGGACAGGGCCTTCTGCATGTCCGTTCCGTCCTCGAATTCGAGATTGACGGAGCCGGAGCCTTCTCGCGCTGTGGAATCCATGCGATCGACGCCGTCAATAAACCGGACTTCGGGCTCTATGCGCGCGAGCACATTGGCTTCGACATCCTCCGCGCTTGCCCCCGACCAGACAACCGTAACATCGATATTGGGCCGGTCGACGCTCGGAAAAAACTGCGTATTGATCTTGAAGACGGAAAACAGGCCGGCGAGAATCATCAGCGCCATCAGAAGATTTGCGGCGTTCGGATGCCGTATGAACAGGCGCACAAGACCGCTCAATCCGCCTCCGCCACCTTCATCCCGGCGGTCCATTTCGCTCATTGTCGCGGTTCCGCGCCACTGGCGTCGGCGCGCTCTCCGGGCAACCGCACCCTGACGCCTTCATCGGCCTGGGTCAAATGGGTGACGAGCACGACATCGCCTTCCTCAACGCCGTCTCCAAGGATCACGTCGTCTCCGTCATAGGCGGCGACATCGACGCTGCGCTCCGTCAGACGGCCATCGTGCACGACGAAAACGGATACGCCGTCATAGAGCGCAGTTTCGGGGATTCGAAAGGAACCGTCATACGTTCGGTCGGGAACGTTGATCTCGACAAAAGCGCCCGGTCGCATGCGGACGCCGTCGCCAGGATCGAGACGGGCGACGACTTCCACGCCGCCGCGCGCCGAGGCGATCTCGGCGGCTATACGGTCGATCGTTCCGGTATATTGAAAATCATTCTCGCCGACCGACCAGCGCACCTCAATTCTGCGACCGATCAACGGATCGCGATCGGCGACAATCCGGCCATACTGGGCATCAGTAAGGGTAAACCGGACCTCGAGATTCTCGTCGTCATAGATTGTCGCGACAACATCGGAAACGCTGACATTGCGTCCGGCCTCCGCATTGGCGGAACTGACCACGCCGCGAAACGGCGCCGTCAGGCGGACGTTTTCCAAGTTGCGCTCCGCCTCGTCGACGCGCCATTGCAGGCTGTCGACATTGGCGAGTTGCTGGATCCGCTGCGCCTCCAGAATGACCAGATTGTTGCGCCGCTGGCTTGTCGCCTGCTCGCGCTGGGAAACGACGAGCCTACGCTCCTCGACCTGCTTCTGCGTCATCGTCTCGTTCTTGACGAGGGATTCGGCGCGGGCAAGATCGCTGCGGGCAAGGTCAAGCTGAATCTGGGCTTCCTCGAGTTGCTCTCGTTCGGCCGGGATGTTCGCTTCCGTTTCGGTGAGAGCAGCCTTGGCCTTGGCGAGGTTGGCCCGCGCTTCGGCGAGCGCGCCGCTGTAGCTGAATGAATCAATCTCGATCAGCACAGCGTCCTGATCGACATGAAAGCCGGCGCGCAATCGCGGATTGACCGTCACGATCTCGCCGCCGACGAGCGGCCGGAGTTCGACGGACCGCGACGCCTGGACTTCGCCGTAGAGATGCAGGACGGGCTGATTGTCGGCTGCTACAGCTGTTACAGTCTCGACAGCGTAGACCGCAGGACGCGGCGTGCGAACCACCGGCTCGGGACGCGAACCGATAATCCGGTTCATCAGCACGAACGAGCCGGCGAGCACTACGATCATGAGGACGATCTGCACGATGACGCGCAGGCCATTGCTACGCCTCGGCGCTGCAGGATCTGATGCACCCTTGATGGTAGGCGACTTCTCCGCCTGCTCTTCCAGCGATTTCAGCATTGGCTCGTTGTCTGGCTACGTGCTCACCTGGGGGCGGCCCGGGCGGACCAATTCCGCTCCCCGACAGTATTGCACTCACAAAACGACTGCAAAATCAAAATTGTATCATTCTGTAACGCCTCTCGCCGATCTGTCGAGCGAACAGCCAAACGCGCCGTCTTTCACAAAGCGGTGATATCCGCGTTACCTCATGATCCAATCCGGCGTCGTCCTCCGTACTAAGCAGCGTATGTCAACCAACCCCCTGGAGTTAACTATGCTGAATCTGCGTAACACCATCATCGCCGCCACCGCAATCGTACCGCTTGCCTTTACGTCGATTGCCGCCAAAGCCGCGGACATTGTCGACACGGCGGTTGGCGCTGGTCAATTCAACACGCTTGTCGCTGCGGTTCAGGCAGCGGGTCTCGTCGATACCCTGAAAGGCGAAGGTCCGTTTACAGTTTTCGCCCCGACAGACGACGCCTTTGCAAAGCTGCCGGCTGGCACGGTTGAAGATCTGCTGAAACCGGAAAACAAGGACAAGCTCGTTGCCGTCCTGACCTATCACGTCATTCCTGGCAAGGTCATGTCGGGCGATATCGCCGGAAAGGCCATGGAAGTCGATACGGTGCAGGGCTCGAAGCTCTCCATCGATGCGACCAATGGAGTTAAGGTGGACGAAGCGATGGTCGTCACCGCTGACGTGGAAGCCGACAATGGCGTCATCCATGTCATCGACTCCGTCGTTCTGCCTGAATAAGATCTTAGTGCGTGGGGGCTGACGCCTATCGGCCCCCACAATTCATTCTTCCCCTCGATTCAATCCAACGTTTTTGATTGCGCGAGCTGCTTCGCCGCCTCAGCGTACCCGCCTTTCGCTCCATCTATGAAATGCATGTGATTTGAGGTGTGAACGGACGGCGCAACGCAGGTAATGAGCGCCTCGTCCTGGGTGTGCATGCCGTATCTGACCACGCCCTTCCCGACTTCCATATCAAGCACTCCGCGCGCTTTTTCGATGACTTCAGCAGAGGAATCGATGGTCATCATCAGCGAATCGTCGAATTTCCGGTAATCCGAATTTTCCGCGATTTCACGTCTGTATCGCGCGGGGCGAAACCCTCCCACTCTCAGCCCCAGCCGGAACACAGTCCAGGCAAAGGCTGCGTTGAGATACACCCGGATCATCCACAAAGACCTGGACTTTCCCATGCCGGCAACGCGCGACTGAAGGTCGAGGACATTGCCGGGCCACCTTACGCGCGGACCATCAGGCGGCACAGGGTTAAGACGTTCGCCGCCCTCAAGTATGTCGATGACGCGTGACGCCACCTCTGCAAAACGGGCTTGCGAGACGCCTCGCGCCGGTTTGACGATCAAAGACAGAATCATCCCTTGAGCCTCGACGGGACCCCACTGACAGGAGAGGCCGGTGAGATCCGGTCTATCTTCCGCGGCGGTTGGCGCAATTTGCAGAGAACCATTTTTAAGCTGTTCTTCCGCCCATTCCAGCCCGCCTCCCATGAAAGACGCATACTGGACATTGCTAGAGGCTTTCCAGAACGCTACCCGCACATCAAGACCCGCCTTCCGGACAGCCTCGACACTGATCATTCCGACGCGCAAATCCAGCTGCAGTTCCTGTTTCGCCCAAGATGCAACACGCGACAGAGCCTCGGCGGCTTTCTGACTATGACGGGCGGGAACCGCGAAACGCGCTCCATCGCCGCCAAAAATGAAAAGCCTGAGATCGCCGTTCAATGCGTTCGAAACGGCGCTGATCGTGGCCGCCCCCGCCAGGTTCACAGCCTTGTAGCGTCCTTTTGCGATCTCTTCGGTTGAATTGACGATATCGGAAACACCGACATGCCAGTCGTCGGGCAAACCGACGAACCGGGACTGATCCGTCACATTCACGAAATCCTCGATGACCGCCACTGATTTGTACCAGTCGTCTTCCACGTCGACGTTCTCCGGTTTCGATCACCCTCGGTTTACAACCTGACTGTGTGAGTTTCTACGCAGGATATCGTGTTCCCGGATCACCCGGAGAACAATGATCGCGGCTCTTCGCGACAGGAACCCGCTTCGCTTCAGCCGCCGACTTCGTTCGGATCGAATTCGTAGCTCTTGGAGCAGAATTCACATTTGACGGTTATCTTGCCGTCCTCAATGCTTTCGGCAATCTCTTCCGCCTCAAATCCTTCAAGGACGGATTTGATGCGTTCGCGCGAGCATGAACAGTTGTCGCGGACCGGCATCGGGTCGAAGACACGCACCCCGCGTTCATGAAACAACCGGTATAGCAGCCGCTCGGAACTGACCTGCGGATCGACCAGTTCGTCATCCGCGATTGTTTCCATCAGAGCGCGGGCTTCCTGCCAATCCTCGTCCTCTTCCGTCTCGAAAACATCTTCGAGTTCATCGGGAACGTCGCCGCCCGGAAGGTCCTGGGTCCGGATGCGTTCGGGCGAATCGGGAAGGAACTGGACCACCACGCCGCCGGCGCGCCATTGATGGGTGCGCCCGCCCTCTTCGTCCATCGCATAGAGCTGCGCCGCAGCCAGCCGGACTTCGGTCGGGATCTGCTCCGACTGCCGGAAATAGGCCTTGGCGATTTCTTCGAGGCTGGCGCCGTTGAGTTCGACGATGCCCTGGTAGCGCTGCATGCTCTTGCCCTGGTCTATGGTGAAAGCCAGGATGCCCTTGCCGAGAAGATCCTGCGGCTCGAGCGCGCCGCGGGCGACCGCCTCCGCCAGCAACTGCTCGTCGAAACGGGCATAGGCCCGCATGCTGTCGGGCGTCGTGAAATCCGCAACCAGCATATCGACCGGGCCGTCGCCCTGGGTTTGCACAATCAGTTTGCCTTCGAATTTCAGGGATGTGCCGAGCAATACGGTCAACGTGACCGTTTCGGCCAGAAGCCGCGCCACCGGTTCAGGATAGTCGTGCCGGTCAAGAATGGTGTTGAGCAACGGGCCGATCTGCACGGCCCGACCGCGCACGTCGAGCCCCTCGGCCTGGAAGGGCACCACCATGTCGTCGCCGGCATGGCCGATTTCGCCCAGCTGTGGGGATTGATCGCTCATACCCGACCGAAACACCAGGCAAGGATCGCCTTTTGGGCGTGAAGACGGTTCTCCGCTTCGTCGAAAACCACGGAATTAGGGCCGTCGATCACGCCGTCAGTCACCTCTTCGCCGCGATGGGCCGGCAGGCAATGCATGAACAAGGCGTCATCGCCGGCCTTTTCCATCAGCGCCTCATTGACCTGATAGGGCTGGAAGACATTGTGGCCGCGGGCGCGATGTTCCTGCCCCATGGAGACCCAGGTATCGGTTATTACGCAATCGGATCCCTGCACCGCCTTTTCAGGATCCGCTGTCAGGTCAATCGTTCCGCCGTTGGCGCGCGCCCATTCAATGTAACGGGCTTCCGGCTCGGACCCAGAAGGAACGCCGACTTTCATCGTATAGCCGAAGCGCGCCGACCCTTCGACCAAGGAATGCAGCACATTGTTGCCGTCTCCGACCCAGGACAGCGTCTTTCCCCGGATATTGCCGCGATGCTGCTCGAAGGTCATGACATCGGCCATGATCTGGCAGGGATGCGTGTCGTCGGTCAGACCGTTGATCACCGGCACTGTGGCGTATTCGGCAAGTTCAAGAAGCCGATCGTGACTGGTTGTGCGGATCATGATCGCATCGACGTAGCGCGACAGGACGCGCGCCGTATCGGCGATCGATTCCGCGCGACCGAGTTGCATTTCGCGTCCGGAAAGAAGAAGCGGTTCTCCGCCGAGTTGACGCATGCCGACATCGAAGGACACGCGCGTGCGCGTCGACGGCTTTTCGAAGATCATCGCCAGGATCTTGCCTTCGAGAGGCTTGTCCGCTGTTCCCTTCAGCGTATCGGCCTTGCGCGTGTGGGCATGATCAATGATCGCCCGCAAATCGCCGGACGCCACAGCGGAAAGATCTAGGAAATGACGAAACTCGCCATTCAAGGCCATGTCGGGTTCCATTTCGTGTGTTGCATGTCGAGGAAACGTCCCTCGTAACCTTAGACTATGTCAGCCCGCGGCCGTCGACAATTTGCGAGCCGCCGCCTCCAGGCGTGACAGTCCTTCGCGCGCCTCTTCGACCGTGGTGGTCAGCGGCGGCAGAAGGCGGATGACGTTTTCTCCGGCCGGAACCGCGAGCATGTGTTCGTCACGGATTGCAGTCAGCAATTCGCCGTTCGGAATCCCGGCTTTCAGCCCCAGCATAAGACCGCGGCCACGGATTTCTTCGATGACGTCCGGAAACTCGTCGGCGATCGCGGCCAGACCTTGCGAAAAGACAAGGCCGACGTCGACGACATGCTGTAGGAAGCCCTCTTCCAGAATGACGTCGAGCACGGCGTTGCCGACGGCCATCGCAAGCGGATTGCCGCCGAATGTCGTGCCGTGGGTTCCGGCGACCATGCCCTTGGCGGCCTCCGCCGTGGCAAGGCATGCGCCGACTGGAAACCCGCCGCCAATGCCCTTGGCGATGGCGACGATGTCCGGTGTGATGCCGGACCATTCATAGGCGAAGAGTTTGCCGGTGCGGCCAACGCCGCACTGGACCTCGTCGAGAACCAGCAGAACGCCATGCTCGTCGCACAGCGCGCGCAGATCGCGCAGCCATTGCTCCGGAGCGACGCGGATGCCGCCTTCGCCCTGGATCGGTTCGACGAGCAGAGCGGCCGTTTCATCGTCAACCGCCGCCTTCACCGCGTCGAGATCGGCGAATGGCGCCTGAATGAAGCCTTCCGCTTTCGGTCCGAAACCTTCGAGATATTTTTCCTGGCCGCCGGCGGCGATCGTCGCCAGCGTGCGTCCATGAAAGGCGCCTTCGAAGGTGATGATCTTGTATCGACCAGCGTCGCCGTTTTCGTAGTGATAGCGCCGCGCGGTCTTGATGGAGCATTCCAGCGCCTCGGCGCCGGAGTTGGTGAAGAACACCTTGTCGGCGAAGGTCGCTTCGACAAGACGGTCGCCAAGACGCGTCTGACCGGGAATATCGTATATATTGGAAAGGTGCCACAGCTTGTCGGCCTGGTCTTTCAAGGCTGAAACGAGATGCGGATGGGAATGGCCAAGCGAGTTCACGGCGATGCCCGCGGCAAAATCGAGATATTTCGATCCATCCTCGGCGTAAAGCCACACGCCCTCGCCTTTCTCAAAGCGAACGGGAATGCGCTTGTATGTATCAAACAGCGATGCAGTCTGGGACATCGCAACCTACTCCTTGCCGCCTGTCACCGCAAATTAGCTGAACGGCTTTGATATTGACGGATTTACTGTACCGACCAAAAACAAAAGCTGCCCCACGGCAGCTTTCCCGCTTCTATACCGGACGGTGCGCCATCAATCAACAACTTCGATGACGAACGCGTGCGGCGCGCCGCAATCAGGCAGGTCAAATTCCACTATTGACTTCAAGTTGGGGAAAACTTGAAAAAGGAATCGTCTTGATTCGCCGGACTCTTGTCACCGAGTCCCGCGCCCACTACCTTAGGAAGGCGAATTTGGACTGCATGCGGCGGACCTGAACTATTCACTGAAGTCTCGGATTCCGGCGCCGGAGCAATACCGGCGCATGATGGAGGATTCCGCCGCCCAATACAATGAACGAGGGGCGTGAAGCATGAGCTGGACTGACGAACGCGTCGAAAAACTGAAACAACTATGGGGCGACGGCCTGAGCGCCAGTCAGATTGCGGCCCAGCTTGGCGGCATCAGCCGCAACGCTGTGATCGGAAAAGTGCATCGGCTGAATCTGCCCGGGCGGGCAAAGTCCGGCGGATCGTCAGCCTCCCGGAATAAGAGAACGACGACGGCGTCCCGCAGTTCGTTTACGGCGCGCGCAGCCAGTCCGCGCCCGGTCATGCGCACCAGCGGGGCGACCGCTCTCAAAGCGGATATCATCGCAGACGCCGTGACCAATCTGGATACGAGGCCTGTCGAGGACGTTGTCGTTCCGATATCCAAGAGACTGGTGCTGACGGAACTGACCGAGCGGACCTGCAAATGGCCGATCGGCGATCCGCTGCAGGAGGGCTTCTATTTCTGCGGCAGCGACTGCGAGGAATCAGGCCCGTACTGCTCCTATCATTCCAAGCTGGCCTTCCAGCCAGCCGCTGATCGCCGCCGGTCGAAGAGCTGACCGGTCAAGGTCAAGCAGGCTCGCAATTCCATCACAGCATCCTGGCGCCTTTCGTCCCACGCTGCGTGAAGCGCAGCGTGGGACGATTGCTTATGTGGTCGCGTTTTTTTCTGTGTAATTACAATTAGTTAGACGGTTCTACCAGTTATCTGGCGTCCATCACTACCGTTCGCCGACACTGGCTTTGTTTCGGGAATTGGCAGTTTCGGCTTCGATTTGGCTTTGTTTCGGGATTCTGGAACCATACGGCAAATCTGGCTTCGTTTCGGGAAACGCTGTTTTGGCTCCAACTTGGCTTTGTTTCGGGAAAAGCCATTATTGGCAATCCCAAGCCGCGACCCAGTTGCAAAGGCTCAAGACCGGAAAGCTGTTATAACACAAACGTCCAAAAAAAGCAGCCGCCAAACACACGGGCTGCAGTGAAGGGCGGTCAGTTTTCCAGCGAGTAGCCGGCGCCGCGGACGGTGCGGATGACGTCTTTCATATTGGCGAGGTTGAGCGCCTTGCGCAGCCGTCCGACATGGACGTCGACCGTGCGTTCGTCGACATAGATGTCGTGACCCCACACGCCGTCCAGCAATTGGGACCGCGAGAAGACCCTCGTCGGCGACGCCATGAAAAACTCGAGCAGGCGAAACTCGGTCGGACCCAGCTTGATTTCGCGGCCCTTGCGATAGACGCGATGGGTTTCGCGGTCCAGCTCGATATCGCCGCTCTTGAGCAGAGTGGAAATCGCTTCCGGCTTTGCCCGGCGCAGAAGCGCGCGCACACGCGCCATGAGTTCCGGCGTGGAGAACGGTTTCACCACGTAATCATCGGCGCCTGTCGCAAGCCCGCGCACGCGCTCGCTTTCCTCGCCGCGCGCCGTGAGCATGATGATCGGCAGCCGCTCGGTCTCAGGCCGCACGCGCAGACGGCGGCACAGTTCGATACCGGAGAGGCCCGGAAGCATCCAGTCGAGGATCAGCAGATCCGGCAATCGTTCCTGCAGTTTCAGTTCGGCCTCGTCGCCGCGAAAGACGGTGTCCACGTCGTAGCCTTCCGCTTCCAGATTGTACCGGAGCAGAACGCTCAGCGCCTCTTCGTCTTCCACGACGGTAATTTGCGGTGCTATGCCCATGCCCTTGTCCTGACGCCGCCTTGTCTGGTGTTGCCTATTTTGCAGTTACCGAAACGGACGCCGTTTCGTCGTCCTTCGGACGCTCGGTATCCGGCTGTGCCCCGGTGGACATGTAGTATATCGATTCCGCGATGTTGGTGACGTGATCGCCGATCCGTTCGATGTTCTTGGCGCAGAACAGCAGATGCGTACAGGCCGTGATGTTTCGTGGATCTTCCATCATGTAGGTCAGCAATTCGCGGAACAGCGACGTGTATATGGCGTCGATTTCCTCGTCGCGCTCGCGCACGGCGGACGCCGCCTCCGGCGACCGGCTCGAAAACGCATCAAGCACTTCCTTGAGCTGGGTCAGAGCGAGTTCCGAGAGATGTTCAAGGCCGCGCACCAGCTTCTTCGGCTGCGCCAGACCTTCAACAGCGATGACCCGCTTGGCAATGCCCTTGGCCATGTCGCCGACACGTTCAAGGTCGGCGGCGATGCGGATCGATCCTATGATCTCGCGCAGATCCGAGGCCATCGGCTGACGCCGGGCAATTATCAGGACCGCCTTCTCGTCGATCTGTCGCTCTGCGTCGTCGACGATCAGATCGTCCGAAATAACCTTTTGCGACAGAGAGGCGTCGGAATTGACAAGCGCCCTGATCGATTCCTCAACCATACGCTCTGTCAGGCCGCCCATCTCCGAAATGCGCCGGACAAGATACTGCAGTTCCTCGTCATAGGACGACACCGTGTGCGCGGATGCTGCCGATACTTTTGATTCTTCGGGCATGATGATTTGCTTCCGTGTTGTGTCAGCCGAAACGACCGGTGATGTAATCCTGGGTCCGCTGGTCGTCCGGATTGGTGAACATATGATCCGTCGCGCCTTCCTCCACCAGATTGCCGAGGTGGAACATTGCGGTCCGTTGCGAGACGCGCGCCGCCTGCTGCATCGAGTGTGTGACGATCACGATCGTGTAGTTTTCCCGCAGTTCGTCGATCAGTTCCTCGACCTTCGCCGTGGCGATCGGATCGAGCGCGGAACATGGTTCGTCCATGAGGATCACCTCGGGACTGACGGCGATCGCCCTGGCGATGCAAAGACGCTGCTGCTGGCCGCCGGAAAGGCCGGTTCCGGGCTCATGCAGACGGTCCTTCACTTCTTCAAACAGACCAGCTTTTTGCAGGCTGGACTCGACGATCTCGTCCATATTGCTCTTGCCTGCCGCCAAGCCGTGAATGCGCGGACCGTAAGCGATATTTTCGTAGATCGATTTTGGAAAAGGATTTGGCTTCTGAAACACCATTCCGACGCTGGCGCGCAATTCCACGACATCGACGGACGGATCGTAGATATTTGCGCCGTCGAGAGTGATGTCTCCGGTGATCCGGCAAATATCAATGGTGTCGTTCATTCTGTTGAGACACCTGAGAAAGGTGGACTTTCCACATCCGGACGGGCCTATGAGCGCCGTTACCTGTTTCTCCCTGACATCCAGATCGACATCGAACAGGGCCTGTTTCTCCCCGTAGAAGACGCCGACCTTGCGGGCCTTCATCTTGACCGGGATGGCCGCATCCAGATTTTTGTTTACAGCCTTCTCAACAGCAGCTTCAGACATCATGTTCATCCTTACACCTCATATCGGTCAAATATACCGATCTTTCTTTCGTTTTGGTCCTTACCAGCGTCTTTCAAACCTGCTTCTCAGGAAGACCGCGAGACCGTTCATGAGAATGAGAAAGGCCAGCAGCACAAGAATTGCTGCGGAAGTCCGGGATACAAACCCGCGTTCGGGACTGTCGGCCCAGATATAGATCTGGGTCGGCAGGGCCGTGGAAGCTGAAAGTATACCTTCAGGTGGACTCGTGATGAAGGCGTTCATGCCGATCAGCAGCAGGGGAGCGGTTTCCCCCAGAGCCTGGGCAAGGCCGATGATCGTGCCCGTCATAATGGTGGGCATCGAAAGCGGAAGCATGTGATGCACGATTGATTCATGCTTGGATGCTCCGATCCCAAGCGCCGCTTCCTGGATCGAAGACGGCACCGACCGCAACGCGGCGCGCGTGACGATGATAATCGTCGGCAGCGTCATCAGCGACAACACCATGCCGCCGACGAGAGGCGCCGAGCGTGGCAGTCCGAACCATCCGAGAAAGACCGCCAGGCCAAGCAGTCCAAAAACAACGGAAGGAACGGCGGCAAGGTTGTTGATGTTGATCTCGATGACATCGGTCAGGCGGTTCTTCGGCGCGAATTCTTCCAGATAGATGGCAGCCGAGATTCCAAGAGGAAAGCTGATGAGGAAACAGACCAGAAGCGCCCAGAAGGAACCTGAAATCGCCCCGGCCAGCCCAGCCAGTTCCGGAAACCGCGAATCAGAATTGAATATCAAGGCGGTATTGAGGGGTTGGGACACGACACCCTCGGCTTTCAAGGCGTCATACCACTCAATCTGCTGGTTGCTTATCCGTCGTCGGTCTTCCGGAAGGTCCCTTGATATCTGACCTTTGGCAAACTGGTCCACAGGATCCGCGAATGGGAGCTTGAAGGCGAATTCCTTGTTTCGAAGATCAGGATGATCCACCACATAGTCCCGCACGAGATAAGGCGCGTTCGAAGTGAACATCGCAAAATATTCACGCTGTTCGGATCGCGGCAGTTCTCCGGGGAGCAGCTCAATCATGGACGTGCGTACGATCGAGCGCCAGTTGGCTCCACCGATATCGTCTGCAGGAATATCCGCATCCGCCAGGTTGACGGAGATCTGGACCTTGGTCTGTATGAAGGCGGACGCGCCGGTATAGATCAGCGAACTTATGAGAACAACCAGGAAGCCGATGGCAAATGTGATAGCGGCAATGCCGTAGAGCTGAAGCCTCCGGTCGGCGGCATGGCGCTTCTTGCGCCGCGCGGCCATTTCGGGAGATTTCCAGATCGGCCCGGCGGTTTTTCCGTCGATGACAGAGTCAGACATCAGTATGCCTCCCGGTATTTGCGGACAATACGCAGTGCTATGAGGTTCAGGAAAAGCGTCACGATGAACAACATCAGGCCGAGTGCGAAGGCTGCGAGCGTCTTGGGATTGTCGAACTCCGAGTCACCGATCAGCAACGTCACGATCTGCACTGTCACCGTCGTGACGGAGTCCAGAGGATTAACAGTCATTTTTGCAATCAGGCCGGCGGCCATCACGACGATCATCGTTTCGCCGATAGCACGGCTGAGGGCGAGCAGCACGCCTCCGACAATGCCCGGCAGCGCGGCCGGCAGCAATACACGCCGGATCGTTTCGCCTTTGGTGGCTCCGACCGCCAGCGAACCGTCGCGTATCATCTGCGGCACAGCAGCGAAAGCGTCGTCTGAAAGCGAGGAGATGAAGGGAATGAGCATGATGCCCATTACGCCGCCTGCCGCCAGAGCGCTGTTGGGCGCCACATCCATTCCGATCGCCGTTCCCAACTGACGCAGGGCGGGCGCGACTGTGAGCACCGCAAAAAAGCCGTAGACGACAGTGGGTACGCCGGCGAGAATCTCAAGGATAGGCTTGACCACGGCCCGGAAGGGCTTGGAAGCGTATTCGGTCAGATAAATGGCCGACAAAATCCCGATCGGCACGGCGACCGCCATAGCGAGCGTGGCCACGAGCATGGTGCCGAGGAACACGGGAACGGCGCCGAATGCACCCTGGCCGGCGACCTGATCCGCCCTGATGGCAATCTGCGGCTCCCACCGCAATCCGAACAGGAACTCGTAGAATGGCACCCGCTTGAAGAACTGATACGCCTCGAACAACAACGAGGCGACGATGCCGAGGGTGGTCAGGATTGCGACGGCTGACGCAAAGATCATGAACCAGGTGACGGCTTTTTCGAAACGATGCCTTGCGAAGAACCGTTTGGACACGGCCATTACCGCGATGATCGCGCCGGCGATCGCCAGCACGAAAACAGCGGCGGAAAGCAACACCGTAGATGTTACGCGCAGAGACTTGAGGTATTCGACGGCGTTGAGCACCGCCTGGGAAGGCTCCTGGAAAATGTTGCCTGCCGCGACCTGCCGTATTTCGCTGGTCAGCAAGGCTTTTTCCGAGGAATTCAATGCCTCGGCTCCCGGAAAGGAACCCAAAACGAGGAAATCGATGACCGAATTCTCGAACAGCAGCCAGAGCAAGAGAAATATAAACGCAGGGACAGCCGTGTAAACCATGGCGTTCATGCCGTGATACACAGGCCGGGAATGCATTTCACGCAGATCGGTTCCAGCGGCGGCGACAGCGCGCCGCGAAGCGAGGAAATACGCCACAAGCGACGCCAGGACCAAAAACAGTAAAAGGTATAGAACCATATCCCTTGCCCCTCAAACGGCAAACCCCGGCGCAGACACCGGGGTTTGCCAAAGGTAATTTCGTTACATTCCGAGCTTCTTGGCGCCCAGAACGCTTTCCTGGACTTCCGCGCGCTTTTCATCGGAAAGCGGCGTCAAGCCACGCTCCGGCAGGTAGCCGTCAGCAGCAAGCGCTTCGTCAGACACATACTCGGCGATGAATTCCTTCATACCGGGAATCACGTCGCGATGAGCGTTCTTTACGTAGAAGAAGATCGGGCGGGCGATCGGATACGAGAAGTCCGCGATCGTCTCGAAAGTCGGCGCAACGCCGTTGATCTTCACGCCCTTCAGTTTGTCATTGTTCTCGTACAGGAAGGAGTAACCGAAGATGCCAACAGCGTGCGAGTCGGCTTCCAGACGCTGAACGATCAGGTTGTCGTTTTCACCGGCCTCTACGAAGGGGCCGTCCTGACGCATGCGGGAACACTTTTCTTCCCATGTGTCTTCGTCGGACTCTTCAAGCGCTTCCATGCCCGGAAGAGCGTTGCAGCCGTCATGCATGGCAAGCTCGACGAAGGCGTCGCGTGTGCCGGAGGTGGGGGGAGGTCCGAAAATCAGAATCTCGGAGTCCGGAAGAGACGGATCGATGTCCGACCACTTCTGGTTCGGATTGGCGACGAAACCGCCATTGCCGTCCGGAAGTTCAGCAGCAAGCGCCTTGAAGATCTGCTCTTCCGTCAAGTCCCAGTCTGCTTCGTTCTGGCGGGAAATGGCGATAGACAAACCATCGTACCCGATGAGGGCTTCGGTGATGTCGTCAACGCCATTGCCAGCGCAAAGCTCGATCTCGGAAGATTTGATTGCGCGCGATGCGCCCGTGATATCAGCGTGGTCAGGCCCGATGCCTCCGCAGAAGACCTTGAAGCCACCGCCGGTGCCAGTCGATTCAACGACCGGAGCAGGGTTACCCGTTTTGTTGGAATATTCTTCAGCAGTAGCCTGCGAATAGGGGAAAACCGTCGAAGAACCGACGATCTTGATCTGGTCGCGCGCAATCGCGGCGCCAGCAAACGCAGCCGACGCCACCAGCGCGGCTGCTGTCACTTTAAGGGTTTTCATGAATCTCTCCCGTCTGAGCGGTGTATTGCGGTGGTGTGTTTTACGCTCATTGTTGAGCGCAGCCCGTTGAGTTACCGGCGTGGTACTCTTAACAACCTGGGCAATGCACTTTTATGACGAAGCATTTACAGTTTTATGACAATTTATGTCTCTGTAATCGTTGTATTTTTTTATAGTTTGCAACGAAATCAAGAAGATCGCCGCACGATTCTTACGACAAACTCCGATCCTTCTCCGAGAACGGAGTTCACGATCAGCCTTGCGCGATGCCTGGTGAGGATATGTTTGACGATCGCAAGGCCCAGCCCCGTCCCTTTCTTGGATCGGCTCGTCTCCACATTGACCCGGTAGAAACGCTCCGTTAATCGCGGCACATGCTCGGACGGAATGCCCGGTCCGTAATCCTTGATCGAAACGTCGATCATGCCCTGCGCCGTCGGTGAGGGATCCTTGATCGAGATATCCACGCGGCCGCCGTTCTGGCCGTATTTGCAGGCGTTCTCGATCAGATTTTCGAAAACCTGGATGAGTTCGTCATAGTCTCCCGTCACCGGCACTGGCCCTTCGGGCGCGGCCAGCCGGAGTTCCACATCGAGATCCTCGGCCATCGGCCGCAGCGTGTCGCGAACATGGCCGATCAGCGGAACGAGGTCGACCTCGTCCGTCGGCGCCATGTGCGCCTTCATTTCCAGACGGGTCAGCGACAAGAGATCATCGACCAACCGCGTCATTCGGCCGGCCTGTTCGCTCATGATAGAAAGAAAACGTTCCTGGGCTTCGCGGTCGTTGCGCGCCGGACCCTGAAGGGTTTCGATGAACCCTGTCAGCGACGCCAGCGGGGTGCGCAGTTCATGGCTGGCGTTGGCGATGAAGTCCGTGCGCATGCGGTCCATGCGCCGCGACTCGCTCTGATCGCGAAATATGAGGAGAAAGAGTGCACTGCCTCCCTTCAGACGCGCGACCTCGCGCATCGGCGCGATCCGCACCTTGTACCACCTTTCCGAGGGCACCTTTTCCACGTAGTCGATTGTTCTTGTGCGGTGATCGTCGGCGACCTCGTGAACCAGTTCGAGAATCTGCGGCGCACGCAGCCGGGAAGACAGATGAGATCCGCGGGTAATAGGCCCGAATTTCTCGATTGCGGCATGGTTCTGGTAGATCACGATGCTGCCGGGCGCGAGCACGATCGCCGGATCGTCGAGCGCCTCGCAACTTGCAAAGACCACGTCCTCGACCGGCGTCTGCGAACCGGTTTGTCTGAGCATCCTCTCGCGTTTGCGGATCATTCGCGATCGCACCGGCAGAGCCGCGGCGAGAACGATAATTCCGAGGCCGAGCCAGACATGCCAGAGCGTCACGTCATCGAAGACGATCAGCGCCATGGCCAGGAACACGGCGGCGATCAGGGTGTAACGCGCATCGTATAGACGCATCGGAACGGCCGACATTTCAGCCCGCAGGTCTTCCTTCTCGCTGTCGTTTTTCTTCAACATAAGTCTGTCTGCATTGACCGCCGCCGTCCGCTCGCGAACCAGAAGTTTGACGTAGAGACCGCGGATGACACTGTCATGACCGGACCGCCGGTGTTGTGGACGGACAGTTCCCGTTAATCCGACGAGCCTCGATGGTAAAGGAAAAAGGGGATAGGAAGAAACGGAGCGACGGTAAAAATGTGCTGCATGGCTGTGGAAATCGCCATCAAACGGCAAGGAAGACCCCGGGCGTCAACACAGGTTTTCTGAAGGATTGACGATGGCCGGGACCGCCGCCGGCGCATCGCCGCCGAATGGGCGTTTCAACCAAAAAATCTATTCAGGCCGGATGCGAATGCCGTAAATGTCGACGCTCCTGGAGGAGCCCGTGACGTCCGGATTGATGTAGATGTAGCCCGGCAGTCCGGTGGCGGCGGCGCCGCGCAGATCCACATTGAATATGATGTCGTTGAGCTCGTAGGCCACGTCGAAACGACGACGCCCGCAATCGCCAAGGCCCGGAAAATCGCAGCGAATATAAATCTGCGTGGGCTCTTCGCTTGCGGAGCGCAGGGTGATGGCGACGAGCGATTCCCGATCCTGCATCATCTGCAGCACGCCGGGACCCAGTTCGAAACTCACTTCACCCGCTTCGTCCCCGTTGGTGGACGTGATCTGCAGGGCGGCCCGGCTGCCTTCGTCGAGCAATTCGACGGAAGCGTCTTCATTCGCCGACACATTCGTGATGTCGTCCGGGGAGAAGACCCGCACCCAGTCATCCGAGAAACGACCCTGGGGCCTCGGTGAGCCCGCGAAATCCTCGCTTTCAACCTGCGCCGGCGGATTTGGAACGCTCATGTCGCGCTCCTCGCTCGACAGGCCAAGCCCGCCGACGATGAACCACCAGACGCCGATTCCGACGAAGGCCACGACCAGCGCCATTACGAGAATCAGCGAGAAAATCGGGAATCGGCGTTTCTTGCCGTTGCGGCCCGCCGAACGACGCCCGCCGCGACCGTCGTCAACATTCGGCTCGTCCCATCGCACCGGCCTGTTCGGCTGATGTCCGGACGCACGCGGCGGTGACGGATCCTGGCGCCTACGCTTTCTGGCGCGCGGAGGCCGGCCGGTTTGCCCGGCTTGCTGGTCCGGCTGGCTACGCGGGCGCTTGCCGTTTCGATGAGCTGGTCTGGGCGCCTCTACGGCATCCCAGTCCTGCTGGTCATGCCGCAATTCCGGTTCCGGCGCGGCGTCAAGATCTTCCCATTGCGGCTCTTCGGCCGCCGGCATCTTCGGTCTGCGAGGCCCTTTCTGAAGGCGGTCGCCCGGATCCTGCCAGTCGATGTCGTCATATTCCGGCCAGTCGGGGCGCCCCGCCTGCGGCTGGGCGCCGCTGCTTCCGCGCGGCGGCTGGCGTTCGTTTTGGACGAAGACGTCCTCAAATTCAGGGCCGTGTGTTTCTTTGAGACCGGGCGCGCGCGGACGACGGGGTGGGCCGTCAGCGCTGCGGCGCTGAGAGGCTTCGCTTTCGCGTCGCCGGTTCGGTCGGTCGGAAGGAGGAGCCTGCGACGCAGGCGCTTCTTCGCGACCGCGCTCGCCCCGTTCTGACCAAAGCTCCGGTTCGACCCGCACATCACGCTCGGCGCGCCCGCCTCGCGCTGCCGGCGCTTCGCGGCGTGGCGTCGGTTCGGGACGGGTGAAATCTGCATCTTCTGATCTGAACGGAGTCGGCGTCATCGGCGGCTCGGCCCGGTCTTCGTTCCGCTGAGCAATGTCATCCCGCGCCGCGGGCGGTTGTTTGCGCGGCTCTCTTTCCTCCGGCAAGACAAGATCGTCGAGATTGAGAACCGTCTCCGGCATCAGCAATTCTTCAGGCTCGAGATCGAAGATGTCAGGCTCTGGCTCGGGCTCAGGCTTGCGCATCTGCGCCTTCTGGTATTCAGCCTCGACGGAGTTGATCGTTTTTTCGAGTTTTCGATGCTGTTCTATGGCCGTGTCAGAGCCGTCCAACTGTTGTTTGGAGATTGCCCGGCCAAGCGCGTCGCGCGCCGACTGGTAGATTTTGGCACGGGTCTGGGCATCCGCCTGTCCGGCCTCTTTCAAAGCCTTGACGATCGCCGCTTCCAGTCCCTTCACAAATTCACTCCAGTCTGTGACGTCTCAAACGTCCTTTTGGCCCTGTCGCCAAACGGGCACCTGCCAAATGACATAAGTAGAAGGGTTTTTCCAATACAAATGTGGTCAAAGACACAAGCGATTCCATTTCGCAAGGTCCAGTCCGGCCTTTTCAGCCAATACACGTTCTGATAATTGCATTGACGTTTACGAAAACGTCAAAATTTGGAATCGTTTCCCATGGCCCTTCCCGACCTCCTCAAAAACCTGCGTCTTCCGGTCGTCGGCGCACCCCTGTTCATCATCTCTCATCCGCCGCTGACGCTGGCGCAATGCAAAGCAGGCGTGGTTGGTTCCTTCCCGGCGCTCAATGCGCGGCCGGAAGCCCAACTCGATGAATGGCTGGCGGAGATCACCGAAGGGCTCGCCGATCACGACGCAAAGCACCCGGATCGGAAGGCGGCGCCGTTCGCCGTCAACCAGATCGTCCACCGCTCGAACAAGCGGCTCGAACATGATCTCGGTCTATGCGAGAAATACAGGGTTCCGATCGTGATCTCCTCGCTGGGCGCGGTGCCCGAGGTCAATCAGGCGGTGCACGCCTATGGCGGGATTGTGCTTCACGACATCATAAACAACCGGCACGCCCATTCGGCGATCAACAAGGGCGCGGACGGCCTGATCGCGGTTGCCGCCGGCGCAGGCGGCCACGCAGGAGCGCTGTCTCCCTTTGCGCTGGTCCAGGAAATTCGCGAATGGTTCGATGGCCCGCTGCTCTTGTCAGGCGCCATAGCCAACGGCCGGTCGATCCTGGCGGCGCAGGCGATGGGCGCGGATCTCGCCTATATGGGCTCCGCCTTCATCGCTACGAACGAAGCCCGGGCCGTCGATGATTACAAACAGATGATCGTCGACAGCAACGCCACGGACATCGTCTACAGCAACTATTTCACCGGCGTGCTCGGCAATTATCTCAAACCGTCGATTATCGCCGCCGGGCTTGATCCGGATAATCTGCCGGAAGCCGACGTCACGAAGATGAATTTCGATCAATCGCAGGGCGCCAAGGCCTGGCGCGACATCTGGGGGTCGGGCCAGGGCGTGGGCGCGATCAAGTCCGTTCTGCCGGTGGCCGCTCTCGTCGACCGGCTGGAGGCCGAGTATCTCGACGCGCGGCGGTCGCTTGCGCTGGACAGCGCGCCCGTGGACGCGCGGCAGGGGGTTTGATTGCGCGCCTGACGCTTTTGGCTTGAATTCGCCGGTGAATAGGGTTAAGCAGCGCCGCGTTGCAGGGGACCATCGTCCCGTGCAATGGTCTCGCCGTTAATCGTTACGGCGACGGGCCGCTTTAGCTCAGTTGGTAGAGCATCGCATTCGTAATGCGGAGGTCGTCAGTTCGAGTCTGACAAGCGGCACCATTCTCTTCACGTATCCATTTGTTTTATATAGATATTTCTAGAATCTATAATTCCTTTCCCACTTATACTCCCACTATTTTTCGCGGTAAGGACCTATCCGAATTAGGGCAGCCGCTCCTGAAAAATCCTCGCCCGCTGCCTGATCCTCCGAATACGACGGGGATATTCCATCTGGATCCGATCAAACAGAATATAGGCATGGGTGGCCTTTCAAACCGCATAACCTCAGATCTCAAATTCGGTCTAGGAGATACATAAGCCAATGTATTGCTGGCGAACAAACAGCTTGCAGGCTGGCCATTATAGTTTTGCCTCTTTAGACAAGTTGCTGCGTCCCTGAGAGCATCTGTTTGACCATAGCATCTACCATGAAACCAACGGCTTCTCGCGCTTGTTGTGGCGTTGCGCCGGCGACATCAACCAAAGCAATCAACGCCTCTATTCCAGTAGAGGCGGACAGGCTCCGAACAAGTTTCTCTTTCTGGTCATTTGACAGCCCGGTTTCATGTTCCGACAAGGCTCGGCGAAACATGTTGATGCGGCGTCCGCCCCGAGCGGTCGTTTTGCTATCGGCCCGCCACTCACGCATTGTTCCGGAGAGGAACTGACGGAAACCGCTTTCATTCTCGAATGAAAAATCCAGAAAGTAGATGCATATAGCTCTCAGCTTTCCCTGCACGTCAGAGGCGTCTCCAACAATATCCTCATAGGGTTTTACCGCAATGTCGAGGACGGCCTCCGCAACCAAAACGTCGGGGGCGGAATAGTAGCGGTAGCTGGTCGCCTTTGACACACCATTCTCTGCAGCAGCGGCGGCTACCGTGACAACCTTACCTTCCGACAGGAGCTTCCTGGCCCCATCCAGAATAGCCTGACGCGTCCGTCCGCGCTGTGCGGATCTGTCCTGGGATTTGGTCACTTCTAATTCCGCTCTCAGACTATTTTAAGACTATTGTCTTATCATGAGACTAATGTATCATGATAAGACAACAAGGTCAATTTCGGAGTTGCGACATGACACGGTTTCCACGCACCTATGATGTTTTGAACATTCTGATGAAATTCCACGCGTTTCCGGAAGAGGTAGATGGAAAGTATTGCCTCGTTGAATGCCTCGTCCCTGTCGGCGCCGGTGCGCCACCAAACCATCATGCGGGTGAAACCGAGGGCTTTTTCATTCTGGAAGGTGAGGTCGCTTTCAGAATTGGCGCCGACGACCGGGTGGCGGGACCTGGCGACTACGTTTGTATTCCTGACGGAGAAGTTCACGCGTTTCAAGCAGTCGGCGATAGCCCTGCGCGCCTTCTCATCCTCAATGCGCCTGGACATATGCATAAAGCGTTCTTCACCGGTATAGGCACAGCGCTTCCGGACGATCAAACGGATTTGCCAGAACCTTCAGAGCCAGACTTAGACGCTGTCATTAAAATCGCGAACGACGTGGGCATGACAATCGCATCCCCGCAATAGATGTCCACCCGGATGGTGAATTCGCTCAGAAGGATCGTATAGGATGATCTCGAAGCCATTGATAGGACTTGTGGCTCTGTTGAGCGCTGCTCAAAAATCCTTGTCTAGGAGACAATCGCCTGTTCTCAAATTCTTGTATCAGCAAACAATCGTTGAATTAAAATGCCATCAGAACCATCTAAATGGTTAGGGGGTGGAGACATATCACCATCTGGGCGATTATCGGGCGGCTATTGTGTATTGAGCAGCAGGCTGTCTGACATCCCTCACATTAGGGCATGAATCGTGGCGAAGGCGAATTTTACCGCCCACCGTGTGTGGTTACACTGCAGGCATCAAATCCGTTTCTCGTCTTGCTCTACAGTTCCTTCACACCACCTTGGATCGCGGCAAAACCTCCCAAATCGGGGCGAGTGATAAGGGAGGAGCCAAACCATCTATAATTTGGGCGGCCTTCGCCTGGTCGGCGAAGTGCTGCAGTCGCTCAAGCTGCTCCGGCATGATGCTGAGCGAGATTGCGACCGCTTCGCCGTTGTCGAAATCGAGATCTTCCATGAAAACCTCCAACCGGTTGCTCTTGACCTGCAAGCACAAAAAAAGGCGTGTCCGCTCCCTTTCGGGGTGACACACCTTCGGAACTCGCAGAGCAAGTCGGGTTAGCGGCGACCAAAATGGAAATTAGGTCATCGCCACTGAAACAGGAATTATTTCCTATTTAGGTATAGCATATCTCCACTCAGAAGCAAGCTGAGAGTGTCATGGCGCCTCAAAATATCATCAGAATTGCCATCTGAAATCTGCTCTAACAGCAGTACTGACCAGATCATCGCTCACTTGCCCGAAATAGGACAAACCAAGACTGGAAGATGCACCCAGTTCAAAATCAAGTCCAGCTTCAAGAAGTGCTGCATTGCGCGCCAAAGGCGCACCGGAAATCGTGAATGCAGAACCCCACGTGTTTGCAAGGGCAAGTTCGGCGTAAGGCGTTACATCACTGAATGCATGTTGCCACGCAGCCGAGAAGTGGGGTGAGACTTTCATTCCGTTGCTCAAAACATGATCCGTTGAGAACCTCACCCCAAGTGTCGAATAGCCGATGCTGGAACTGCTGCCCGAGGAGGTCAGCGCAGCCGATCCACCTGTTTCGGCAAACCCGTCAGTTCCAAGATGAGCCCAAGCGAGGCCGGCATACGGCTCGATGGGAATGCCTCCGACAGTTGCATCATAGCCGATCTCGCCGAAGATCTGACCGGTATTGGCATTGTAACCGGAACTTGTGCGATCCATGAAGCCGGGAAAGAAGATTGTCCGGTTCACATCGATCGAGCTGAATGCATAACTTCCGCCGCCCCGGAGGTTGAACAAGCCAAATTCGGCGCCGGCATAGGCGCCGATCAATCCGGTTTGGGTGTCGGCGGAACTCATCAGATCGTCGATTTCTGTGCTTGATCGCGAATAGCCGGCGGCTACACCGATCGTGTAACGCTCGCCGACGCCGATATCCACCCCTGCAAAAATGCCACCATAGGCGCTGCTGATATCGGAGACGTTTCCATTTCCATCGAATTCGCTCCAGATGCCAAGCCCCTGAGCCCAGACAGCAGCATCCTGATCGTCCAGCGTGTCCTCGCGCAGACGGTCGAGCATCGCCTCGCGGGCAAAGAGGGCTTCATTGATAAGAACGGATTGTTGGCTTGCGTAAATTTCTCCGGATACGGCATTGAGTGCGAGGGGAAGTTGACCCTCTGAAAGTCCGAAAAGGGCGGCGTTCAGGCCGTCCGGTATTCCGCCACCCCGATTGAAGGCATTGTCGAGGCCATCGCCGACTGCATGCTGGTTGGCTGAAAGGCCGCCAACCAGAGCCATCCGTGAGGTGAGTTCAAGGTCCACTGCCGTGTCGGAATAGGCGAGCGACGGTGCGACGAAACTTGCCAATCCATAGGTCTCAAGTGTTTCAAAGGTTCCGGTGACTTCATTCGTCGCGGTCATTATCCTGTACGAGTTCGCAAGGTCGCCGGGGTAGAAGATCGGGGCGATGGTTCCCGCCAGCCGCACAGCGCCCTCGACGGAGACGCTGTCATTTTGATCGCCGCCGATGCGGAGGCCGAGCCCACCCGTAGCCGTCTGGGCAAAGACGCCGCTGAATTCATGGATCGTCCCGGCGCCCTCGGCGCTTATGTAGATCAGACCGCTGTTCTCGAAACGCGCATAGGGCCCGGCCATGAAATCGATGCGCCCGTCGATGACGCCGTAGTTGACGGCAAGAGATCCTTCAGCGGTATCGCCGGCTCTGATCGCGTCGCTTCCGGGTGCAGCAAAGATGGTTCCTCCATTCAGCAGAACGCCAAACTTGCCCTGCATTTCGACCCCGGCGCTATCGGGACCGGTCACTTCGACGCCGCCGTTATTGTAGACAACTCCGTAAGTGCCGCTTTGAATACCGATACTCGATGCTCCGTTCGCCTGGACCGTCCCGTCATTCAGGATATCGTAGCCTTCCTTGCTCAAATCAACACCAAGGACGATCGATCCCGGCGTGTTGGAGGTGAGCAGGGTCGCATTGCTTGCCGCGGGCGCGTAAATCCCCGGAACGACGACTTCGTAGCCATGCACGCCATCGGCATCTGTGTAGATGCCGATCACTTTTCCCTGATGGGCCGAGTTGGCTGATGTCACCATGGCGCCCGGAACGTCGAGAAGGGTCCAGGTTTCAACTCCGTTTTCGTCGACATGCAGCACGGCGGCCTGCAAATCGCCGGAAGCGTCGATCAGATCGGCGACCATGATGTAGCCACCTTTCCCGTCACCGGTAATGCCTTCGAAGTGAGTGAATACATAGTCGGAATGGCTGTAAGCCGTGGCTGTGCCATCTGACATGTCGTAGATGTAGCCGGTCTCGAATCCCGGTTCGCCAAGGGGGCCGTTTCCAAAGCCACCGGCGATTTTGTCGCCCCAGACACCGTAGGCGGTCGTGCTGACCGCTCCGCCGGGACCAGTTATCGATTCCGGAAGTACGAGCGTGGTATAGGCGCCGGTTGGAATGTCATAGATAAAGGCATTCCCGGTGGCGATGTTCGTATCGTAATTGCCGACGACAGTATTGCCGAAATTGCTGTGGGCAATCGTGAATTTTACGCCGCTGACCGGATATTGCAGTGTCGTCAGTTCCTCGCCGGGCGTGGCCGCGCTGTCATAGAGATAAGCAAGATCATCTGGGTTCGATTCGCTTGTCTTGTAACTACCGACCACACGCAGAATTCCGCCCTGGCTACCGAAACTAGGACCATAGGGCGAAGCGCTGATCGCCCCCGGAAAATTGACGCCATCGCCGGTCTCTGTGGGATAAGCCGACCAGACTTCTGTGTCGGAACGATACAGAATACCACCTGTATTGGGCGAATCACCAGGTATTGCGTAATTGCCGACAATGTTGTCGGCCCGAATGCCGGTTAGAAAGGTCTCATTGCTCCCAAAGTCCAGGGTCTTGTACTCAAGCGGATCGGCTTGAGCGTCAATTGGCAGCCATACGCTCGCGCAGACCAAGGCTGATACGGACGTCAGCGCGCTATAGCGCAATCTTCGCATTTTCTTAGACACTTATTTTTCCCCTATTACGCCTGCGAGACATTACTGCCTGCTACAAACAAACCGAATCAACTACATCCAGCCATTGCTGTTGAGCCATGCATAAAGATAAGTAGTTCTTTTACGGACATTGTAAGGACGACAGATCAGCCTGAGTACTTCAGTTTTTCACGTCAACCTTAATCACCGATTGAGACAACTTCGCTGTATCTCTGTGTTGCATATATCAATTCTGTTATCCAGATTTATATTTATTATGTTATTTTTTTAATGCAGGTTTGTATGATCCACAGCATGCGATTTGCCTGGTCTGGAAAGAACGTTCATTGAGAGGAGGCAAGGCAAAAGTTCTGAGATTAATTCAAGCCACCCCATCCGAACCATTTTGGTTCTTGTCTGAATGGAACCATCCGCGCCGAACCAGTTCCCGGCAAACTGCGTCGTGAAAGCGGTGGACCTCGTTGTCGATACGCGATTTGCTAAATCCGAGCGCTTCCAAGCGCGCTATGAAGTGCTTTAGAACTGACGTCTGCCAGTAGGAGTTGGCAGCCGCCGTTGACTTCTTCGACATGATGACTTCCACAACGTGTCTGGCCTTTCCAATCAATCGTTCGCTCGGAAACGGGATGATCTGCGCTGAATTCTCCTGATTGAAGAGTTCAAACTGTCGATTGCTCATCAGTAGCCCCCTGATGCTTTTTTGTAGGTGATTTCATCGGAGTCAGTCTGTCGTTCGTCGTCCTGCCCTAACACAACTAACTCTTTCATAAGCTGAGACTCCATAGGTGTTCCGTCTAGGTAGTTCTTATGTAGGTGTTTAGGGGGCATTTTTGCCCTGTCGGATTGTGTTGTATTTGCCCTGTCGAACACGGTGGATTCTCAATCGAGCGCCATCCGTGTGCTGCAGCGTAATCCAGAACGGCTTCAAGCCTCATTCTGGCCTTGGCCGCAGTCTCGGGCTTGGATGTCCAAACGGGTTTGAGCAATTTCAGGACGTGCGCGGTGTCGATCTCCGAAACAGGAACACACCTGATCGACTTACTGAATTGTGTCAGCGTGTGCTGCCATTGCCAACGTGTCTTTTCGTTGGACCAGTTCCCATACTTGGCAACCAGGAATTCATCGGCAACATCACCAGATGTTCGCCCCGTCTCCCGGTCGCGGTCTCGTTCGGTCTTAGGATTACGTTTTGCAGTGAGATGACGCCTGGCTTCAAAAGCTGCATCGCGGGCAGTAGCAAGCGAAACGGTCGGATAAGGACCAAGTCCCATTTCATTCTCTGTGCCATTCCTGACCCAACGAAATACCCAAGACTTGGACAGTGTGGGAGAGACGCGTAAATAAAGCCCGCCACCATCCGAATAGCGACCCTTTTTATTGATGTTCTTAACTTCAACTGCTGAAAGTTTGTTTGTCGTCCGAGCCAAAAGGCTTTCCCACTATGATTCCCACTTTGAAGCGGGAATAATAGCGCACAGACACGCACAGGGTTTTGTCTCTGACAAGCGGCACCACTCTTCCCAAAAGTTTGATTTGACGCGCCGATCCCGACGCCGCGGCTAACTTTTTCCAGTCAGACACAACTGCGCATCCATTCCTGCTGCGAGGTTCGATGGAACCGATTCGACCGCTCTGCATTGAGATAGAGCGCCGCAACCACGTATTGAAGACAATCACCCATGAATTCCTCATCGACAGAGGCAAGTCATCCTCCACGCGGCCGTATGGCTTCATCACCCGGCGTCATACCGGCGAGAGGATGGAAAGACATAGTTTTACGCGTCTACAGCGAGCTCGTTGAAGACCGCTTGATGCTTATCGCAGCGGGGATCACGTTCTACCTGCTGCTCGCCCTCGTGCCAGCGCTTACGGCGCTGGTTTCGATATTCAGTCTTTTCTCGGACCCGCAATCGCTTCGCGAATTCACGCTGTTCTTTAACGGCGTCGCGCCAACCGCAGCGCTGGACATCATCGACGAACAACTCAACCGACTGACTTCCCATAACGAATCGGCTTTGAGTTTCGCCTTTGTGGCATCCGTGGGACTGGCGCTCTGGAGCACCAATTCCGGCATGAAGGCACTTTTCGACGGGGTCAACGTCGCCTACGACGAAACGGAAAGCAGAAGCTTTATCAGATACACGTTGACGTCGATGACTTTCACATTCGGTCTCGTCGCCGGGTTGATCGCCTCGATAGCCCTGCTTGGCCTACTGCCGCTGGTGCTCGAATATGTGGGGCTGCAGAAGGGGGCGGATCTGGCGATCCGCATCGCCGGGCTCCTTGTCGTTCTTGTTTTAATGTCGATCTCCATTTCAATGCTCTACCGCTGGGGACCGAGCCGGGCGGACGCCCAGTGGAGGTGGATTACTCCGGGAATGATCGTCTCCATGATCGGGATCACGATCGTGTCCCTGGCGTTTTCGTTCTACGTCGCCAATTTCGGCTCCTACGACGCCACCTACGGTTCGCTCGGCGCCATCATCGGCTTCATGACCTGGATATGGATTTCAACGATCGTGCTGCTGGTCGGCGCGGAGCTCAACGCCGAGGTCGAGCACCAGACCCTTGTCGATTCAACGACAGGCGCCGAGCAGCCGATGGGCGAAAGGGGCGCGGTCGTGGCGGATACTGTCGGCGTGTCGGCAAATGGCACAACGCCTTCGTATCAGCAGTTCGAGGTTTCACCGGCCGCAGAAAGCGGGAGCGATGGACCCCGAAAGGGCATTTCAACCAACCAGTTGCTGTTCGCTTACCTTGTTCTTGGCGCCTGGTGGCTCTCCACCCGCAAGAACTGACAGTCTCTTCATCAGCCTGTTCGAAATGAACGCTCACACCCTGGCTGACCATGTGAGCAGGCTCAATACGGATTTTTCGCCGTCCGGTCCTCCGAAAGCGATTGCTGACGCCGCGCGACCAGCAATTCGATCGCATCGGCCAGATGTTCCTCGGCGATGTTGTAGTCGCCGCGCGCGACGCGGATCTTGTGCGCCTCGATCATCACATCGGCATGGCTGCAGCCGAAGACCGGTTCGAACCGGTAGGACGCGAGTTCGATCAGAAGTCCCAGCGGATCCTCGAAATATATCGAATCCATGAACCCGCGATCCTTCGGGCCTGAATGCTTTATGCCGCGCTCGTCGAGGCGCTGAACTGCCTGGCGGAAGGTCGCCTGGCTGACTGAAAAGGCCAGATGATGCACGGCGCCCTGCCTGGTCGAGGTCCGCGACCTATCGGGCTTGCGGGCCTCGTTGGTGAACACGGTGATGAGGCGGCCGTCGCCAGGATCGAAATAAAGATGGCTCTCGCCGGGATTGTCGAGATTGGGTTGTTCGAAGACAAATGGCATGCCCAGCACGCCTTCCCAGAAATCGATCGACGTCCGCCGATCCGCCCCAACGAGGGTAATGTGATGGACTCCCGGGCTCTGCAGCTTTCGCAAACGGCCGTTATCAGACATTGACGCCTCCCGCTTTGCGCCGGCCAGCAACCGGCTTCCGTCGGTCAACTATAGCCGGGCGGTCGCAAGGCAACAGGCGATATCGGATAAAAACCATGGTCCTATCGAACACACCGGAACTCCCTGTCCTGCGCTACGGAAAATCCGCCGTTCTCGTCCATCCCGTGGCGTTTGAAGACTACACAGGGCGCCAGTTCACCGCTGGCGGACGTCAATCGAATTGAAATTGCCGCTTGCCCCGCTATTCTTGGCTGAAAGCCAGGGTGGAGATTTTTCAAAATGCGGATTCTGTTTACAGGCGGAGCAGGCAAGGCTGGCCGTCACGTGATTCCATATCTGCTTGCGCAGGGCCATGTCGTATTGAATGTCGATCTGCTGCCGCTGGACCATCCCGATGTTGAAAACCGGCTGGCGGACATCACCGACGCCGGCCAAATATTCGACGCCCTTTCAAGCTACGCAAGTCTCGGCGAACTGGACGCGGGCGCGGGCGTACCGAAATTTGACGCCGTTGTTCACTTCGCGGCAGTGCCGCGCATCCTGATCAGGCCCGACAATGAATGCTACCGCGTCAACACGATCGGAACATACAACGTCATCGACGCCGCCGTGAAACTCGGCATTCGCAAGATCGTCTTCGCGTCCTCCGAAACTACCTACGGCGTGTGCTTTGCCGATGGAGAACGGAAACCGGAATACCTGCCGATCGACGAGGAGCATCCGACCACGCCCGAGGACAGTTACGCCATGTCCAAGGTCGTCAACGAAGTGACTGCGCGCAGTTTCCAGCAAAGATCCGGTTTCGACATATACGGTTTGCGGATAAACAATGTGATCGAACCGCATGAATACGAGCAGAATTTTCCCGCCTATCTGGAGAACCCGGCTCTCAGGCGGCGAAACATATTCGCCTATATCGACGCGCGGGATCTGGGCCAGATGGTGGACCGGTGCCTGAAGACGGACGGATTGGGTTTCCAGATATTCAACGTCTCGAACGACGATCATTCCGTCTCCCTGACCACGGGCGAGATCATCGAAAGGTTCTATCAGGGCGTGCCCCTGAAGCGGGAAATGGGTAAAAACGAGACGTTCTATGCGAACGCCAAAGCCCGGGATCTGCTGGGCTTCTCCCCCGAACACAGCTGGCGCGCCTGTCTGAACAGATAAAGCGCCGACACTGGCGCTCTTATTCAAATGCACCTAGGATTGTCCGGCGAAATCAGCAATCGGGGAGTCGGGAGAATGGATCAGGTCGCAGACCATCGGTCCTACCTGCTCGGCGACACAGAAAGCGCCGTCTACCGTTACCGCCTCTTCAACAGGGTGCATGAACCTGCAACACGCGACCGAATGGCGACCCTCAACATCGCGCCGGACGCGCATGTGCTGGAAGTCGGCTGCGGCATTGGCGAAACCGCCTGTCTGTTCGCCACAGAGCTTGTGCCTGCTGGACATGTGGTCGCCTTCGACCGGGCGCCCGAACTGGTCGAGACAGCGAGACAGACAGCTTTGGAACGCGAGATCGACAATATCACCTTTGTCTGCTCCGACGCCGCTGAGTTCGATTTCGGATCGGAACGGTTCGATCTCGCACACACCCGTTTTGTCCTCTCCTACCTGAATGGCGCCGCCGAGATCGTTGGCAAGATATTCGGCGCAATGAAAAAGGGCGGTCTGTTTTTCGGCGAGGAGATCGTTCAAAGCTACGTTCTTGTCGGCGAGACCGCTGCCTATGAACCCTTTGGCAAATGGTTCGGGCAGTTGATCGAGGCCGGCGGCGGACAGGCCGACTACGGGCTCAGGCAATTGCCCGCGGACGTGCTTGCATCGGGGTTCACGGATATGCGGGCGACCGCCCACTGGCCACTCGAGGATCAGTCGTTAATCGTGGAGATGGTTGGTCTCGCGCTTGCTAGCGAAATGAAACACAACCTGACGAGGCTCGGTATAGCAAGCGAAGCGGAGATCGACGCGGCGGTCGCTGCGCTGAACGCAACCCACCGCAATTTCACCGTAAGCCCGGCCATGGTGGCGCAGATCATCGGTCGGAAGCCCTGAATCAAGCGGCTCGCACTCAACTATTGCCGGGAGGACACCGGGCGACAGGCATTCTTTTTTAGAAAGATCCGCCTAGCGCACGCATCTGACCTCCTGGTCCGGAGGCACGGAAAATTTGCCGTTCTCGTCCATTGTGTAACCCTTGAGGGCCATGCAGGAGGCCAGTTCACCACAGGACGGACCGCTGTAAACATTCAGACCGCCGCCATACAGCCCGTAACCGCCATAGGAGTTCGTGATGGTCTTGACTTCCCTGAGGCACTGATAGCGAGCCTCGAGGAACTGTCGCTGGGTGCCGGGTCCGCTATAGGTCGACGGCACGCATGACGTAAGCACAAGAACCGCCGCCATGCCGACGATGACATTGAGTATGGTCTTCACGGCAGACTCCATATCTGCAACCGATTCCAGACACATCTCACAATTTGCGGTCGGTTTCAATTTTTCATGACTGGTTGACGCAGGTTTTCCAGCAAGGTGACAGGTTGACCGGCTTTCACCGCTATTCTCTCTGCGGATTCTCGCAGGTCCGACTTCGGTCTGCGCGCTTGGCCGGAGGCGGAACTGACTGTAGACAGTAGGCAAAGCAAATCCGCAAGGGAGGTCTGAAGTCATGACAGTCGCCGTCACCGAACCGCTCGCATCCTTCGTGGCCGACCTTCGCTACGATGATCTACCGGGCGAATGCACCGAAAGAGCAAAACATCTGCTGCTCGATCTGGCCGGCTCCATTGTCCGGGCCGGTAGCGAAGCCGATTCCACGGCCGTTCTGCAAGCCACGCTGGCGACGGTTGGTCTCGACGGGCCTGGCGAAGCTTCCGTCGTCGGGCAAAACTGGCGGCTTGCGCCGCCCGTAGCCGCCCTCGTCAACGGCATGCTCGGTCATTCGCTTGATTTCGACGACACCCATGCGGCAAGCTCGCTTCATCCTTCGGCTCCCGTCGTTGCGGCTGCGCTTGCGGTGGCCGAGCAGACCGGCGCCAGCGGGCGCGACGTTTTGACGGCGATCATAGCCGGCTATGAAGTCGCCTGCCGTCTTGGCAATGCGCTTGATCCGACGTCGCACTACGCACGCGGCTTTCACCCGACGGCGACCGCCGGAACCTTCGGCGCCGCGGCGGCCGCCGGCAAGCTCTACGGCCTCGACTCCGCGGGCGTCGCCGCAGCCTTTGGCGTAGCAGGAAGCCAGGCTGCCGGTTCGCTGCAGTTTCTTGCCAACGGCGCCTGGAACAAGCGATGGCAGGTCGGCGAAGCAGCCATGAACGGCGTGCTTTCCGCGGCGCTCGCCAAAAACGGTTTCATCGCGTCCACCGAACCGATCGAAGGCGGCGCCGGCTTGCTGAAGGGCTATACGGACGACCCGCACCCCGAAAAGGCCGTGGCCGATCTCGGAACCATATGGGAGACCATGCATATCGGCATGAAGCCCTATCCAAGTTGCCGCTACACCCATGCGGCGCTCGACGCGCTTGCGCATCTCCGCGACTCCGAGGCGCTGGACGCATCCGATTTCGAGCAAGTCACGATCGGCCTTCATCGCAACGGCATTACGCTGACGGCCGAATCTCTGCCGGAAAAGCGGCGGGTGCGCAGCATTGTCGCCGGACAATTCTCCATGCCGTTCACGGCCGCCGTCATGATCGACCAGGGCCGTTTTGGCTGGGACGACTATCGCCGTATCGGCGATCCCGCGCTCGACGCCATATCGGACCGGATCGACGTTCGGCGCGACGAGAGCCTGGAAGGTCTTGACCATCCCTTCGGCGCGACGGTCAGCGCAGACACGTCGAAAGGCCGTTTCGACTTCAGGGTCGAGGATCCTCCGGGCGAACCGAAGACCTTTCCCGACACCGCCGGCATCCGGGCAAAATTCTTGAGCCTCGCCGAACCGGTGCTCGGCGCAGGCGCCGCGCGGCTCGCCGACGACATTTTGTCGCTCGACGGCCGCAATTCACTCTCCGGCGGACTGTAGGCGAAGACCACACGGGACCAATCAGGACCGACGCAAGCTCATACGTCTGAACAGGTCATCCCTCAGGACATACTGGTGGTACAATGCCGCAGCGATATGGGCGACGAGCAACGCCAGCAACACGAAGGCGCCGGCGCCGTGCGGACCGCGCGGCAGAAACTGGTCAAAATCGGGCAACGGACCTGAGATCAGGCCGAACAGTACTGGCCCTGCTCCGGACAGAACCATCATGCCGACGCCGCTCGCCAGCATGCCGAGCGGGATAATGACGAGAAGAATGTGAACGCCGCGGGAAATGGCGCCCTTGACGCCTTCGGTATTCGGCGCCGCGTCCGGTTTCTTGTCGGCAAGCCACCACCAACCGATACGGACCAGTGTGAGCAGGCCGGCGGCAAGACCGCACGCGACGTGGACGCGAAGCGCAGCATAGGCTTCGGCGCCGATCTGGTCGGCGGCGACGCCCGATGCAAGGGCGATTACAATGAACAGGGCAATAGACCAGTGCAGCGCGATGGCCACTGCGCCATAGGCCGCGGGCGTACTCTTGATCGTCATATTTGCTCTCCTGACCGGCGCCCATACCTGCAACGCCATCATTAATATAGCATGCTATATATCATTGCATAGCCTGCTATACAAGAGTAGCTGAGACGGTATGGAATTCGACAAGTCCAAATCGGCCGGTTACCTGACCAACCATCTTGCGCGACTGTTCGCATCCGAATTGCAAAACGCCATTCGTCATCTGGAGATTGCGCCGGCGCAGTTCATGACGATGCTGGAACTGTGGCGCGAAGACGGCCAGACCCAGAAAGCACTGGTGAAAAAGCTGGATGTCGAACAGGCGACAATGGCCAATACGCTTACGCGCATGGAGCGCGACGGCCTGATCCGGCGCAAGCCCAACCCGACCGATGCGCGCTCGCAGCAGATCTGGCTGACGCAGAAGGCGAAGAAGCTGGAGGGCCCGGCGACTGAAGCGGCGGGATCGATCAACAATATTGCGCTTGCCGATCTGTCAGAAGCGGACAGGGCGCAATTTCTCGACCTGATGCGCCGCGTCATTGCCACGCTGCAGCCGGAGACCCGCGATGCCTGACGAAAACGATCGCGCGCCGATCAGGGCGCTGCTTCCGAAAAAAGGCGGACACCAGTTCGTCCTTTACGGAGACAGCTGTTCAGGGGTTCCCGGCGCGCCGCACGAACATACGCTGGCGCGGGTCAATCGCGTCGTGTCGCACATCGCCCCGAAGCCGGACTTCATCATCTATCCCGGCGACGAGGTCATGGGACTGACAAGCGACGAGGCGGAGTTGCGCCGGCAATGGGCCTATTTCCTGGACACGGAAATGGCGTGGCTCGATCCCGACATACCCGTCTATCACTCGACCGGAAACCACACGACCTACAGCACAATGAGCGAACGGGTCTTCGCCGACGTGCTGTCTCACCTGCCGCGCAACGGCGCCGCAGGCCAGAACGGCCTCAGCTATTTCGTGAGGCGCGACGATCTTCTGATCGTCTTCGTCCACACGCTGTCGCAAGCCATGGGCGGCGAAGGCCACGTTGAAACGTCCTGGCTCGACGCGACGCTCGCGGCAAATGACGACGCGTGCTGGAAACTCGTCGTCGGCCATCACCCCGCCTTTCCGGCCAACGGCTATGAAGGCCCCTATCAGCGCACCATCGGCGACGATTATGTCGAAGCGTTCTGGAACATTCTGAAGCGACACGACGTCTTTGCCTATCTGTGCAGCCATTTGCTGTTGTTCGACGCACAGGTCCATGACGGAATTCTGCAGATCCTGACCGCCGGATCAGGCACCGCCTGCCGCATGCCGGAGGAAATCGAATATCTGCATTGCGTCCAGGCCGCGCTCGACAATGACGGATTGCGATACCAGGTGATTGACGATGAAGGCCGGATTCGCGAAAGGCTCACCTGGCCGCTTCAGCTTCCGCCGTCCGACGGGTGGTGCCTGCTGGCGGAAGGCGAGATGACCGCGCCGCTACAAGGATATCAGAAGGCGGCGGCTACAACGCCTGCAATCCTGTGCTTTCGCTTCTGCGGACGCACTAAGGAAACCGGCGGACCAAAGCAGACGTTCCTTGCAGCGCTGGACGCGGCGACGGGAACGGAACCGGTCTGGATCGGGCTCACCGGCAAACGTCAGCAACTGACGGTTATCCTGCAGCCTTATCCGAATAACAGCCCGCATTACTGGTTTGGCCCGGACATAGGTCCGGGTTCCGGGTTCGACCTGCAATTGATGCTTCACGGAGGCATGGGTCCGGGCGGGCTCCTGTGGCGACAGGGCGACGACGCCAGGTGGTCGTCGCTCAAAAACCGATCCGCCACCGGCGTTGAAGTGATCAACTGGCCGGACAACTGGCATATCGGCCACGGACAGGAAAACGAAGACAGACCTTTTGCCGGCAGAGAACTCGCTTTACGCTGTCATTTTCAGAATCAGGAAGACGCTGTCACGCCATGAGCATCGAATATCTCGTCACCTCTCTTGTCGTCGTCCTGCTGCCCGGCGCGGGCGTCCTCTATACGCTCGCCGTCGGCCTCGGCCGCGGATTCCGGCCGAGCGTCATCGCGGCCTTCGGCTGCACGCTGGGGATCGTGCCGCACATGTTGGCGAGTATAGTGGGCCTTGCCGCCATCCTTCACGCCAGCGCGCTGGCCTTTCAGGTCGTCAAATACATTGGCGTCATCTATCTGTTCTACATGGCGTGGAACATCGTGCGGGAGGGCGGCGCGCTGCAGGTCTCGGCCGATCGCCAGCAGATCCCTGCCTTGCGCATCATCCGCAACGGCGTCCTGCTGAACGTGTTGAACCCGAAACTGTCGCTCTTCTTCCTCGCCTTCCTGCCGCAGTTCATTCCGCCAGGAACGCTTCATCCCACGCCTGTGCTTCTGTGGCTGGCGCTGATCTTCATGGCGCTGACATTCGTGATCTTTGTCTGCTATGCCGCCTGCGCTTCGCTTGCGCGAGACTATGTCATCGCGCGTCCGCGGGTGATGCTGTGGCTGAGACGTTCCTTCGCGGCCTCTTTCGGACTGCTGGGACTACGACTGGCCTTCTCCGACCGGTAATACCCCCAAGCCTATTTCGGGTCGTCGCTCCTGCTGCTTCTGAGGCCATGCTGCTTGTTGGGCGAGACCCGCTCCATGTCCAGCGGACCAGCAAGTTCGCCAAGCACGATGAGAACGCGCCGCAGCATGCCGTTCTCGTCTCCCGGCATCCCTTCCTCGAGGGCGACGTCCTCTTCGGTCGCATCATATTCCCACTGGCGGAGGATCGCGATCTTCTCCGCTTTCGAATAGTCCGGATGGCCTGGCACGTTTTCCGGCTCGCCGAAAACAGCCGCCGGATCGAGCAAAGCCGCCTTCATCCGATCGTCGCGTTCCGGTTTTTCTTCACTGCTGGTCATGACGCCGCCGCCCTTTCAGGAATCCCATCTCAGTAAAATAGCACGGATTCCGGCCTTTACGGCATTGCTCAGAACAGACCGATCTTGCGGAACAGCCATATTTCGAAAAGACCGATCACCACGAGGACCGCGCAAACGATGGCAAAGGCCCAATGGTCGTTCAAGCCTGGCATGCCGCCGACATTGATGCCCAGCAACCCGGTCAGCAGACTGAGCGGCAGGAACAGAGCCGCGACGACAGAGAGCACCAGCATCTGGCGGTTCATGCGTTCCGCCCGATTGTCCATGACCTGATCGTGCACAACCTGCGCCCGGTCGCGAATGGCGTCGAGTTCCTCGCCAAGACGCATCATGCGTTCGGCCGCTTCACGAATGCGGCTGCGGTCCCGCAGGCTCAGCCATTCTATGTCCTCGATCTCCAGCGTCGACAGGGCGTCACGCTGGGGGAACATGTAACGGCGCAAAACGATGGCCGTCCGCCGGACGTTGGCCAGAAGCGGCCTTGAGACCTCGTCGATATCGTCGAGAACCTGTTCCTCGATATCGTCAATCTGTTCGTTGAGTTCCGAAACCGTCGGATCGATGCGATCGGCAAGCCGCAAGGCCAGCCGCGAAACAAGATCGCCGGGCGAGGTCGGCGCCCTTTCGGCTTCGATCGCTTCAATCAGATCGCGAATGGCGGCGAGCGGCCGCCAGCCAAGGCTGATCACATCGCTATCCTCGATCCATAGCCTGATGTCGATCATGTCTTCCGGTTCTTCACCCGGATCAATATTGATGCCGCGCAGATTGAGGAGGACGCCGTTTTCATGGAGCGTGCAGCGTGGGCGCGTCTCCGCCGCTGTCAGCGCCTCGAAAACATGAAGGTCTATCCCGCATTTCCTCAACCACCGCAACGCCTTCTCGTTCATACGATTGAGATGCACCCAGGTGAATGCGCCCGGAGCGCTGGTATCGGCCTTATCAAGTTCGTCCAGCGTCAATCGTGTGCCGTGACCAGTTCCATCGAACAGGAAAACCGTGCTGCCTGGCACTTCGGTTTTGCGTTTGGATGATTTTGCTTTGTCCGCCATGGGCGCCAATGTGGCTCGTAATCAACAGATTGTCATTGCGTTTTTACTGCAAACAAAAGAACCGATCGGCAAATCGACTCGTTTCTGGACGATGGCATAGAGCGCGACGGTCCGTCCATTCCGGAATGCAGCCGTCACGTGAGAAACCCGGATCCAATATCGATGACCCCATTCACAACCCCTGCAAACCGTAATGAATCGGAAGCATTTTATAGCCGGCTTCCGGTTAATGACGCCTTCGACACAATGAGCCGGATAAAGAGTTATACGTCCCTGCCGGCCGAGTGGATAGTCGGCGTCGCGGATGTTGTCGGCTCAACCGGAGAAATCGAAAAAGGCCGCTACAAGGTTGTCAATACAGTCGGAGCCGCTGTCATTTCCGCGCAGATAAACGCCGCCGGCGCGCTGCGCTTCCCTTATGTTTTCGGAGGCGACGGCGCAGCCTTTGCGCTGCCGGCAAGTTATAAAGACAGCGCCGAGAAGGCGCTTTCCGCTGTTATCCGCTGGGCGCAGGAAGAGTTCGATCTCGAAATGCGCGGCGCAGTCATTCCCGTATCATTGATCCGGGACAACGGACTGGACGTCGCCGTCGCCCGCTATCGCGCCTCAAAGGGCGTGGACTATGCGATGTTCGCAGGCGGCGGCCTGGCGTGGGCGGATCGTCAGATGAAGGAAGGCAGGTTCCGCCTGGAAGCCTCTCCCGCCGGCGTGCGCCCGGACTTGACGGGACTGTCCTGCCGCTGGACACCGATCCGCGCACAGAAAGGCAGCATACTTTCGCTGCTGGTGCTGCCAGAGAAAGACGCCGACGCCGAGGAATTGACGCGACTCTATCGCGCTATCGTCGCAATCGAGGAAAGTCTCGAGCGCGCCGGACACCCGGTTCCCGAAAGCGGCCCCGGCTATCGCTGGCCGCCCGAAGGGCTCGATCTGGAGGTTGCCGCGACACGGGGAAATACAACCTTCGCCGTCCACAAGATGAAGCTTCTCGCCGCGACATTCATCGCGCTGGTCTTTTTCAAGACCGGCTGGAAAGCCGGCGCCTTCGATCCCAGGGAGTATGTCGAGGTGACCGCCGCCAATGCGGATTTCCGCAAATTCGACGACGGCCTCAAGATGACGATCGACTGCGACGCAGAAACCCAGGCGCAACTGATCGCGCTGCTTGCAAAGGCCTCCGAGGCCGGCCTTGTCCGATACGGCCTGTCCGAACAGCCGGAAGCGATCATGACCTGCATCGTGCCTTCCGTGACCCGCAATGACCATGTGCATTTCGTGGACGGCGCCGGCGGCGGATATACGCGCGCCGCAAGCCTGATGAAAGCCATGGCCGCAGTCGCCTCATAATCGCGCCAAGAGCGTTGCCGTTTCGGCAATCACTATAACGAAAAATAGTTCTTTATTCGAACACAACTCAGAGTCATTCTTTCCATTCGCCTGTCCGGCACGCCCGCATTCCGCAACAAGACAGGCATTCAAAAAAGAGGTTGGAACATGAATGATCTGAAACTGAACCGTCGCAGCCTGCTTGCAGGTATGGGCGCAATTGGGGGATTGGCGACCGCGCAGAGCCTTATCAGCGTATTGCCTGCACAGGCGTCCGATATGAAGACCGTGCGCATGCAGCTCGGCTGGCTTGCCTCCAACGGCATCCTGGGTGAAGTCGTCGCCCAGTCCAAAGGCTTTTACAAGGAAGAGGGCGTCGAACTCGAAGTCATTCCGGGCGGACCAAACGTCGACGGCGTTGGCGGCGTAGCAGCCGGCCAGTCCACGCTGGGCCAGACATCGTCCAGCCCCTCCGTCATGCTCGCGCGTTCGGCCGGTATCCCGATCAAGGCGTTCGCCGCGGGCTACCAGAAGCACCCATTCACATATTTCTCGCTGGAAGCGAATGCGATCCGCGAACCGAAGGACATGGTCGGAAAGACGATCGCTACACAACCGACCGCCTATATCCTGCTGCGGGCGCTGCTCGCAAAGAACGGCATTTCCGAAGACGACGTCACGATCGTCAACATGGGTTCGGACATGAACCAGTTGATAACGGGACAGGCCCAGGCCGTGACCGGCTGGCTGACGAACGCCAACGCTCTCAAGGTTCTGGGCGACGACCGCGTCGACCTGATGCTCTGGGACACCGGCATCCAGCTCTACGCCAACGTCTATTTCGCAACAGACGACTCACTGGCGAATGACGCCGATACTCTGGCCAGCTTCCTGCGCGGCTCCGCCCGCGGCTGGGGATACGCCAGGGAGAATCCGGAAGAAGCCGTGGACATCCTCGTCGGCACCTATCCGAATCTGGACAAGCCCAGCGAAATGGACGCCGTCGAGGGCGTCATCGGTTTCAACTTCAATGACGTCACGGCCAAGGAAGGCTGGGGCGCCATGACCAAGGAAAATTGGCAGGAGCAGATCGAAACCTACGCGTCGCTCGAGCAGTTCAAGGGCGATGTTCCGACCGTCGATGATGTGATGACGCTGGCGATCCTCGACGCTACGGCCGAGACTCGCAAGAAAGTCGGATAATCGACATGGCGACCATGCACGCAGTCAAGGATGCTGTTTCCGCGGAAGCGGAAACAGCCTTCGCAGTGCGCGTTGACGGACTGGACGTAACCTTCGGTGAAGGCGAAACAGCCGTGACCGCGCTCCGGGACGTCAACGTCGACATCCCCGAAGGCGCACTGGTGACCATGCTCGGACCTTCCGGCTGCGGAAAGTCCACCCTGCTGCGTGCGATCGCCGATCTCGTCCCGGCCTCCCGGGGCGAAATCAAGGTGCATGGGCGCACGCCGGAAGAAGCCCGAAAGGAGCGCGATTTCGCCTTTGTCTTCCAGGACGCAACGCTGTTGCCCTGGCGTAGCGCGATCGACAATGTGCGCCTACCGCTTGAAGTCGGAAAACCAGGGCCTGCCCATGCGGATCCGATGGAGTTGCTTGAGCTCGTCGGGCTGAAGGGTCGAGAAAACGCTCTTCCCGGCGAGCTCTCCGGTGGCATGCGCCAGCGCGTCGCAATCGCCCGGGCGCTGGTCACGCGGCCGAGAATCCTCTTGATGGACGAACCGTTCGGCGCTCTGGACGAGATCACCCGCGACAAGCTCAACGAAGAACTGTTGCGTATCTGGAACGAGACCGGGACGACGATCCTTTTCGTCACCCATTCGATTCCCGAAGCCGTGTTTCTGGGCCAAAAGGTGCTGTTGCTCGCCGCGCATCCCGGCCGCGTCAAGGAATACATGCCGGTCGACCTTCCCTATCCGCGCCAGCTGCCGGTTCGCGATACTGTGGAATTCATCAAGATCACCGCGCATCTGCGCAAGATGCTCGAGGAGTGCTGACAATGGCCGATATCGCACAGAGCCAGGCCAGTACAAGCAACAAATCCAGTTCCGCGTGGCTTGCCAGAAACAGAGACAGGCTTCTCCCGCTTGCTGCGGCGGCCGGACTGATTCTTCTATGGCAGCTCGTTGTTTGGGGTTTTTCCGTTCCGACGTACATGGCGCCGAGCCCGATGCAGGTGCTTAACGCCTTCGTAGAGGACGCCGCGACGCTTTGGACCAATTTCTGGCCGACCCTGTTTGAGGCGGCACTCGGTTTCATCGCCGGCAATGTGGTGGCGATTGTGCTCGCCGTACTATTCGTCTACAGCCAGACGACGGAGAAGGCCTTCTACCCGATCGCCGTCTTCATCAACACCATACCCATCATCGCCATTGCTCCGATCCTCGTTCTGATTTTCGGCAACGGGCTGACGCCGAAGATCATCATCGCGGCGCTGATCTGCTTCTTCCCGACGCTGGTCAACATGGTTCGCGGGCTGAAGGCGGTCAATCCGGCGACGCTCGACCTGATGCGTGTCCTGTCGGCAAGCGAAGCAGAAATCTTCTGGAAGGTCCGCCTTCAAAGTTCCCTGCCCTTCCTTTTTGCGGCGCTCAAGATCGCCAGCACGACGTGCGTCATAGGCGCGATCGTGGCCGAATGGATCGGTTCGAACTTCGGACTGGGCGCCCTGATCATTGAAGCAACCTACAATTTCCGGGCGCCGCTTCTCTATGCGACGGTCTTCACCTGCTCGCTGCTTGCCGTGTTCCTGTTCGCCATGGTGAGCTTTGCCGAACGTCGCATGATCAAATGGAAAACGCCGGCCGTTCATTAAGCCGGCGTCCCGAACAACCGCTACAGAACCAGACTCGCCACAGCCCCCGGAGGTCAAGATGGAAGACATAATCATTCAGGAAACGCCGCGCGCCGCAAAGGTCGTCGACCGCTCCGAAGTGGTCGTGGTTGGCGGTGGTCCCGCCGGCATATCGGCTGCGGTTTCGGCTGCGCGCAACGGCGCCAGCGTCACGCTTCTGGAACGCTACAATCACCTGGGCGGTCTCGCCTCCGGCGGCATGGTGCTGTTGCTGGACGACATGCACAACGATCTGGAAATCACCGTGCAGGGGATCTGCATGGAAATGATCGAGCGCATGGAAAAGATGGGGCTGTGCGTGGCGCCGCCAGAACGCGACCGCCAGCCCGACGTCCGGGAAACCCAGCAGATGTGGGAGAAATGGTCGCGCTGGGGCGTGTTCGACTTTCACACCCATTCCATGCCGCACCCGGTCTGCTATTCCGCCGCCTTTGATCCGGACGGCTACAAGCGCGCGGCGAATGCCGTCATCCAGGAATCCGGCGTTAAATTGCGGCTGCATTCCTGGTTTTCCTCCTCGATCATCGAGGACGGCGCGATCAAGGGCGTCGTCGTCGAATCCAAGGAAGGCCGCCAGGCGATCATGGGCGACGTCGTCATCGACACGACCGGCGACCTCGACGTCGCAGCCAGCGCCGGCGCGCGCTTCCAGGAAGGCTCCTTCATTCTCACCCCGGTCTCGCGATGGGGCGGCGTCGACACAGACAAGGCCGAACGCTTCCAGTACGAGAACGTGGAAGAATTCGCCAAACTCGACCACGAGGCAAAGCGCATTATCGGCGGCTGCTGGAACTACTGGTGGCTGAAAACGCCGTTGCCGGGCGTGGTCTGGCTCAACTGCCCGCATATTCCGAAGCTCGATGGCCTGAAAGTGAACGATCTGACAGGCGTGGAGTTCGAGGGACGCCGCAGAATGGAAGAATTGCTGGCCTTCGCCCGCAAGAACTTGCCTGGCTTCGAAAGCGCCTATGTGGTGGATTTCGCGCCGCAGACCGGCGTGCGCCAGACGCGCCTGCTCGAGGGCGAATATGTGGTGACGAAGGACGACGTGATGAGCCGCCGGCATTTCCCCGACACGGTGTGCCGCGGCCGAGACTATTACACGCCCTATCGCGCCATGGTGCCGAAGGATATCGAACAGTTGCTGGTGGCCGGCCGGCATTATTCCGCGACGCCTCAGGCGCAAAAATCCAGCCGAGAAATCCCGCCATGCATGGCCATGGGCGAAGCCGCCGGCGTGGCGGCCACCGTTGCGCTCAACGCCGGAACGTCCGTCCGCAAAGCCGATATCCGGGCGATCCAGAAGCAGATGCGCGCCCAGGGCGCGGATCCGGGCGACGTCCCCTCGACCAACGCCGGCATGCAGGAGGCCGCAGAATGACCCCATTGCCACTCGACGGGATCCGGGTGATCGACTTCACGCAGGTCATGCTTGGCCCCAGCTGCACGCAGATGGTCGCCGACTACGGCGCCGAGGTCATCAAGATCGAGAAGCAAAAGATAGGCGATCTGTCGCGCTGGTCGCTTGGCTCCGACCCGGATGGCCTCAACAATCCGGTCTTCAGTTCGCTCAACCGCAACAAGAAGAGCGTCGCGGTCGACCTGAAGAGCGAGACGGTTCGCCAGCAGATTCTGGAACTGATCGACAGCGCCGACGTCGTGGTCAACAATTTTCGGCCTGGCGTGATGGAGCGCATGGGTTTCGGCTATGAAGACCTGAAGACACGCAATCCCCGTCTGATCTACGCCGTTGGCACCGGCTACGGGATCGACGGCCCCTACCGCCACAAAGGCGGGCAGGACGTGCTCGCCCAGGCGATGTCCGGCGCAATGGCGCGCAAGGCGGACCCGACCCATCCAACGGCGATCTATGCGACAACGCTGTGCGACTATTCCGCCGGGATGCACCTTTTCCAGGGGATTCTTCTGGCGATCCTGCAACGAGAGAAGACCGGACGGGGCCAGATCCTCTCCGTCAGCCTCTATTCGTCGATGATCGCCATGCAGATGCAGGAAGCCGCCGTCCACATGATGCGCGGCAAGGACCTGAACTGGGCGGCGTTTCCTCTGACCGGCGTATTCGAGACGACTGACCGTCCTGTCGCGATGGTCGGCGCCTTCAAGGAAAATCCGTTGCGCGACATCTGCGAAGCGCTGGAAATCGACGACCTGTCGAAAAACGAACGCTACGCCAATTTCGACGTACAGATGGAGCATCGTCCGGAACTGCAGGCAATCTTCAGGGAGCGTTTCGCCCAGGAATCATCCGCGCACTGGATCGAAAGGCTGGAAGGCGTCGACATCCTGTGCTCGAAGGTCATGACATTGCCTGAAGCGCTGGAAGACGAACAGACAATCGTCAACGGTCTGATCCTGGAAGCCGGCGAAACACCGGCTGGACCGGTCCGTCTTATCGGATCGCCGATCGACATGTCGGACGCAAAAGTCACGGTGCGGCTGAAGCCTCCGAAACTCGGCGAGCACAATGACGAATACCTTTCCCGGCAGGATGATTTGGCAGAGGCAAAGGCGTCATGAGCGTCCTTTTTTCGGTAGAGGACGGCGTCGCCCGCGTGACGCTCAACCGGCCAGACCGGCTTAACGCCGTGGACGCCGCAACCGCAGCGGAGCTGGAGGCGATATGGGATGATCTGGAAAGCCGGTCGGACGTTTATTGCGTGGTCATAACCGGCGCCGGCGAGAAGGCTTTCTGCGCTGGAGCGGACATGAAGGGATCCGGATCCTCGGGACTGGAATACTGGGCGGAGACGCGTCCGAACGGCTTCGGAGGGCTGAGCTTTCGCACAAGCCTGGATATTCCGGTGATTGCCCGCGTCAACGGCTACGCGCTGGGCGGTGGTTTCGAGATGGTGATGGGCTGCGATATCGTCGTCGCATCGAAAACGGCCCGTTTCGGACTGCCGGAAGCACGCGTCGGCCGCATGCCGCTCGACGGCGGCATGGTGCTCCTTCAGCGCAAGATCCCGCACAATCTCGCCATGGGGATCATGCTCGCCGGCCGGCAGGTTTCGGCCGAAGAACTCCACCGCTACGGCCTAGTCAATGAAATAACCGAACCCGAAGCGCTCGACGACGCGGTCGACGCCTGGGTCAAGGACATTCTCGCCGGCGCGCCGCTGTCGCTGCGCGCCATCAAGCAAACGGTCAACCGTACGGCGCATCTGACGCCTGCGGAAGCGCAGGCGCTGAAGACGCCGGCGCTGGTTGCAGCGCTTACCAGCGAAGATGCGGAAGAAGGCGTCGCGGCCTTCCGCGAGAAACGCGCGCCCGTGTGGCGCGGTCGTTGAGGCGGATCAGCCCCGCTTCCAATTCCCGGCCTCCGGAACTAACGTGAACGCAGAGGCCGATTCATGCACGCAGCCATTCTCAGATACTTCGCGACAGTCGCGCGGTCAGGTTCGATCCGCAAGGCCTCGGAAGAACTGCATGTCGCGACATCGGCTCTGAGCCGGCAGATCCAGAAACTGGAAAACGAGCTTGGCGCACCGCTTTTCGAACGGTTGCCGAAAGGCCTGCGTCTGACGCGCGCGGGCGAGATCGTGCTTGCCCACGCCGACCGCACCCTGCAGGAATTCGATGTTCTGAAAGGCGAACTCGGCGCGCTGAAAGGCATGAAAACCGGCCAGGTGCGTATCGCCTGCCTCGACAGTCTGCTTGTGCATTTTCTGCCGGCTGAAATCCGCAAATTCCACAGAGCCCATCCCGGGGTCAATTTTCGCGTGCAAACCGGCGCGCATGGCCGGGTGACAAGCCTGGTGGCCGATGGAGAGGCGGATTTCGCGATCACGTTCAATATCTCGCCGCCCGACGACATGAAGCTCATCCACGACATCGCCACGCCTCTCAAGGCCATGGTCGCGAAAGATCATCCGTTGGCGCGTTTGCCGGCCGTGACCCTGAGCGAGTGCGCGCAGTACAACCTGCTTCTCCAGCTCGATACGGAGCCGATCCGTTCCCTGATCGAGGTTGAGCTGTCCGTGCTTCACCGCAGCGGACGCAACTTCGTGACAAGCAACCACATCATGCTGCTGCGACAATTGGTGAAAGACGGACTTGGCGTCGCCTTCTACACGCCGATCGGCCTGGTCGAGGAACTAAACTCCGGCGAGATCGTCGGAGTGCCGCTCAAGGGCACGCGTCTGGACGCATTGCGGCTCGGCATTCTCGTTCCGAAACGCCGACAAATGACCCGCGCTTCCCTCGCCATGATCGAGCAAATGGGCGCCTCGCTGGCTCAACTCGAAAAATCCGTTCCCTGATCAGGCGCCTCAGAGCGACTACCCAAGCTGCTCGACGAGATCAGCCTGTTGCGCTTCCGTCAACGTCAGGAAGGGCGGCAGCGGCGTCGCCGCAGAGGCTTTGCCGAGACGTTTGGCGACGAGATATTTCACGGCTGGAACAAGCGGGAAGGATGACACCGTCGTGCGCACGTGACGAACGGAGTCCAACAGGTCCGAGTTGCCCTGATCTGCAAGGAGCGCGGCAGAACTGGCAGGATCGATGTTGACGGTTGCGGAAATGCAGCCGGCGTAGCCGTCGCGATCGCAATTCGCCAACGCCACCTCGTTGCTGGGGAAGACATCGAAGCCGTCGATCTTAGCCATGGCGGCCGCATAGTCGAGATCGCCGGAACTATCCTTCATTCCGACAATTCTGTCAGGAAAGGAAGCCGTCAGGCGACGCGCCAGATCCTCGCTGAAGCGGATCCCGGTCAACTGCGGATAATTGTAGAGATAGATCGCAATCGGCATCGCAGCAGTTTCCTCCACCAACTGTGCGAACCAGGCATAAAGGCCGTCATCGGTCACTGGCTTGTAGTACCAGGGCGGCAGGACGAGGGCCGCCGCAAAGCCGCATTCATGCGCATAACGGGTGAGTTCAACCGTCGTCGCCAGATCGGGCGTTGCGGCGCCGACCATCAACTTCGATCCGTCAAAGGCCTGCGAAGCGGCCGTCATCACCGCCTTGCGATCAACCACGGACATGGAATTCGCCTCGCCCGTCGAGCCGAGAACATTCAGCGCGTCGCATCCATTGTCGAGCGCCCAGCGGCAATGCGCCGTGAAGGCTTCGAGGTCGGGATGGAAGGAGGAATCGAGCGGTGTCGGAACGGCGGCGATAACGCCCTTCAGCCGGTGTAAAGTCATGGTGTCTATGCCTACGCTGTGTGGAGGATGGGGAGTGCTGCAACGAGCGGGTGATCATTGGCGGTGGTGTTAGACGAATCCCAGCCGCCTGGCGAGCCCAGACCAGAGACGTTCTCGTCGAAATATTCGCGGTTGATGGCTTCGTAATGCTTCATGTCGGCAGTGATCTCGCCGTCCCAGGTTATCGCGTCGACCGGACAGATAGACAGGCAAATGCCGCAATTCACGCATTCGTCCGGGTGGATATAGAACATGCGGCCGCCCTCGTAGATGCAGTCGACCGGACACACGTCGGTGCAGTCGCCATCCTTCACATCCACGCAGGGTTCGGTAATGATATAGGCCATGTCCGAACCATGGCATCACAAACCGTTCCAATAAAGAGCCAATTTTCGCTAAATCCATTGCCGTTTCGGCAATCCGGTCACTTCCCTGCCAGCGACACAAGCTCCCGGACGCGTTCGACATTGTCTTTCGCCACGCCGCCGTCACGGTTCCAGAGACTGTTTTCGAAGCCTATGCGCGCCTTGCCTCCCCGGCTCAAAGCCGCAAGAAGACAGTCGGTTTCTCCGGACCCGAAGGCGCACAGCCCCCATTCGGCGTCGTTGCTCTGAAGGCCTGATCCCTCGAACAACGACAGGAAGGAATCCATATCTTCCGGCGCGCTCTGCTGACCCACGGTGTAGCGTCCAAGCACGAAGAGCAGTTGCATATCGGCGGCAGGAAGGACAGCGGCGTCCATGAGGCCAATCAGACGGCCGAGATCTTCCGCATCGTAGAGGATATGCTGAACCTGCACGCCCTCATCCGCCGCCCAGTGGTAGAATTCAGATGCGGCGGAAACATCTCCCGTATCAGGAACCATTTCGCGCAAGGCGACGGATACGGATTTCGGCATGACATCGCGCACAAGGCGGCGCTGCTCTTCCGGCGAATAGCGGCCGACCGCCTCGGTGGTGATCTGAACCTGCATCTGTGGAACAGCCTGCGCCATTTCGGCGATCAGTTCCAGGTAGAGACCGGCGTCCAGAACATGGGCGCCTGCAGCGTCGCGCACATGGGCGTGGAGACCACCTGCGCCAGCTTCGCTACAGGCGCGCGCGCAAGCGACGATTTCGTCGATCATGATCGGAATTTCCGGATGATCGGCTTTCGATCGTCTCGCCCCGTTGGGCGCGACCATGATGCGTGGAAGGGCTTCCAGGGACAGAGAGGACTCCTACTTTCGGACATAAGGCTCCGGGACAGCGCCGGATCATACTCAAGTTCCTTTGATTGACAACGCTAGATTTGTTTGGAAGACTTTGTCCCCACCAATACGGGAACTCGCAGGAGCGGCAGTGTGGACAGCCTTGTTTCGATCAACCACCAGATCGCGCACAGCCTCAACCTGCCAAGCCCGACCCTCTCTTGTCCGGAAGGACAATACCCGGTTCTTTTTCTCCATTGTCGCACCAGGCGCCCAGCCACAACGCTGACGGCGGAGGCGAAGACAAACAGGCGCAGGCCAAGGCAAGACCGGTCAGCGTCACAACAAACATCAATCAGGGAGCACATATGATGTTAGCACGCAAAATTCTGGCCGGATCGGCGCTCGCCGCAACACTGGCCTTCTCCAGCGGTTATGCAGCCGCAGAGACCTTTGTGACGATCGGCACCGGCGGACAAACCGGCGTTTACTATCAGGTGGGCGGCGCCATCTGCCGTCTGGTCAATCGCGGCACGTCGGATCACGACATCAAGTGCACGCACACCACCGGCGGCTCTGTCGCCAATATCAACGGAATTCGCAACGGCGATCTTGACCTCGGCGTCGCCCAGTCCGACTGGCAGTATCACGCCTACAACGGCACGGCGCCCGAGCAGTTTCCCGACGGAGCATTCGAAGGATTGAGGGCTGTCTTTTCTGTGCATCCCGAGCCGTTCACCGTTGTTGCGCGCGCCGATTCCGGCATCGACAGTTTCGATGATCTGAAAGGCAAGCGAGTCAACGTCGGCAATCCGGGCTCCGGCCAGCGCGGCACGATGGAAGTGCTGATGAAGGAGATGGGCTGGACGATGGACGATTTCGCCCTCGCCTCCGAGTTGAAATCCTCCGAGCAGTCGGCGGCGCTCTGCGACAACAAGGTTGACGCGATCGTCTTTACCGTTGGCCATCCGAACGGTTCGATCAAAGAGGCCACTACCTCCTGCGAATCGAAGCTGATCAACGTCGACAATGACGCGACCAAGAAGCTCGTCGAAGACAACGCATTCTACGCGGTCGCGACCATTCCGGGCGGCATGTACACCGGTACAGACGGCGACACGACGACCTTCGGCGTGGGCGCGACCTTCGTCGCCTCCACCGATACGCCGGACGAGGTGGTGTACGAAATCACCAAGGCTGTGTTCGAGAATTTCGACCGGTTCAAGAAGATGCATCCTGCCTTCGAGAATCTGAACCAGGAAGACATGATCAAGAACAACCTGTCGGCGCCGCTGCATGACGGCGCAGCCAAATACTACAAGGAACAGGGCTGGATGTAATCCGCAGCCGGCAGCGGGCGTCTGTCACGGACGCCCGCCGCACAATAATAAAACGGGGAAGGCCACGGGGGCGTTACGATGAGTCAGGAATCCGAGTCCGATACAACAATAATGAGCAGTGACGAACTCGACGATCTCGTTGCGTCGACTGATACCGGCGGCCGCAGTCCGGATAACCGAAACGTTGTGCTTCTGATCGCGGGCGTAGCGCTCGCATGGTCGATCTTCCAGATATGGATCGCTTCACCGGTTCCCTACACGACAGGTTTCGGGGTGTTTTCGAGCGGCGAGGCGCGACCGATTCATCTCGCTTTCGCGCTGTTTCTCGCTTATCTCGCCTATCCCGCTTTCAAGAATTCGCCGCGTCACGTTGTGCCCGTGTCAGACTGGGTGCTCGCAATCGTCGCCGCCTTCTGCTCATTTTATTTGTTCCTGTTCGATACAGACTTTATGGACGGGGTCCTCGGAACCCGGCTCTCCGACAGGCCCAACAACCCCGATACGCTCGACGTGACGGTCTCTGTCGTCGGCATCATTCTACTACTGGAAGCCACGCGCCGGGCGCTCGGGCCGCCGCTGATGATCGTGGCGATCGTGTTTCTCGGCTACACGTTCCTCGGTCCCTATGCGCCAGGCTTCCTGGCCTGGAAGGGCGCGAGCTTCGACGCCGTCGCCTATCACCAGTGGCTGTCCACTGAAGGCGTGTTCGGCATCGCGCTCGGCGTCTCCACCGACCTGGTCTTCCTGTTCGTGCTGTTCGGCGCATTGCTCGACAAGGCGGGCGCCGGTAACTACTTCATCAAGGTCGCCTTCTCGATGATGGGCCACTTCAGCGGCGGACCGGCCAAAGCGGCCGTCGTCGCCTCCGGCATGACCGGCCTTATTTCCGGTTCATCGATCGCCAATGTGGTGACGACCGGAACCTTCACCATTCCGATGATGCGCCGGGTGGGCTTTTCCGCCGAGAAGGCCGGCGCCGTCGAAGTCGCCTCCTCCGTCAACGGCCAGATCATGCCGCCCGTGATGGGCGCCGCCGCCTTTCTCATGGTCGAATATATCGGGATCTCGTATTTCGAGGTGGTCAAGCACGCCTTCGTGCCGGCGATCATCTCCTATATCGCTCTGGTCTATATCGTTCACCTGGAAGCCAAGAAGCAGAACATGGCCGGCCTGCCGCGGGCAAGCGAACCGAAGCCGCTGAAATGGGGGCTGATCTCGTTCGGCATAACGATGGCGGTGATCCTGGCCGCCGCAAGCGCGGTCTATTATCTCTTCGCCGCCTTCCAGGCCGCGCAATCGGCCGGTCTTTCGCTCATCGGCACAATCGTCGCGCTGGCGATCATTGTCGCCATCTTCGCGATGATCCGGTCCCGGCTCAGCGAGAAAGGACGCGGCCGGGTTTTATCTACAGGCGCAATGGTCCTGGGCTTTGCGGTGATCACCGCCTTCCTCATTTTCTACCTGCTCGACTTCATCGGCGGCGTCGCCGGCGATGCAACGCCGTGGATCATCGCCGTGCTTCTCGGCGTCGCCTATGTGGGACTGGTGCGGTTCTGCTCGACCTATCCCGAACTTGAGCTGGACGACCCGAACGAACCGGTGGTGCGACTTCCGGAACCCGGACCGACAGTCAAATCGGGACTGCACTTCCTGCTACCCGTTCTCGTCCTGATCTGGTGCCTGATGGTGGAGCGTCTTTCGCCTTCGCTCTCGGCCTTCTGGGCGACCGCCTTCATGATCTTCATCCTTCTTACCCAGAGGCCGCTCTTCGCGAAGTTCCGCGGCGAACCAACGGCCGGCGCGACCTGGCGCGGCTTCAGCGAACTGATCGACGGCATGATCACCGGCGCGCGAAACATGATCGGCATCGGCATTGCGACGGCCGCGGCCGGCATCATTGTCGGCGCAGTGTCGCAGACCGGCGTTGGATCCGTGCTTGCCGCCCTTGTGGAGTTCCTGTCCCAAGGCCAGATCATGCTGATCCTGATCTTTACCGCGATCCTGAGCCTCATCCTCGGCATGGGCCTTCCAACGACGGCGAACTATATCGTCGTTTCAGCCCTGCTCGCGCCCGTGATCGTGGCGCTCGGCCAGCAGAGCGGGCTGATCGTGCCATTGATCGCCGTCCATCTGTTCGTCTTCTATTTCGGCATCATGGCGGATGTGACGCCGCCGGTGGGGCTCGCCTCCTTCGCGGCGGCGGCGGTCTCCGGCGGCGACCCGATCCGCACCGGCTTCGTCGCCTTCTTCTATTCGCTCAGAACGGCGTTGCTGCCGTTCCTGTTCATCTTCAACACCGACATCCTTCTGATCGACGTGACCTGGTACGAGGGCGTGTTTGTTTTCATTGTGGCGACGGCGGCGATGTTGATATTCACCGCCGGTTCGCAAGGGTTCTTCATGACCCGATCGCGGATCTGGGAGTCGATTGCGCTGATCGTGATCGCATTCACCCTCTTCAGACCCGGCTTCTGGATGGACTATGTCTCGCCACCCTTCACATCGGTTCCGCCAACGGAACTGGCGCAGGCCATGGGCGCGGCTAAGCCCGACTCCGAAATCAGGGCGATCGTCGACGGCCTCGACGATGTCGGCGAGCCGATCACCCTGACCATGATTATCGATGTGGGCGACGAGCCAACCGGCGAAGAGCGCCTGGAAGCCTTCGGCCTGGAACTCTATAACGAAGACGGCAAGGTGCTGGTCGACAACGCCATCTACGATTCGCCCGCACAGCAAGCCGGCTTCGACTTCGACCAGGTCATCGAATCGGTGCTGGTTCCTGCCAACCAACCGTCAAAATACTGGTTCTATATTCCCGCATTGCTGCTGCTGGGGCTGATCTACATGCTGCAGACGCGCCGGGCCGAACCAGAGCCCGCATCCACCGCCGCCGGGCAGGGAGCTTCGTCATGACCATGTTTCGCAACATCCTTGCCGCAGTCGATCTCGGCGACCAGGAAACCTCGACCAAAGTCATCACCGGCGCTATGGAGGTGTTCACCAAGGGCGACACGTTACACGTGATCACCGTGGTCCCGGATTACGGGTTGAGCATTGTCGGCACCTTTTTTCCAAAGGGGCACGAAAGTCAGCTCATCGAACACGCACAGACCGAACTGCACGCCTTCACCGCGAAGACCGTTCCGGAGGGGACGCCGCTGCAGCACGTGATCGCCCATGGCAGCATCTATGAGGAGATCATCAGGGCCGCGAACAATCTCAAGGTCGACCTCATCGTCATGGGGTCGCACCGCCCGGCGCTGCAGGACTATCTTCTCGGCCCCAACGCGGCCCGCGTCATGCGCCACGCCGACCAGTCGGTGCTGGTGGTCAGGAGTTGAGGTCTCAGGAGCCGTTTTGTCGGCAATCCATTTGATTTTCTGTCTAAAATAGACCAAATATCTTGTAGCGAGCCCTGCAATGAAGGCTTTTCGGTCGAGTGGCCTGAAACAGCATGTCGGCGACGTGCTGCACGCAGCGGAAACCGCGCCGGTCGCAATCACCAAACACGACAAGCTGCGTTATGTGCTGATGAGCGCCGAACAATATGAACGGCGAATCCGATTCGTGTCGTGCTTACAGCATAGAAGAAACCCCGGACGACATCGCGGATCTGCTTGTCTCCGAGCTCGATCGCCAATTGGAAGAACTCGACGGTGAGTAAAAATGATCTTCCCCGGGAAGGCGATGTCTGGCGTTATTCTTGTCAATGGCGTTGGCAGCATGCGCGAAACGAAACCGAAGGTCGTAAAACAGATCCATCTCCTTCGTAGCGATTGCGAAAACCCACGCGGGCGAACACGTCCTTTTCATACTCCCGATCACGTCGAAGCCGCCCGATGCGGAAACGCATGCAATTGAAATTCCACAAACGGAAATTCGCCGCGCCGGTCTGGATGGTTCTCTGAAGCTCTGGATTGTTATCGACGAGTATAATCTTGATATACTCGAGCGCTCATTTTATTTCGAACGCGGTGAAAAACTCGGATGTTTCAGTCCGAAATTCCGCCTCATAATCATCCGCGAATTCAGACAACTCTTCTCAGCACGGCGCTCCAAACCGGTAAGACGGCTCGACTGAAGCGGGTCTTTTCCCTGTCATCCCCCGATGCTATCACTGTCGGCATGGTCGCCTATGAACGCATCGTCATCCTGAGCGGCGCCGGTCTGTCGGCGGAATCCGGACTCTCCACGTTCCGGGACAAGGGCGGCATTTGGGAGAAGCACCGGATCGAGGACGTAGCGACGCCCGAGGCCTTTCTGCGCGACCCCGAACGGGTTCTGAATTTTTACAACACGCGCCGCGGCAACGCCCGTGACGTCCAGCCGAACGCGGCTCACAAGGCGCTTGCCAGGCTGGAGGCGGAATTTCCCGGCCATGTGCTGACCGTTACGCAGAACATCGACCCGCTGCACGAAATGGCGGGCACGACGAACCTCATCCATATGCACGGCGAGATCGCGAGGGTGCTGTGCATGCATTGCGGCGCACGCACGCCCTGCGAAACCGATCTGACGGTCGACATGGTCTGCGCAGCTTGCAACAGGAACGGCGGCATGCGCCCCGACGTGGTGTGGTTTGGCGAGATGCCCTATCGAATGGACGAGATCTATTCCGCGCTGACCGATTGCGACCTGTTCATCTCCATCGGCACCAGCGGCAATGTCTATCCTGCGGCGGGCTTTGTCGCCGAGGCCCGCGAGGTTGGCGCTCACACGGTCGAGCTCAATCTGGAGCCGTCAGCGGGTATTTCGCTGTTCGACGAGGCGATCCACGGCAAGGCGACCGAGGTGGCGCCGGCCTATGTGGAGCGGTTATTGCGGGACTGACCCATTTTGGACCCAATTTCCGACCAGGTTTGTTTTTTCATCCAAACAATAGGGATCAATGCCCGATGCGATTCTTTCTTGCCGTCAGCCTCCTTGTTGCAACGACGACCACCGCACTGGCCGACCGTCCACCAAACACCGAGGAACGCAAGGCTATCGAAGACGTCTTGACGACAGCCGGCTACACGTCCTGGGAAGAGATTGAATTCGACGATGACGATGACGACCGTGTCTGGGAAGTCGACGACGCGATCGGCCCCGATGGCAAGGAGTATGATCTGAAACTCGACACCGACTACAAGATCATCAAGAAAGAGCTGGACTGATTGACAAGCAACTCGGACGCATCCGCTATTTCACGGCCGGATCGACATCCTTGACGGCGGCATGGCAAGCAGCTGACAGATCCTGCGAATTCCTCGCAAGACACTGAAAGGCTTCAACCCCGCCCGGCGAAACACCCCTGCAATGGGCAATGAAATCGCTGCGGCAATTGGCCCGCAGGGCCTGTTTCTGGTCGTCGGTTACGGCGAAAGCCGCTGTTGACGCGGCGATAGCCACAGGCAGGAAAAGCAGGGTGAAAGCGGTTCGGTAGGATCGCATATTGATCTCCTTGAGCGGTGATTTATCAAAGCACGGGAAGTGCGTGTCTTCAACCACTCAACACGTCGCAATCACACTTCCTTCCAGCCATCCGGCGTCTTCATGCGGTGGTGGATGGCGTTGCCCTGGCCCAGCGTCTGCTCGATGAAACACCCCTTCTTCGCTGTCTCGATCAGTTCAATGACTTTTTCTTCCGGATCGGGACTGTCGATCAACACGTCGATCTCGAAGCTCTTCGGCGCTGTCTCGTAAACCCGGCCGACCTGTTTCCAGTTCCACTGAACGCGGGTGTGCACGTCGAGATCGTTGAGCGTTACGCCCAGCCGTTTCGCAAAGGCACGGATCTGCGTCATGATGCAGCCGGTGATGGAGCCCACAAACAAAGCGAGCGGCGGCGGCGCGGAAGCGTCTCCACCATGGAACGGCCCTTCGTCGGTGGCGAGTTCGAACTCCTCCAGCGACGGCTTGACCATCTGTACGGCGAGTTCGTTGCGCATCTTGCCGACGGCCTTTCCCTGGCAGTCGAACTGGACGACCGTGCGGTCAGGCATCGCAGAAAATTCGCTCATGTCATTGTCCTTCATTCCAGTGAACCATGGGAAGACCTGCGACGGGCGAGCGGAAATACGGGATCGTCGTTCCGCGCAGGCTGCCGATATAGACGTTCTTCAGATCGGGACCGCCAAAGGTGACGCTCGCCATCCAGGGCGCGATCGAGCCGCCGCACGCCATTTGCAGTTCGGGCGTGACGCGATCCTCCTCAAAGGCCATCAGCAATTCCTTGCCGGCGGCCGATCCGTGGTCATCGTCAAGAATGATCTCCAGGTCGCCCTCCGGGGTGATGGCGAATATGCGATCGATCATCACATGGGTGCCCCAGAGATTGCCGTAGGCGTCAAAGGCAATGCCGTCGATGAAGGCGTTGTGATCGGAAGGCCCGAACGTCTCCCGGTCAGTCAGCGAGCCGTCTTCCTGCACCCGCAGACGGGTTATACGCTTGCCGGTCGTCTCGACGACATAGAGCCATTCCTCTTTCGCGTCGAAACGGATCTCGTTGGTGAAGGCAAACCCGTCGGCGACGATGCGCAGACCCTTCTCGTCGGCCATGGCGACAAACCCGTCTTTCAGATCGGGGCTTATCGCCTCCATCCAGTTTGGAATGGTGGTCGAGACGGTGAGCCAGACGCGGTCGCGGCTGTCGCGCAATACGAAATTGACCTTGCCGATAGCGCGGCCGTCGATCGTGTCGTAGAGCACTTCGCTTTCGCCGGTGCGCTTCATCAGTTCCAGCCGGTCGGTGCCGAAATTGGAGACGAGAATGTCCCCGTTACGGGCAAAGGCAAGGCCGTTCGGCAGCGTGCCCTGCGTGAAGCGCGCGGCGTCATCGGTCGCAGACACAAAATCCGTCTGCTCGGTCTGGGCGATGATCTCCTGCCGACCATCCGGGAAGATGTGAACGACGCCGCCGCGGGCGTCCGCCGACCAGAGCGATCCGTCCGGCTCGGCGAGGATGCATTCAGGCCGCTGCAGGTCGTGGCCGATCGTGCGGATCTCCGCAGGATCGACCACGAAACCTTTTATCGGATTGTCGCCCATCAGAACTTGACCATGTCGCCGCCCTTGAGATCAAGCGCCGCGCGCGCATCGGCGGGCGACGCGACCTCAAGGCCGAGCTCTTCAATGATGGTGCGGATTTTCCTGACCTGCTGGGCGTTGGAGTCAGCAAGTTGGCCCTTGCCGATATTGAGCGAGTCTTCAAGACCGACACGAACATTGCCGCCGAGCATGGCGGCCTGGGTTATGAACGGCATCTGGTAGCGGCCGGCGGCGAGGACCGACCAGACATAATCATCGCCGAAGAGACGGTCGGCCGTCTGCTTCATGAACATGACGTTTTCCATCTCGGCGCCGATTCCGCCAAGGATTCCGAAGATTGACTGCACCAGGAAAGGCGGCTTGATCATGCCGGCGTCGACGAAATAGGCGAGATTGTAGAGATGGCCAATATCGTAGCATTCGTGCTCGAAACGGGTGCCGCAGCCTTCGCCAAGGTGCTGCAGGATGTAGCGGATATCCTTGAACGTGTTGCGGAAGATGAAGTCTTCACTGGCTTCAAGAAAGGGCTGCTCCCATTCGTGCTTCCAGGTCTTGTACTTGCCCGCCAGCGGATGGAGCGCGAAGTTCATGGATCCCATATTGAGCGAGCACATTTCGGGCTCGGCTTTCAAGGGAGCCGCCAGCCGCTCCTGGACGGTCATGCCGAGACCGCCGCCGGTGGTGATGTTGATCACCGAATCCGTCGCCTGCTTGATGCGCGGCAGGAACTGCATGAAGACGTCTGGATCCGGCGTCGGGCGACCGTCTTCCGGGTTGCGCGCATGTAGATGGATGATCGAGGCGCCGGCCTCGGCCGCGTCGATCGACTGACGGGCGATTTCGTCCGGGGTAATCGGCAGGGCGTCGGACATGGTTGGCGTGTGCACGCCCCCGGTCACGGCGCAGGTGATGATGACTTTATCCATTTTTCGGGCCATGACGGCGCCTCCCTTTCAGTTGTTTTTGTGAATGCTAGTCTTCGAAAATCGCCACCGCGCGAATGAACCCGGCGGAGGCGTCCTTGATCTTGAACGGAAAGCAGGAAATCTCGTATCCGAAGGGCGGAAGTTGATCGAGATTGGTCAACTTTTCCATGTGGCAGTAGCCAATTTCCATGCCGGCGCGATGGCCCTCCCAGATGATTGAGGGGTCCTTGGTTTCCGCGAATCTCTTGGCGGTATGGACGAAAGGCGCATCCCAGCTCCAGCCGTCGATGCCGGTCACGCGAACGCCGCGCTCCAGAAGATAAAGCGTCGCCTCGCGCCCCATCCCGCAACCGCGCAAAAGGAAATCGCTCTCTCCGTAACGCTCGCCCGCCGCTGTGTTGACGACAACGACGTCGAGCGGCTGCAGCTCATAGCCGATGCGTTTCAGCTCAGCCTCGACGTCGTTGGCCGTCGCGACATAGCCGTCTTCCATGTGCCGAAAATCAAGCTTGACGCCCGGACGGAAACACCAGTCAAGCGGAATCTCGTCGATGGTCATGGCGCGCTCGCCATTGTTCATCGTTGAATGATAGTGGTACGGCGCGTCCAGATGGGTCCCGTTGTGGGTCGAAATGTTGAGCTTCTCGACAGCCCATCCCTCGCCGCCCGGCAGACCTTCCTTTGTCAGTCCGGAAAAGAAAGTGGTGATCTGCTCGACCGTCGCCTGGTGATCGAAATACTCTATTTCGGGCAATGCCATCGGCGGATCGGAAGCAATCCCGGTTTCGAGCGGAACGGAGAGGTCTACGATACGTCTTGCCATTGAATGTCCTTCCGGAAACTATTGTATGAGCGCCGTTGTGAGCGGCGGATAGACGAGGACCGCGAGAAGCACGACCACCATCATCAGGGCGAAGGGGGCCGCGCCGCGAAAAATTTCCCCAAGGCTGATGGACTCGTCATCGAGGGTCGACTTGATGACGAAGACCGATATGCCGAAAGGCGGGGTCAGCAGACCAATTTCAACCGCGATCACCGTCACGATGCCGAACCAAACCAGGTCGACGCCGAGCGGCTGTATCACCGGCAGCATCAGAGGCACCATGATCAGCATGATCGACGAGGAGTCGAGGATTGTGCCCATGACGATCAACAGGACGACATAGGCAATGATTACGCCCCAGAAGCCGATATCGGCTGTCGCGACGAACACGCCGAACTCCTGTGGCACGCCGGATAGCGCAAGCATGCGCGAATACATTTGCGCGGCGATGATGAGGAAACAGACCGACGCCGTCACCAGACCGGTGTCCGTCAACACTTCCCAGAAATTGGACAGAGTGAGCGTGCGGCGAAACAGGCCGATGATGATGGCGCCTAGGCATCCGACCGCTCCGGCCTCGATCGGCGTGAACACGCCGGCGTAGATACCGCCTAGAACAAGCAGGATCAGCGCGAGGATCGGCAGGCCCTTTTTCGCCATTTCCGCCGAGCCCATATCGTGCTCGGTATCCTCGGACAGGTTCTCGCCGATAAACGAGGGCCAGAAATAGGCCATGGAGATGACGCCGCCGGCAAACACGATCGCCAGCAGGATGCCCGGCAGGACGCCTGCTAGAAACAGGTCTCCGACGGACTGCTCTGTCAGAAGCCCATAAAGAATAAGCAGCAGGCTCGGCGGTATCAGCATTCCAAGGACGGAAGAGCCCGCGACGACGCCGACGGAGAATTTCCCGGTATAGCCGTGGCGCACCATTTCCGGCACGGCGATGCGGGTAAAGACGGCGGCGGATGCGATGGAAATGCCGGTGATTGCGGCGAATATTGCATTCGCGGCGACCGTGGACACGCCGAGACCGCCTTTCACCCGGCGAAAGAGCTGGTTGGCGACGTCGTAGGCGTCGCGCCCGAGGCCGGAGACCGAGACAAGGAATCCCATCAGGACGAATAACGGCACCACGCCGAAAAAATATGAAGAGATGGTTTCTGACGCGGCGAGCGCCAGAAGTTTGCCGGCGAGGAGCGGAGACCCCTTGATCATCCACACGCCGACATAGGAGCACAACATCAGGGCGATCGGCACCCAGAGGCCGGCGTAGACAAGCACCATCATGGCGCCGAGCGTCGCCAGGCCGATTTCAAAAGACGTCATTGGCCGGCTCCGTCGTCTTCAGCAGGATGAATTATGCCCCAGAGCGCGACAGCGCCGGAAATCGCCAGCTGCATCAAGAGAGCGGCGCAGCCGATCAGGATAACCAGTTTGACCGGCCAATCCGGAAACGTGAAATCGCCGACGGTTCCGACATAGGACTGGCGTTGCCATGACTTTTCAAAAAGCGGCACGCTGGCCGAGAACAGGAGCCAGATCAGTACGAACGCCGCAATAACGTAAACAAATTCCATCGCGTTGCGCACCCGTTTGGAGCGGCGGGCGACGGCGTCGAGCAGCGCGTCCGTGCGGGTGAAGCGCCCCATGCGAAAGGCCTGCGAAACCTGCAGGAAGACAATGGCGACAATGGACATCGAGACAATTTCAGGTACGCCTGATACCGGCGCGAGGAAGGCGTTGCGGCCAATGACATCGGCGTTGACGAGGATCACGAGGCCGACGATCATGATCGTGCCGATCACGTTCAGCGTGTTCGAGATACCGTCAGCGGCTCTGCGGATCTTTCCGGCCGTGCCGGAGCCCGAAGGCTCCGGCGTGGTTTCCATGGTCATGGCGACCGATTACTCCTGGTCCCAGTTGCGAACAGGCGCGCCGCCGGCGGCGCGCACGGCGTCCATGTAAGCTTTCAGGATCTCGGTGCCGGCTTTGCCTTCACTGTCAACCTGAGCAGCCCAAGTCTGGGCGACATTGTCCATGCCGTCAGCCCACTGCTTGCGGAACGCGTCGTCAACTTCCGTAATGGTCGCGCCTTGCTCTTCCATGGCCTTGAGGCTTGCGACCATCGCCTTGTTGAGATCGGCGAGGTAGGCCGCCTTGAAGTCGTCGCCGGCGTTCAACAATGCCTGCTGAACCACTTCCGGCAGACTGTCGAACCACTCCTTGTTGGCGGCGAGAGATCCGGCGTATTGCGCGCCGAAACCAACCTTCGTGATGTAGGGCGCAACCTCGTACAGCTTGCCCGGCAGAGCGGCCGTCGCAAACACGATGACGCCGTCATACACGCCTGTCTTGATCTCGTTGTAGTAGGTGGTGAGATTGCCGGAAACGCCGACAGCGCCCGTGCCTTCCAGCCAGTTGACTGCCGGACCAGGCGCGCCGATCTTCTTGCCCTCGAGATCAGCAATGGAGTTGATCGGGAAGGTGGTCATCAGAAGGTAGTCGTCGATCCCGGACGGGGCGCCGAGATACTGCAGATTGTTTTCGAGCCATGTCTCGAGCATCTTCGGATTGTCTTCGTGGAGCTTGTCGATGGTCTCAACGACGACGTCGGGATCAGACGAGACGAACGGCGTGTAGTAGCTGACGTTCTGCAGCGACAGTTTTGCCGGGTCGAATACCGACGAGATGACGCCGATCTCTGCCAGACCTTCTTCGACAGCTTCGGTCTCGTCGCCGACCTTCGCCAGCGAACCGCCATACTGTTCATCCCAGTTGAATGTGTATTCGGTGCCTTCGAGCTGCTTGTTGACCGAAGGAATGAAGACCTCCGGCACCAGCCTGACCCAACGGAACACCGGAGGGTGTCCGGCTACGACCGTGGCGTTGATGGTTTCGGCCTGCGAGACGGCCGAGACGCTTGCAAACAATGTCGTTGCAAGCGCAGTCAGAATAAGCTTTCTCATAGTTTCCTCCTGTTATTCAACATTCTCGTCGAACTGGTTGACTGCCTGCTTCGCCAGCGCCCTGATGCCGGCGCATGAAAATGCGACGGTGGTGCTGACCGTTTCTTCCGTGTCGGAATCATTGCACAGCCCGTCCGACAGCCGTGCGGCGCGACCCGTGCGGGCCATCACGGACAAGGCGACGCTGATCGAAAAGAGATAGGCGCGCACAGCCGCCGCCATATCGAGTTCCGGCAGCACCTGGCGCATGGCCGCAATCGAGCGCCGCGCGATCGGATCATAGTGCTCGATAGCCATGTTCCTGGATCGCTCATCTGCGGAATTGCTGAAACTGACGACGAGACGCGCAAAGGCGCTACCGCCTCGACTTTCATCGTGTCCCATCTCGATGGTTGGCCTGAGCAGCGCCTCCATCAGTTCTTCAAGCGTGGGAACGCCTTCGGCGAACAGCCTGTCGAGCGCATCGTTGCGCTGCGCATTGACGGCGCCGGCGCGCCGGTCGATCACCTCGTCAAAGAGCTGATCCTTGTTCTGAAAATAGTAGTGAATCATCGCCTGGTTGACGTCGGCGTCGCGGGCGATGCCACGTATCGAGGCACCGCCGTAGCCGAGTTCCGCAAAAGCGCGTTCCGCCGCGTCGAGTATGGATACGCGGGCTTTCTGCGGATTGCGCACGTCCTTTTTTAGCGGCTTAGTCAGCTTCGGGCCTCCCTTACAGCGCGAACTTGGCGTCGCGTCTGGCGAACCGCGGCTCCTCCTGGCGATCCTATTAATCAAACGTTTGATAAATTCATCGTTTTGTCAAGCAGTTTTTATACGGCGATTGTTTTCACTGCATTCAGCGAACAACCGACGCGCATCTTGTGCGACAGACCGCCTATTCTTACCTTTACGTAAGATGGATGATGCTTTATGGCCTGCCCTATTCATACAGTGCAGTTTAACGGCTGCACACGGGATATATCGCTCGAACCGCAAGCAGTGTATTCTGCTTTTTTGACGGTCGTTTCTCGGGAGGAAGCAGTGTCTGTTCAATCATCCGATATCGCAGCGGCGGCTCCGCTGGACAAAGTCTGGCTGAAGTCCTATCCGGAAAACGTGCCGGCTGAAATCGGCGCCCTGCAATATGCCTCGGTCGGCGAATTGTTTCGCGAATCGTGCAAGAAGTATGCGGATCGCAAATCTTTTACCTGCATGGGCAAATCGATCACCTATCGGGAACTCGATGAGCATGCGCGCGCCATTGGCGCCTGGCTGCAATCGCGCGGTCTGGAAAAGGGCGATCGCGTCGCTCTGATGATGCCCAACATCCCGCAATATCCGGTCATCGCCTCCGCAATCCTGCAAGCCGGCTACACGGTCGTAAACGTGAACCCGCTTTACACGCCGCGCGAACTGGAACACCAGCTCAAGGACTCCGGCGCAAAGGCGATCTTTGTGATCGAGAATTTCGCCGTTACTCTGCAGCATGCGATTGGTCACAGCGTGTTGCAGCACGTCTGCGTCGTCTCGATGGGCGACATGCTCGGGCTCAAAGGCCACCTCGTCAATTTCGTGGTGCGCAAGGTCAAGAAAATGGTTCCGGAATGGTCACTGCCGGGCCACGTCACCTTCCGCACAGCCCTCTCCGAAGGCCATGCAAAGACATTCCAGCCAGCTCATGTCGGCCTCGATGACGTAGCGTTCCTGCAGTACACCGGCGGAACGACGGGCGTTTCGAAGGGCGCGACGCTGACGAACCGCAATATCCTGTCCAACATGGTGCAGAACGATTTGTGGCTGGACGCGCTCAAACTGAAGCGCGAAATTCCCGATCCGCTCGTCTATATTTGCTGCCTGCCACTCTATCACATCTTTGCGCTCACGATTAACATGATCATGGGCATGGATCGCGGCGCCGAGAACGTTCTTATTCCCAATCCGCGCGACATTCCGGGTTTCGTGAAGGAACTCGGCAAGTATGAATTCCATGTTCTGCCGGGCCTCAACACGCTTTTCAATGCGCTGCTGGCCAACGAGAGCTTTCAGAAGCTCGACTTTTCGAACCTGTTGCTGACGATCGGCGGCGGCATGGCCGTTCAGCGTCCGGTGGCCGAGCGTTGGCAGAAGCTGACCGGTTGCAAGATCTCGGAGGGTTACGGGCTTTCTGAAACGTCGCCTGTCGCAACATCCAACCGCTTCGACAGCCCGGAGTTCACCGGCTCCATCGGTCTGCCGATTCCCTCCACGGACATCGATATTCGCGACGAGGACGGCAAGTCGGTTCCGCTCGGCGAGATTGGCGAGATATGCATTCGCGGTCCGCAGGTGATGACCGGCTACTGGAACCGCCCGGAAGAGACCGCCAAGGTGATGACGGAAGACGGCTTTTTCCGCTCCGGCGACATGGGCACCATGGACGAGCAGGGTTATATCCGCATCGTCGACCGCAAGAAGGACATGGTGAACGTCTCCGGCTTCAACGTTTATCCGAACGAGGTCGAAGAGGTCGTGGTCAGCCACGAGGGCGTTCTCGAGGCGGCGGCGATCGGCGTCCCGGACGAACATTCCGGCGAAGTGGTCAAGCTTTTCGTGGTGCGGAAGGATCCGGCGCTGACAGAAGCGGATGTGCGTGAATGGTGCCGCGAGAACCTGACCGGCTACAAGCGTCCCAAATACATCGAATTCGCCGATGAATTGCCCAAATCCAATGTCGGCAAGATTCTGCGCCGCGAATTGCGTGACGGCGAACAGAAGAAGTCAGCCTGACCGGCGGCCTTGGTTTTGTTAATCCCCCACGCCGCAAGTGCGGCGTAGGAGCGCCCTATCTTGATTGCCGCGACAGCCGGGGTTAGACCCGATAGCTGGATCAAACCTTTCCAGACGGGATGCAGATGATGGGCAATCCAGAGCAGGCGGTGAAACAACTTCGCGATCATCGCATGTCAAATGCGCCGAAGGACATACGCGCTGCCTTCGCCGCCGACCCTGAGCGGTTTGAACAATTTTCCATTCGCCTCGACGACCTGCTTCTCGACTATTCCAAATGCGCCGTTGACGCCGAGACAGTGGCGCTGCTGGCCGAACTTGCGGCGACTGCCGAGATCGAGGCGAAACGCGACGCGATGTTTTCCGGCGCGCACATCAACGCGACGGAAGACCGCGCTGTACTGCATACTGCGCTGCGAAACCGTTCCGGCGAAGCCGTTTACGACAACGGTCAGGACGTCATGCCGGATATTCTGGCCGTGCTCGACGCTATGGGCGAATTCGCCGAGGCGGTCCGTAGCGGGACAATCAAGGGTGCGGCAGGCAAGGCGATCACCAATATCGTCAACATCGGCATCGGCGGATCGGATCTCGGACCAGCCATGTGCGCGCGGGCGCTTGCCCCTTACGCAGACGGTCCCAAGACGCATTTCGTCTCCAATATAGACGGCGCCCATATCGCCGACACGCTTGGCCCGCTCGACCCCAAAACCACCCTCGTCATTATCGCATCCAAGACCTTCACAACAATCGAGACCATGACGAATGCAGCGACGGCGCGGCGCTGGGTGGCCGACGCGCTTGGTGAAGAGGCCGTGCAACATCACTTCGTCGCCGTTTCCACGGCGCTCGAAAAGGTCGCCGCGTTCGGCATCAGCGAGAACCGCGTTTTCGGTTTCTGGGATTTCGTCGGCGGCCGCTATTCCATCTGGTCGGCGATCGGGCTGCCGCTGATGATTGCGATCGGTCGCGAGCGCTTCATCGAGTTCCTCAAAGGCGCGCATGATCTCGATCGGCACTTCTGCGCCGCGCCGGCAACGCAAAATTTGCCGATGATGCTCGGGCTTCTCGGCTATTATCACCGGGTTATCTGCGGCTACCCTTCTCGCGCGATCATTCCCTACGACCAGAGGCTCGCCCGCCTGCCCGCCTATCTGCAGCAGCTCGACATGGAATCGAACGGCAAAGGCGTTGAAACCGACGGCGTTGCAGTCGACAAAACCACCGGACCACTGGTCTGGGGCGAACCCGGCACCAACAGCCAGCACGCCTTCTTCCAGTTGCTGCACCAGGGGACAGACATCGTTCCGGTGGAGTTTATCGCGGCCGCCCGCGGCCACGAGCCGGATCTCGCCCATCAGCACGCGCTGCTGCTCGCCAATTGCTTCGCCCAGTCGGAAGCCCTGATGAAAGGACGAACGCTTGAAGAAGCCCGCGCGATGCTCGATGCGACCGGCGACAGGAACGCGGCGGAACTTGCGCCGCACAAGGTCTTTCCCGGCAATCGGCCGTCGATCACCCTCCTCTATGAAAAGCTCACGCCGTATGCGCTTGGGCGGCTGATCGCGCTCTACGAACATCGCGTCTTCACCGAGGCGCAGCTCTTCGGCATCAACGCCTTCGACCAGTGGGGCGTGGAACTGGGCAAGGAGCTTGCGACCGCGCTGCTGCCCGTCGTCGAAGGCAAGGAGAGCGCGGCAGGCCACGACAGCTCGACCTCTGGTCTGGTCGGGTACGTTTTGGCGCAGCGTTGAGTAAGCGCCACAGACTGATCAGTCGGATTTCGGTCTGTCAGTAAATTCCCTGAATTCCTTCCAGGGCGACTGACGGCATTCCCTTTCGATTGCCTGATCCACGACCACTTCCAGGGATTCAGGGCTCATGCCAAAGTCTTCCAGACGGTAATCGCCGAGAATGTTCAACCGCGTCAGTGCGGGCAGCTCAGTCAGCGCCGCTCTGCAAAGCGCGCGCATCTCATCCGAAAGTCCAGAGCCTGCTTGCTGATCCTGCACGAGCTTGCATCGGATGACGGCGCTTAGTAGATCACCTTCATAGAAATCGCCAGCGGCAAGCGGGTTCTTGCGCAAGACCTCCAGCGCCCTGGGCACAAGGTATTTCAGGCCGATGTTCTGACCGATCATGATGCGGAGATCTTCCGTGGAAAATTCCTCGATCGGCTTCCGACGCAGGCGGTGACACTCCTGAACAAGCCAGGTGGGAGCGTCGGTCTCCCCCCCCAGTCGTCTTTTTCCAGCTGTTCGAGTGTAGCCATGTATCGAGCACAGCCTAAAATTGATGGCGATACGACAAAGCTTGTTCTGGTTGGCGCATCTATAACTCATAATACGGCGATATTTGAGCTATAGCAAACGTCGCTATAACTCACACAAAAACGCCCGGCTTTCGCCAGGCGTTCGTGTTTTGGGCAATGCTGATCCGGCCGATCAGTTCATCGTCGGGATGACGAATTCCGCGCCTTCCTTCACGCCGGACGGCCAACGCGAGGTGATCGTCTTGGTCTTTGTGTAGAAGCGGAAGGCGTCGGCGCCGTGCTGGTTGAGGTCGCCAAAGTTCGACCCCTTCCAGCCGCCAAAGGTGTAGTAGGCGATCGGCACCGGGATCGGCACGTTCACGCCGACCATGCCGACCTGCACGCGCGATGCGAAGTCGCGGGCGGCGTCGCCGTCGCGGGTAAAGATCGCAACGCCGTTGCCGTATTCGTGCTCGGTCGGCAGTTTCAGCGCGTCCTCATAAGTCTCAGCGCGAACGACGGACAGGACAGGACCGAAGATCTCTTCCTTGTAGATGCGCATGTCCGGCTTCACATGATCGAACAGGCAGCCGCCCATGTAATAGCCGTTTTCGTAGCCCTGCATCTTGAAACCGCGGCCATCGACGACGAGCTTCGCGCCTTCCTCGACGCCGAGGTCGACATAGCCCTTGACCCGGTCAAGCGCCTGCTGGGTGACGAGCGGGCCGAAATCCGCGCTCGGATCCGTAGACGGGCCAACCTTCAGGCTTTCGACACGCGGGATCAGAGCTTCGACAAGGCGGTCGGCGGTCTGCTGGCCGACAGGAACCGCGACGGAGATTGCCATGCAGCGTTCGCCTGCGGAGCCGTAGCCGGCGCCGATCAGAGCGTCGACGGTCTGGTCCATGTCGGCGTCCGGCATGATGATCATGTGGTTCTTGGCGCCGCCGAAACACTGGACGCGCTTTCCGGACGCGCAACCACGGCTGTAGATATATTCGGCGATCGGCGTCGAGCCGACGAAACCGACGGCCTTGATGTCCGGATCGTCGAGGATGGCGTCGACGGCTTCCTTGTCGCCATTGACGACGTTGAGGATGCCCTCAGGCAAGCCGGCTTCGATGAAGAGTTCAGCAATCCGCATCGGCACGCCCGGATCGCGCTCGGACGGCTTCAGGATGAAGGCGTTGCCGGCGGAAATGGCCGGCGCGATCTTCCAGAGCGGGATCATAGCCGGGAAATTGAACGGCGTGATGCCGGCGACGACGCCGAGCGGCTGGCGCATGGAGTAGACGTCGATGCCGGGGCCTGCGCCGTCGGTGAACTCGCCCTTCAGAAGGTGGGGAGCGCCAATGCAGAACTCCACGACTTCGAGGCCGCGCTGGATGTCGCCCTTCGCATCCGGAATGGTCTTGCCGTGCTCCTTGGCCAGCAGTTCCGCCAGGGAATCGTATTCCTGCTGGACGAGATCGAGAAACTTCATCAGCACGCGGGCGCGGCGCTGCGGATTGATCGCCGCCCAACCGGGCTGCGCCGCCTTGGCGTTTTCGACCGCCGCCCGCATCTCTTCCTTGCTTGCGAGGGCGACCTTGCCCTGCACTGTGCCGTCCATCGGCATCAGCACATCCGCCGACCTGCCGCTTGTTCCGGCGACATTCTTGCCGCCGATAAAATGTCCAATATCGCGCATGGGAGTCCTCCTTGATTGATTGCCGGCACTTTGCGCTTTAATTTATGAAAATCAATGCGCAATCCAGCGTATCTGTTGTGCAAATTTTATAGTTCTTCGTTGGCGCAATTGTCAGGCGCCGGCAATGCGGAGGCAAGGGCAAAATGAATTGGGACGATGTCCGTATCTTTCTCGCGGTTGCGCGAACCGGGCAGATTTTGGCGGCCTCCCGGCGCCTGGAGTTGAACCACGCCACGGTGAGCCGGCGTATCACGGCTCTGGAAAGCGATCTGCAATCGAAACTGCTCATACGCCGCACCAATGGCTGCGACCTGACCCAGGAGGGCGAGGCCTTCATGCACGCCGCCGAACGCATGGAGGCGGAAATGCTGGCGGCGCGCGCAGCGGTCGGCCGCACTGACACGGAAGTGTCCGGCATTGTGCGCATTGGCGCGACAGACGGCTTCGGCATTTCCTTTCTGGCGCCCCGGCTCGGAGCCCTGACACGGCAATATCCGGGTTTGAAGATCCAGCTCGTACCTGTGCCCCAGAGTTTTTCACTCTCACGCCGCGAAGCCGATATCTCCATAACCGTGGAACGTCCGCAGACCGGGCGGCTTGTCGCCCGCAAGCTCGTCGACTATGCGCTCGGACTCTACGCGTCAAAGACCTATCTGCAGGAATTTGGCGCGCCCAAGACCGCTGCGGATCTGAAAACTCACCGCCTTGTCGGATATGTCGAGGACCTGATCTTTTCGCCGCAGCTCCACTATCGCGCCGACTTCGTGCGCAACTGGGAATCCGACTTCGAGATATCCGCCGTTCTCGGCCAGATAAAAGCAGTGCGATCGGGCGCAGGGATCGGCATCCTTCATCGGTTTATCGCCCGTCCCTACGATGATCTGGCGCCCGTGTTGCCGGCTCTGCGCGTCGACCGCAGCTACTGGATCGTCTATCATGAGTCGTTGCGCAATATCCGCCGGATCAAGACCGTCGTTGATTTTATTGCGGCCGAGACAGAACGCGAAAAGCAGCAATTCATCTGAATTTTGTGCAATGCAGCATTTTTTTGCTGCACCTTTCGTCGTCTGGCTGACTGCAGCATTTTGCGCAGCATATCGCTGCAGCATAAATCCGAAATTACTGCTGAATTTTTTATGCTGCATTGCAGCATAATACATCATAAATAACTGTTTTTTTGTATTTAATTGATATGCTGCGTTCTACAAAAGGGTGCAGCATAAATAATGTCAAAGCGCAGCAATTTCGCTCCCGATATTTGCAGAAATTGCTGCACCACGCGCGCTTCTGTACACAAGTCTAACGCAGCATTTATCGGTGTTTAGCGGAAGCGCAGCATTCTTGAACCTCAAAGGCTCTACAGCCGTCCCTCGAAATCCGCATATCCGAAACTTTTGACGACCTCCAGCGCGTCTGTGCGGCTGTCCCAGAGCGCAAGCGACGGCAGCGGCATGCCGTTGAACGTCGTCGCCTTGACCATGGTGTAATAGGCGAGATCAAGGAATACCAACCGGTCACCGACCTCCGGCGGCTTTTCGAAACGGTAGGTCCCGATAATGTCTCCGGCCAGGCATGTCGGACCTCCCAGACGGACGACATGCGCGTCCACCATCTCAATGGCTGTATTGCGCGGAAGCGCGGCTGCGCCCAGCACGTCCGGCGTGAACGGCGCTTCTATGACATCGGACATGTGACAGGTGGCGGACGTATCCATTACAGCCAGCGGCGCGCCATAATCGAAACGGTCGAGGACCTGTGACACCAGCGCGCCTGCATGCAGCGCCACGGCCGTGCCCGGCTCGATATAGACCTTGAGGCCCGTGCGTTCGCGAAAGCGCGCAAGCCTCTCGATGAACCGATCCAGTGGAAAGCCGTCATCGGTGATCAAGAGTCCGCCGCCGAGATTGATCCACTCCACCGCGCCGAAAAGATGCGCGCACTTGGCTTCGACGGCGGACAGCATGCGGTCGAAGGCGTCATACGGATGGTCGCAAAGAGCATGGACATGGATGCCGGAGATCCCATCGAGTTCGGCCGCCGTTACCTGATTGGCGGGCACGCCCAGCCGCGACCAGGACGCACAGGGGTCATAGAGCGGGTTTTCGACTTCGCTGTGCATTGGGTTAACGCGAATCCCGGTCTCCACGCCGCCATGCGCCTCGATAACGCTGCGGTATCGCGCCCACTGTTCGAGCGAGTTCAGGATGAGGTGGTCGCTGTAACCCAGAAGCTCGTCGATATCCGCTTCCTTGAGGCCCGGCGCATACGCATGCACGTCTCCGCCAAAGCGCGAGCGCCCAAGCCGCGCCTCATAGAGGCCGCTTGCCGCGGTTCCGGAAAGGTATTTCATTACCAGATCGGCGACGGCAAAGCATGAAAAGGCTTTCAGGGCCAGAAGCACGCTGACGCCCGCCTCTTCGCCAACCCGTTTCAGGATCTGCAGATTGCGTTCAAGCCGCGCGAGGTCGAGCACATGGCAAGGCGTGGGAACACGCGCTGTATCGAGCTTCGCAAAATTGTGCGGCGCCAAGGATTACACCTCAGCCGGCCAGGGCCAGCTTCCGTCGAGCGGCAAGTCCTGCATTTCCCAGTCGATGCCGACCTCCGGCATCAGCTTCAGGAAGGGGTCGGGATCGAGCTCTTCGACATTGACCATGGTCTTCGGTTTCCACACGCCGCTGGCCATCAACCGCGCAGCCGTGATGACCGGTATGCCGGTCGAATAGGAAATCGACTGGCCGCCCACCTCGCGGAAGTTTTCTTCGTGATCGCAGTTCGACCAGATAAAGATCCGGCGCTCCTTGCCGTCCTTCATGCCGCGGATATCGGCTCCGATGCAGATCTTGCCGGTATAGCCGGCCGCAAGGGAAGCCGGATCCGGCAACAAGGCCTTGATCACACGGTTGGGCGCGACCTTGACGCCGTCAACCTCGATCGGGATCGATGAGGTCAGGCCCAGATTGTCGAGCACCTCAAAGACCTTGAGATAATGTTCGCCGAAGCCCATCCAGAAGCCAATATGCGGCGTGTCCGGGAAGTTGACGGCCAGCGACTGCAATTCGTCATGGCCCATGGAATAGACGCGATGGGCGCCCACCTCAGGCAGCGCAACCTTCATGGAAGCGGAATGGTGGGGTATTGTTTCCCATCGGCCGTTCTCCCAGGTGATCACGTCTTCCTTGATCTCGCGCAGGTTAACGTCGGCGTCGAAATTTGTGGCGAAGTAAAGGCCGTGGCTGCCGGCGTTCACGTCGATGATGTCGATGGAGGCGATGGCGTCGAAGCAATGTTTGCGCGCATGGGCGCAAAAGATGTTGACGACGCCGGGATCGAATCCCATGCCGAGCAACGCGCTGGCGCCTCGCGCTGCAAACTTCTCGCGTCGCGGCCACTCGATGCGCTCGTACCAGTTGGGCGGGATATTCTCGACGAATTCGTCCTCGCCGAGAGCAGTGTCGAGATAGTCCACACCGGTATTGATACAGGCGTCGAGGATTGCGGCGTTGCAGTAGGGCGAGGCGACGTTGAGCACGAGGCCGGCGTCGAGTTCGCGGATCAATGCGGCGACCGCGTCGGCGCTGCGCGCGTGAACGGATCGTGTCGCAACCAGTTGCCTTTCGCCCGGCGCAGACCAGCGGTCCTGGACTTCGCCGGCTATGCGTTCCAGCTTTTCGGCGTTTCTGGCGGCAAGCGTGATGGTTCCGAAATCGTTGCGGAACTGGGCCGCCTTGTTGACAGTCACCTGACCTACGCCGCCCGCTCCAATAATCAGCAGGTTCGGTTTCGTCATTCAATCGCCTCCGTTCAGTCCTTGTCCGTCGGCAGTTCGGTTATGCCGCCATTCTTCGCCGACCAGGCAAGCGGACCATTGAGAAAGGCCTCGACTTCGGTGAGCGTTTTCTCGTCGAAGTAGCCTTTCTCTCGCGAGAGCGCCAGCACGTCCCACCAGGTGGCGAGATAGTGCAGCGTCATGCCGTGATCCTTCAGCCGTTGCGGCGCCTCCGGAAAGATATCGTAATAGAAAATGGCGAAGGTGTGCTCGATGGTCGCGCCCGCCTCGCGGATCGCGTCCGCGAACTTGATCTTGCTTCCGCCGTCGGTCGTCAGGTCCTCGACCAGGATGACGCGGCTGCCTTCCGGCATGCTGCCCTCAATGCGGGCGTCGCGACCGAAACCCTTCGGTTTCTTGCGCACATATTGCATGGGCAGTCCCATACGTTCGGAAATCCAGGCGGCGAAGGGTATGCCGGCGGTTTCGCCGCCCGCAACGCTGTCGAATTGCTCAAAACCTGCGTCACGCAGGATGGTGGCGACGGAGAAATCCATGATCGCGGAGCGGATGCGGGGATAGGAGATCAGCTTGCGACAGTCGATATAGACCGGGCTCGCGAGACCGGAGGTGAAGGTGTAGGGTTCATCGGCGCGAAAATGCACCGCCTTGATCTCGATGAGCATCTGAGCGACAAGTTTCGAGACCTGCTCGGCCTCGGGAAATGCATTGGAAAACATGCGGGCAATCCTCTCAAAACCAGACTGTCAGGGGCGCAGCTCCACGTCCCAGTAAAGCGGCGTTTTCGGGTCGAACAGGGTGACCGGCCCTGCGCCGGTCTCGATTTTTTGCGGGTAGGCGACAGGCGCGTCGCGCCGGATAAGCCTGACCCTCTCCTCATTCGGAGGCAGCCGATAAAAGGCCGGACCGTTGAGCGAGACGAAAGCCTCAAGCCGGTCGAGCGCCTCTTCCTCTTCGAAGACATGGGCGAGGCAGGACAGCGTATTGGTCGCCGAAAAGACGCCCGCGCAACCGCAGCCGCATTCCTTGGCCGGGTCAACATGCGGCGCGGAATCGGTGCCAAGGAAGAAGCGTGGATTGCCCGAGACAGCCGCCGCGCGCAGTGCGAGCCGATGCTCCTCCCGCTTGGCGACCGGCAGGCAGTAATAATGCGGCCGGATGCCGCCGACGAGTATGTCGTTGCGGTTGATGATCAGGTGATGCGTGGTGATGGTGCCGGCGACGCCGTCGGCCGCGTCGCGCACATAGTCGACGCCCTGGATGGTGGTCACATGCTCCAGCACGATCCTCAGGCCTGGAATGCGCTGTCGCAGCGGATCGAGCACCCGGTCAAGGAAGACGGCTTCCCGGTCGAATATGTCGATGGCGGGATCGGTCACCTCGCCGTGGCAGCAGAGCGGCACGCCGGCCTCGGCCATACGCTCCAGCACCGGATAGACCTTCTCGATATCTCGCACGCCGCTCTGGGAATTGGTGGTCGCGCCCGCCGGATAGAGCTTCACCGCGGTGATGAGGCCCGACGCGTGGGCGGACACGACATCCTCGGCGTCGGTCGTTTCGGTCAGATACAGCGTCATGAGCGGGGCAAAGCGGTGACCAGCCGGCAGAGCGTCCATGATGCGTGCGCGATAAGCCTCTGCAGCCGCGCTATCGGCGACTGGCGGCACGAGATTGGGCATGATGATTGCGCGGCCGAAATGCGCGCTGGTGTGCGGCAGGACGCCCTGCAACATTGCTCCGTCGCGTAGGTGAAGATGCCAGTCGTCGGGACGGCGGATCTCGATCTGCTGCATGGGCTGCCTCGTCGGTGTCGCCGGGCCTGATTACAGGGATTCCCGCGCAAGGGCCAGTGCAGCAAAGTCCCAGGCTGGAATGTTTCTGTGAAAACCTGCGTCGAAGACAGCGGTTCAGCCCTTCGTCTGCTTGAAAGCCTTCAGGGCGCGCTCGCGCGAGCCCTTCAGATCGACGATCGGTTCGGGATAGGCGTCGCCCAGCTTCACGCCTGCTTTTTCCAGCACGTCCTCCGGCGCCTCCCAGGGGTTGAACAGCCACTTGTCCGGCATGCCCGCGAGTTCCGGCACCCAACGGCGCGTGTAATTGCCCTTGCCATCGAATTTCTGGCCCTGCAGCACCGGATTGAAGACACGGAAATAGGGCGCAGCGTCAGCGCCGCATCCCGCCACCCACTGCCAGCTCGCCGAATTGTTGGCGAGATCCGCATCCACCAGACAATTCCAGAACCAGGCTTCGCCCTCGCGCCAATGCAGGAGCAGGTTCTTTACCAGAAAGGACCCCACAACCATTCGCACGCGGTTGTGGATGTAGCCGGTTTGCCACAATTCACGCATGCCGGCGTCGACAATCGGAACGCCTGTTTGTCCACGCCGCCAGGCACGCAGGCGTTTCGCGTTCTGGTCCCACGGAAAATCGTCAAATTTTTCCTGCAGGTTTTTCTCAGGCAGTTCGGGGAAGTGGTAGAGCATGGAATAGGAGAACTCCCGCCAGGCAAGTTCGCTGAGGAAATTATCCACATCGGCGCCATCGCCACTATTCTTGACGGCGTACCAGGCGGTGTTGGGAGAAATTTCGCCGTAATGCAGGTAGGGCGAAAGGCGCGAGACATTGTGACGATCCGGAAAGTTCCGTCCCGACTTGTAGCCTCTCAGCCCGTCATCGATAAAATCTTCCAGGCGCTGCAACGCCGCATCCTCGCCGACCTGCCAGTTTTCCATCATCGCCTCGCCCCAGTCACGCTTCGGGAGGAGTTCGAGTTCATCCAGCGCAACAGCCATTGCGTCGTCTTCCGCCTGCGCCAACGTCAGCTCCGGCTTGTCGAGCGGCTTGCGCGGCGCGGCGGTGGAAAGACATCCCTTTTTGTAGAATGGCGTGAAGACGCGATACGGATCGCCATCGTCCTTGAGCACTTCCCACGGCTCCCACAGCAGCGATCCGTTGTCGCTTGCGACATTGACGCCCGCTTCCTGCAGATCCGCCTTGAGGGCATTGTCTCTCGCGATGCGCCAAGGCTCGTAGCATCGGTTCCAGTGCACGGAAACGGCGTTGTGCTTACGGGCGAGTTCAGGGATGATCTTCGCCGCGTCGCCCCGGTACAAGCGCAGCTTGTTCCTCAGACTGGCATTCAGCGCCTTCAGCGAATGGCGCAGCCAGACGCGGCTCGCAGCGCCGGGCCTCCAGTCCCCGGCAGTCTCCAGATCCAGCACATAAACCGGAATAACGGACCCGCGCTCGGCTGCGGCGCAGAGCGCCGGATTGTCGGCCAGCCGCAGATCCTGCCGGAACCAGAATATCACCGTATCGACCATTGTGTCCTTTCCGTCGTCACGCCGGTATTTCCTTGCCGGCCCAGTCGAAACAGCCGCCGCTGTCGGACGGTTCCAGACCTTCCAAGACATCGAGGAGTTTCCCCGCGGCGAAATCCGGCGCAAACAGTTTGCCGTCCGGAACCGACGACTGGAAGGGCCGCGACAACGCGCTGTTCACGGTTCCTGGATGCAGACCGACAATTATGGATTGCGGATTGCGCCGGGCAATCTCGATGCTCGCCGTGCGAATGATCATGTTCAACGCGGCCTTGGAGGCCCGGTAGGCGTACCAGCCGCCAAGCCTGTTATCGGAGATGCTCCCGACCCGCGCGGAAAGGGCGGCAATCGTGTAAGGACGCTGACGATGCATCAATGGCGAGAGATGACTGACAATCATCGCGGGCAGCACTGTATTCACGGCGAACAGTCGCTGAAGCTGCGCGGAGTCGAGATCGCGCAGGCTCTTCTCCGGCGCAATTCCTTCGTCGTGCAGTATTCCCGTCGCGATAACAACCAAATCCGGAGGGTTCGGCTCTACAACGGCGCGGCATGTTTCCCGCACGGAAATTGCGTCGTCGGGATCATAGATCAGGCCGCGCACAGGGGGTCTTGCATCATCATCGCTGCGTGAAACAGCGACGATATCGCAATTTGGATAACGATCCGCAACGGTCTCCACGAAGGCGGAACCGATCGCGCCTGACGCGCCGAAGACGACTGCCTTTCCGATTGTCCGTTGCAACGCGATAACCTGATCCTTCAAGACGCCAGAGTTGCTCTCCGAACTATCTACGTTGGTTCAACGCCGCTGGATCATCGCCAATCGTGGTCGCGAACGATAATGGCGAAGCGATCCGCGAGTTCTGCAAGCGCGACGTCGTGCACCGTCTGTGCATCGATCACGCCGCTTCTTCCGTCAGGCAGATCCCGCGTGGCGCAGGCGCGGGCGTCAATCGTCACTCGGTAGCCCAGGTCCAGCGCGGCGCGCGCTGTGGAGCTTACACACATATGAGTCATGAAGCCGACAAGTATCAGCTCGGTTTTCGTTGCGTCTTCGAGTTGGTCAGCAAGCGTGGCGCCCGCGAAAGCATTGGGCAAGCCCTTCTCAACGACGGCTTCGCCGTCATGCGGAGAAAGAGCCTCGATGAACCGACCGCGATGAGCCTCGCGATCAAAAAGACTTCCAGGCCGCCCCTTGTGCGCGACATGAATGATCGGTCGACCAGCCTCACGCATTTGTTCCAGAAGCACAGCCGCCGCATTCACAGCGTCTGCGCATGCGGTGACTGCGATCGGGCCTTCCACGTACTCGTTCTGCATGTCGATTAAAACGAGGCTCGCCCGATCCAGGCTCGGCGGCTCAAGATTCGCGCCGGCCAGTTCCAGCAATGTCTTTGGCGTCATTTTTTTCCTCCGCTATTCCTTATGTCATGTCACGGCTACCGGACGAGCGAAAGCCGCCGGCATCGGCTTTAAAGGCTATCACGTGCGCTTAACAAGAAAAGGGCGCTCCGAAGAGCGCCCTTGAAAGTCCCGGACCGGGGTCCGGCGTGGCATGACTGTTACCAGGAGTAACGGACACCCATCGTACCGTTTGCGGCCCAGTAGTCGTCGGCGAAGATGTAGTTCGCCTGACCGTAGACCGACCAGCTGTTGGCTGCGTCATACCAGTTGAAGCCGGCTCCGACTTCTCCGAACACGCCGGAGATGTCGTCCTGAAGCGTCAGACCGGAGATGATCGCAGAGTTGTCTCCCAGGAACTCGCCGCCGACATAGGCATTGATGTAGGGATCCATCTTGCCGTTACCGACCAACATGCTGGTGCCAACCCGACCACCGATCTTGCCGCGCAGGCTGTCGTCGCTGTTGATCGATACAGGCGTACCGAGCACGTTCAGGTCGTCGAGGTCGGAGTTGACGTAAGCGAGGCTTGCGACCGGCTCGATGAAGTAGCCGCTGGCGTTGGTGAAGCGGTATCCACCTTCGACGCGACCACCAAGGTTCAGGATATCCGTCGAAGCCGGGGCTCCACCGACAGAGAAGTCGGCCGTCAGGAAGTCTGCCTTGAACAGGGCGTCGATGTAGCCGGGGCCGTTGACCCAGGTTGCGTAGATGCCCGCCATGCCGCCGTCGATGGTAGCTTCATCGCCAAGACCGGAGAACTCAACCGAATTGGTTACGTATCCGCCCATCAGACCAAGAACCAGCGTGCTGCCGTTATTCATGTGGAAGGCATGGTCGACACCACCCTCGATGCCCCAGAGCGTCTCGTTGTAGTCCGTGTCGAAGGACACGAACTGACCCGGGAAGGCTTCGAAGGACTGGCTGCCTTCACTTTCGGCATACTGTCCGATACCACGCAGCCACACGCCGTTGCCGTTGTTGTTGACCGCAGGCGCTGCGGGCGGAGGCGCTGCCTCGATGAAGTCGGCATTTGCCGTCGAGACACCGGTGCCCGTGGAGCCGTAGATCTCACGCAGGTCGCTGGAGCGGTCGAGGTAACCATCGGCCGTCGTGTGCCACATGTTCTGCGCAATGCTGGCTGCCTGAGCGAACATGTAGGCGCTGGAGTCTGCGTAGGAAGCCAGCACCCAGGCCTTGGCGTCCGGAGCGAAGCCCGGCGTCCACTGCGCAGGATCTGCCGGTGCGTCGAGGAACAGGTCGTATGAGAAGAGACCTGTGTCGATCGGACCGCCAGCCAGATCGAAGTCACCGAGATCGGTGTTGCCGGAGAGAACCCCGATGACCGGGATACCGACCGGGTTGTAGGCGCCGAAGCCGCCGACATTGTTGACGATGACATCCGTCGATCCGTCGACATCGCCGGTAATGACCAGCATGTCGGAGGACGAGGAACCGACAGCGCCGAGCGCAGCGTCAACCGCAAGCTCACCACCCATGCCGTTGTAGTTGCCGGCCACGATCGTCATGTCGCCGATACCGGATCCATAGACCGGGAGCGTGACCAGTCCGTAGTCGGACGTGCCGTTGACCATGCTGACAAGGCCGGAGTTGTTGAAGTCGTCGATGCCGAACAGCGGACCGCCGAAGCTGGTCAGGCCGTTGACATAGATCTCTCCGGAGTTGTTGACGATGCTGTCGCCACCCGCGCTAGCGAAGGAGAACAGTGTCAGGCCGTCCGTCTCGATCATGCCGCTGTTGTTCAGCGTGGCGTCTCCGTTGAACGCCCAGATATTGTTAAAGCCTTCCGTAGCCCAATATCCGGAGTTGTCGACCATGGTCCCGCCGCCGAAGCTGATCAGGTTCATGTTGCCGTAGACGTCACCCGCGTTGTTCACAGCCACGTCGCTTCCGGCCAGGATCGAGATGGCGTTGTCGTCCCAGAAGCCGTCATCGCTCATGATGGTGCCGTTGACGCCGTTGTTGACCGTCGCGGCGCCATCGGTGCCGATGAAGACAACCGGCTCGAAGAAGGAACCTTCGCCGCGCAGCAGCCCGTCGGAGGTAACGGTGACGGTGTTGTCGCCGAGCAACGAGAAGCTGGTGATCGTAACGGCGCTGCCGTCATCAGCCAGGATTTCCGAACCGGTTCCAACTGACACGTTGATGTCGTTCAGCGCGAAGGGGGTGTCAATCTCGATGCCGTTTCCACCGGCGACCACGGTCGACGTACCGTCTACCGAGACGTCGATGGTCGATCCGGCGCCGCCGCTGAGCGTGCGGAAGATATCGATACCCTCTTCACCGGCGTTGATGTCGGCGTTCACGTCGACATTGATATTGCCGGCGCCGAAGACCTTGACAATATCGATACCGTCATCGCCTGCGGTGATCGCGCCGCCGTCGGAACCGTCGCCGGTCGTGCCGCCGTCGCCGGTAGCGATGTTGACGTCGCCATCGGAGAAGATGTTGGTGGTTTCGATACCTTCGTAGGTAGCGCTGATGGCGCTGTTGGCGGTGACGTTGGTGTTGCCGTCACCGAACAGCTTGAAGGTGCTGATACCGTCAGTACCGGCGGTGATTGGCGCAGCAGCGCCAGTCGTTACCGAAACATCGCCGTCGGAGAAGACGCCAACCGTCTGGATGCCTTCATCGCCGGAATTGATGGCTGCTTCGGCATTGATAGTGACGTTGCCGTCGCCGAACAGCTTCAGCGTATTGATGCCGTCGTCTCCGGCCGTGATCGGAGCATCAACTCCGGTCATGATGGAAACGTTTCCGTCCGAGAGAACGCCAACCGTGGAGATGCCGTCATCGCCTGCTCCGATTGCGGAGTTGGCTTCGATCGTCACATCGCCGTCGCCGAAGTACTTCAGTGCGCTGATACCATCATCGCCTGCCGTTATCGGAGCTGCAGTTCCGGTGCCGATGATGATGTTGCCGTCATTGAGAAGGCTGAGAACTTCAATGCCCTCGTCGCCGGCATTGATGGCGGCTTCCGCGCCGACTTCGACGTTGCCGTCGCCGAACAGCTTGGACACCTGAATGCCGTCATTGTCGGCTGCCAGAGTACCATTGAGGCCTGTGTTGACGAAGACGTCGCCATCATTAAACAGGCTGACCGCCTGGATCGCGTTGAAGCCGACATTGGCGCCGCTGAAACCGGACACCGATTCGTTGACGTCGATGTCGATGTCGCCAGTGCCTCCGGCATTGAGAGCGCCGACCCCGATGAAGTCGGATTCGATTGCGGCATTGGTTTCGACAACCGCATTGCCGGCTCCGCCACCGAGCTGCACCGCTCCGGCGCCAAGAACCCAAGCCTGGGTCATGGCGTTGACCGTGGTCGTGGCGTTGCCTGCACCAACGGCTACCGAGAGAGCGCCGATGATCGGCGGATCGATGGCGCCGTTGACTGTGACCGTGGCGTTGCCGCCGATGGACAGGGCGCCCACACCGATCAGGCCTGCGTCAGCAGCCGACGTCGAGGCGACTGTGGTCTTGCCTTCCGTGGTGACATTCACGTCGCCGCCGAAAGAGGCGCCGACCACACCGCTACCACCAAGACCGCCACCGAGGTTGGTGTTGGAGGTGGTGTCGCCGGTTGTGATGTTGACGGTTCCGCCGCCAAGACCGGCAACGCCGAGACCGCCGGAGTTGGTTTCACCGGTATTGATGGTGACGTTATTGCCGACACCAACGACGCCAGCATCGTCAGCATTGACGACACCGGTATCGATATTGGTGTCACCGCCGCCAAGGGCTAGACCCAGTACGCCGACGCCATCCGAATTAATGACATTCTCGTCACCATCCGGATCTGGCGTTTCGGAGCTGATGTTGACGTTGCCCGAACCGAGGTTCAGACCCAGAAGTCCAACGCCGGTTGCATCGACGTTAGAATTCTGAGCAACACCATCACCGACCGTAATGTTGGCGTCCTCGGAGCCGCCGAGAACGACAGCGCCCACACCGATAACCGGCGCCGGAGTCGAGGAGCCAAGCACATTGCCGCCGAACAGGTTTGCCGAGGCGGATCCCGTACCGGACAACGCGAGAACTCCGGCAAGACCGTCCGATTCGACGTCGCCGCCGGCAGTGGCGGTTGCGTTGCCCGAACCGAATGCGGCTGCAGCGAGGCCGATACCGCCAGCGCCTTCCTGGGTTATCAGGCTGCCGTCATAAGTCGTGGCTGTGGCGCTACCTGTACCCGCTGTAACTGCCGCGACACCCACCGGGATGTTCAGTGTAGGCGCGAAGCTTACGGTGGCGCTTGTCTGGTTGACGCTTCCGTAAACATCGACGTTGGATGTTCCGTTGCCCCCGGCAATTCCCACTACGCCAGCCGCACTGCCATTTATAGAAGAGGTCGATCCGACCATCAGGTCGACATTGGCGTCACCGCCGCCGCCGACTGCAAGCAGGCCCGCGGCAATACCATCACCGCCGCCGTTGGTATCCGTTGCAGTGATGTTTCCGTTGATCTCGGCAATGATGTTGGAGCCGCCCAACGTCAACAGCGTCATGCCGTTGGAAGAAGCGCCATCACCGCCGGTAATTTGCGTACCAGCCGCAGTATTGACCGTGATTGGTGAATTTGCATTTGTCGTCGTTATTAATACACCGCTTGCTTCAGCGCCAACTCCCCCTTCGATGCTGCCAGCATTCATGGTGAAACTAACGGGAGCATTTGCGCCGGTTGTGGTGACAAAAAGACCGGAGGAAACGGCTGACGCACCACCCTCTAACGATCCGCCATTCATGATCATCTCGATTTCCGAACCGGCGCCCGAGGTCGTCAGTGACATGCCGGGAGCAAAAACCGATACTCCGCCTGTTATGGCTCCGGCATCCATCTGCACATAGATGTCAGCGTCGGCGCCGCTCGTGTTAACGGAAAATCCGGGCGCCACAAGGCTAAGACTGCCACCGTTAATCGACGGCGCCACAGCCGGCTGGATCTGATTGATGTAAACATCAACGTATTGCCCTGCAGCATCGGTCGATATCGACACGCCGCTTCCGTCTGCTGCGAAGCTGTCTCCGTTTGACTGGGTGTTGTTAAAGTCGAAGATGACCGGATTGGATCCGGTGTCGGCATTGTTATAACGGATACCCGTATAAGGCGCCCCTGTTCCGCAGGAGACGACCGCCGGATTGAACGGCCCAACCGCTCCACATTCGTTGTTCGCCAGAGCCTGACTGGACATCAGTAGCCCACCGGCGGGAACTGCAACTGCCGTTAACCCTACGACGGAGACGCCTGCGACAAGCCTGCGGCGCAAAGTTTTCAGATTGGAAGACGTATTAAAGTGACTCAGCAATTTCTTGCTCCCCCGATAGAGCGCGATCCCCCGATGAGATCACGCTGATTCATACTCATATCACCCGACAACTTTGACTGATTAACACTCGTGAGTTCTTGCAACAACTGAAATGACGCAAAATTTTCTGCATTTTCGATGTAAGTTGTGAATCTGCAACAGTATCTACCTACTGACGAATTCTTGTATGGTCTGTAACGGTGATAAATTGGACCAAACTACTGATTCCAAGCAGGTTTTAACATTTATCTCTTCGTCTATGCTGCAGTAGAGATCACTTTTCATGCGCAATAGAAGGTTGTTTTTTCTCTCCTCAGACCAATTTGAGTTTCGCAATACATCCATCGATTTTTCTACTCTCTTTGTCATTTCAAAATATTCCCATCCGACTTTTGGAATATTTTGTAATTCTCCCGCAATAATATTCGACACTAATACGCCATCTTATGCTTGATTACATCAATAAATTGAAGATATAATTCTTAAAAACCATGGTTAATGCCACATTTAATCATGATTCATCGCGTAAGAATTTTTTACAATCAGAGATTCATTTCAGACTTGACGCAGGAATCGCTATGCGTGCGTTCCAGCTTCACGAAACCGTGATCGGCGCTGTACTGCGCGCGTGAATCAATCCTGGCGAACACCACTCAAGATGGATGCGAATCAGCGCGGCAACCGGCCTGGCCAAAGCACGGTTTCGAAAGGAAACCATGCCGATTCATTGACCTTTTCCAAAATTTGAGCGATCACTAACAATCATGAACCCGTAGGATGAATTCCGCCGGAATATTGCTCCGGCACAGGAGGATTTAGATGAACAGGCGCATTTTTCTCGGTGGCGCGATAGCTGCGGCGGCGCTCGCACACCCCGGCATTCGCCACGCAGCAGCCCAGTCGAACTCTTCACGCTACTTCAAGGGCTCCACGGCGGATGGCGGCTACACCTATCCGAACACAAACTTCGATTCCATCGATGACCGCTGGAAACGCCAGATGGTGAAGTATTTCTCCGACGAGCCGCAGGGCACCGTCGTGATCGACACCAACAATCACTACATGTACTGGATATGGGAAAACAACACGGCGATCCGATACGGCGTCGGTGTGGGCCGTGAAGGCTTCCAGTGGTTCGGTCGCGCCAATGTCGCGCGCAAGCAGCGCTGGCCCACCTGGACGCCGCCAAAGGAAATGCACGCGCGCCAGCCCGGACTGCCGCAGATGATGGAAGGCGGACCAAACAATCCGATGGGCGCGCGGGGGCTCTATCTGCACAATGACAAGGGCGACACCGGATACCGCCTGCACGGAACCGCCGAACCCTGGTCGATCGGATCGGATGTCTCTTCCGGCTGCATTCGTATGTTCAACGAGGACATCATCGATCTCTACAGGCGTGTGCCGGTCGGCACCTCAGTACTGGTGCTCGAGCATATTTCCGACCGCGCCTGAAGCACCGTCGCCCGATACTCAAAAGCAGGTTTCAATATCCATGAAGTCCATCTTTCACGCATTGATCGCATGCGCCTTGCTGGCTGGCGGCCTCGGCGCGTCCGGCTGCACCACTGCTAGCCTCGGCGACCCGCTGAGCGGCAGCACGGATGATCCGGCCGTCGGCTTTGCCAACGCCAAGTCCGACAGCGAAGAAAATTTCGTCATGACCGTCGGACGGCGCATCTATTTCGCGTCCGGATCCGCAGAATTTGACGACGTGGCGCTGGAAACGATGGACCTGCAGGCCCGGTGGCTGGTGCGCCATCCGAAATGGCTGATCAAGATGCAGGGCTTTGCGGACGATCCAGGATCCGACGCAGCCAATGTGGCGCTGTCAGACAAGCGGGCGAACGCCGTGATGAACTATCTGGCTTCCAAGGGCGTCGACCGGCGCAGGATGTGGGCCAAGGGCTATGGCAAGGAGCGCCTGGTGCGCAATTGCTCGAATATCGCCTGCAAGGCCCAGAACCGGCGCGTGAACGTCAATTTGCGCAAGGAATTCGACGCCGCGGCGCCGCAATACACCGGCGGTTGAACATCACTCTCCGCGAAAGCGGGCGACGACATCAGCCGGTATGGGCGTGGATTTGAGTTTACCCGTCTCCGGATCCTTCTGGGTCCAGACGCGCGTTTCCCGGACCTCGACGCACAAGGCGCCGTCTTTGGTCAGCGCGTGAATTATATCGAAACTGGATTTGCGAATCTCGGCGATGCTGCTTACGATTTCGATCTCGTCGCCATAGCGGCAGGGCGCCTTGAACTGCGCATTCGTCGCCACCAGCGGACATCCGGCGATTCCGTAGCGCGCCACCATCTCATGTTTCGGCAACTCCGCCGCCTCGTAGAGCATTGTGACGCCGTGGTCGAAGAACGAGAAAAAATTCGGGTTGAAAACGATCCCGGCCGGATCGCAGTCACCCCATTCGATCCGCCGCGTCAATGTGTTGGAAAGCATCGCTTGATCCTTGTCTCGCCGAACTTCGGCGGCGCCTGTCCGATTCGGGACACTATACGGCTTCCAGCGAACCGCGTGTCACACCGATTTCGCTGCGATAGGACTGCGCCGCGAGACTGATCGGCGACGGCGCGACGATGGCGCGGATCTTGACCTGTTCATGCGATTCGATATTGCCGGCGCTGCGAGCCCCTCCGCCATCCTCGCCCCAGTAGAGCACGACCTCTGTTCCGTGTTCGGCGAAGTCCGAGTCGACGCTGGCCAGAGACATCATGGCGTGCTCGTTGACGGTGTAGGTCGGATAGGTGGCGAGGCCAATCGTCTTGCCAGACTTGTCGGTGACGCGGTCGTAGTGCATGCGCGCTGCGGCCGCCAGCGGCATGGTGATCGGCAGCGGATTGCGGCCGCCGGTCTCGAACTGGCTCTGCATGACCTTCATCACGTCCTCGGCGTTCCAGATCAGCGTCACCTTCTTGCGATGCGGCTTGCCGACCATCGCTTCCAGCGCCTCCCGACCGACATAGTCGTGGTCGAACTTCACCAGATGGCCGTAATTGAGGTCGAACGGCGTGAGATAATAGTCTTCGATGTCAGGCGAATAAAAGCTGCCGCCGAGCGACATGCGCATCGCCGCATTCCGCGAACTCAGCCAGTCGCGGTAGGGCTTCATTGCCGGGCTGGTGTAGACGGCCGAAACCGGCACCGCCCACCAGCCTGATTCGATTACGGTGGTGAAATAGCCGATGGACCCGATTTGCCGCAGCCCGAAGTCCTTGCCCTCGCTCACAAGCGCTTTCTTGACGGCCTGTCGATCCTCCCAGGGGCCGGAAAGCTCAAGACCGGGAACGCCGCCCATGGTGTGGCGCATGCCGCGAACCTTGCATCCGGCGATATCAAGGATATCCGATCGGAAGAATTTTATCTCCGGCAACGGACCGCCATGCAGTTTTCCCAGCAGATCCCAGGCGTTCGGTCCTTCCACCTGATAGCGATAGAAATTGCGCTTCTTTGCCTTGTTGAGCGCCCACATCGAATCGAGTTCGGATTCCACCTCGTAGCCGAGCGCCTGGGCATTGAACTCCACCCAGTCGGTGGTCGAGGGGTTGCCGACGACGATGAAGTGTTCCGGCTCCAGACGATAAATGATCGCATCGCCGATGACGTGGCCTTCCGGAGAGCAGGCCACAAGCTGCTTCGCCGCGCCGACCTCGAATGTCCTGAAGGAATTGACGGCAAGATACTGACACAGATCCAGCGCGCCGGGTCCGCGCAGGTGCAGGCTGTGCATGTGGTAGCTCTGATCGTGCAGTGCGATCGTCTCGCGCCAGGAGCGCTGCTCGTCGCGCCAGGTCGTGAATTCCGGCCGCACGGCGTCGCCCGGCATCATCTGGGTGTAGATCGTCAGCGCATTCTTCGGCGGATTGCGAAACAAATGATCAACGATATTGGGAACCTGCTCGATCAGGTCGCTCAAGGATTGCGGTTGTTTGTCATTTCCGGCCATGTCGATCTCCTCCCTTGCCGCCTTGCACGCTGCCGATGCCCCGGCATATCCGGATTGCAGTCTTGATAATTCTATTGCACTATAGAAAAATAGGCAATATGTCGAGCGCCTTCGTATCGGCGCCCCGGAAGGAGAGCGCCATGCATGCGCCGATGCGCCGATGCGACGTGGATGTCGGCGGCGTCTGGCCGTTTCCCTCGGCAGAAGCGATCGTGTACACAGATCCTGAACCTGCCTGCCCCCGATCGAGTAAGCCATGACCCGCCAGTTGAAACAGACCGAAAAGTCTCCGCAGCGCAACGTCAGAAAGCGTCGCCGCGAAATCGTCGACGCCGCGGCGCGGGTCTTTGCCGAACGCGGCTATCATGGAACGTCAACGCAGGATATCGCCGATCTGCTCGGCATGCGGCAGGCGAGCCTCTATTACTATTTCGATTCCAAGGAAACGGCGCTGGAAGAGGTCTGCGCCCTTGGCGCAGCGGGATTTGTCGAAAAGGCTGAAGAGATCGTCCGCAACGGACTTCCGGCGCAGAAACGCCTCTGCCAGCTCCTTGCGGCGCATATTGCGCCGCTGGACCATCGCGCGGATTACACCCGAACCTTCCTGAACGAACGCAAATGGCTGCCCATGGAAAGCCGCCGCAAGGTCGGCCGCATGTCGCGGCGGCTCGAAGCCATTTTCGAGCGGGTCATCCGCGAGGGCATCCGCAACGGCGAGTTCCGCAACGATCTCAATCCGCGCATGACGACGCTCGCCCTGCTCGGGATGATGAACGCCGTCTCCACCTGGTACGAGCGTGAATCCATACCGCTTGACCGGATCGCCGAACTGTTTGGCGACCTGGCGCTGAACGGCGCCCGCAACACGGATGCCGACTAGGCAAAAAATTTTATAGAGCTATAGAATTTTAGCTCTGGCTGCGGTATAGAACAAGCTCGGAGGAACTTGGCTGGACGCCGGGAGATGATGGAAGCGTCTGCGTATAGCTACGAGACATTGCGGCGAACCACTGCGCCGGCGCTGTTGTGCGAACGCGCCCGGAGCGACCCTTCCGGCGCGGCCTTTCGCGCCAAGCAACTCGGCATATATCGCGAACGTTCCTGGACCGACTATGCGGCGGCGGTCGCGCGTTGCGCGGCGGCGTTCAAAAAGCTTGGCCTCCGCAAGGGAGACCGGGTCGCGATCATGGGCGACCCTTGCGAGGAATGGGCGATCTCCGACCTCGCCGCACAGGCGATCGGCTGCATTACCTACGGCATCTACCCGACTGCCTCCACGGAAGAGGTCGAGTACCAGATGCGCGACGGCGGCGCCTCCGCCTTCGTTTCCGAAGATCAGGAATATGTCGACAAGCTGCTCGCCGTGGCGGACAGGCTGCCGGACCTGCAGCATATCGTGGTCATCGACGACACGGCCCTGTTTGACTATGACGATCCGCGGCTGAAGACTTGGCGGAACCTCGTGGACGCCGAAAGCGCAGGGATCGACTGGCTTGAGAGAAAAGCCGGAGAGCTGGACCCCGAAGCCCCGGCCTTCATCGTCTACACGTCCGGGACGACGGGCGCGCCAAAAGGCGCTGTTGTCAGTCACGGCAAGCACCTGGCGGCGACCTACAACATCGTCAACCACTATCCAATGCTGCGGGAGCGCGAACAGCGGACCGTCGCGTTTCTGCCGCTGTGCCATGTGCTTGGCCGCGACATCGCGCTGACGCTGCCGCTTTGTTCCAGGCTCGTCCCGCATTATAGCGAAGACGTCGAGGACCTTGCGACCACGATCTTCGAGGTCGCGCCGACAATACTGTTTTCCGTGCCGCGCTATCTGCAGAAATTCGCCTCGCAGATCCTGGTCGGCATTTCCAACTCGTCCGGCCTGAAACGCGGCGCCTATGAATTTGCGATGCGCCGCGCCCGCCCAATCGCGGAGGCGCGATGGGAGGGCGACTATTCAACGGCCGACGCCGCCGCGTTCAAACTGGCGTGGGTCTTCGTCTTTCGACCGATCCTGAACAAACTCGGCTTCGACAAGCTGGAGCTGGTCATTTCCGGCGGCGCGCCGCTGCCGGCGGAGACGGCGACGCTGTGGCAGATATACGGCGTCAATGTCGTCGAGATGTACGGCCAGACCGAGACAGCCGGCGGCATCATCGCCGGTCAGAAAGGGCCGTTCTTCCGACCGGGGACCGTGGGCACGGTTCCCGAAGGATGGGAGGCGCGGCTTGCCGATGACGGCGAAATCCAGGTCTCGAGCCCGGACCTTTTCGACGGCTACTGGAACAACGAAGAGGCGACGCGCGAAAGTTTCACTGAAGACGGATGGCTGAAAACCGGAGACATCGGCAAGCTCGAAGACGGCGCCCTGCGCCTGATCGACCGGGCCCGCGATTTCCTGGTGACCTCCGGCGGCAAAACAATTTCGCCGGCCTATGTCGAAAACGTCATGCGGGCGAGCCCCTATCTGAGCGAAATCATCGTCTTCGGTCACGGACGGAAATATCTGGCGGCGCTCGTCGAGATCGATTTCGACATGGTGTCGGACTGGGCGCGCGCCAACGACATCGCCTATTCAGGCTTTACCAATCTCGCGGAAAATCCGCGTACGCGGGACCTCATCGCAGGCGAGATCGCGCGCGGCAACGAGAAACTCGCCCGCGTCGAACAAATCAAGCAGTTTCGGATCCTGCCCAAGGTTCTCGACCCTGAGGAGGAAGGCGAGCCGGTGACGCCGACGCGCAAGGTCAAGCGCACGCAGATGTACGAGCGGTTCAAGACGCTTGTCGACGAGATGTATGACGACAGGGAAGAGCGAATGGTCGCGGCCGCTGTCGGGGAGTAGCACGACAATCGCGGCCATGTCCGGTCGCGACACAAAGGGAGGAAGCATGATGATGAAGAAATGGATAGCCGTTCTGGGACTGGCGACGGCGGGTTTCGCCGTGTCGTCCGCAAACGCCCAGGAAAGCGTGAAGATTGGCCTGACGGGAGCGCTGACCGGGCCGGTCGCCGGCACCTATGCGCCGGCGGTTGAAGGTCTGCGGCTTTATATCGACAAGGTCAACGCAGCCGGCGGCGTCGACGGAAAGCCGATCGAGCTGCTCATTCAGGACGACGGCGCCGAGCCGTCCAAGGCCGCCGCCAACGCCAAACGGTTCCTGACCCAGGACGATGTGGCGATGATGATCAATTCCAGCCTGTCGTCGACCTATGCGCCGACGATCGCCGAGGCAAAGCGCAATGGCGTCCCGCTGCTGTTTGCGGCGTCCGTCTGCCCGGCCGAGGTTTTTCCGCCGGCCGACCCGAACCTGTTCTGCACGACGGCTTTCGGCGCCAAGTATGACAGCCGCGCCGCTCTTAGCTTTATCGAGGACAAGTCGGGCGCCGATGTGAAGCTGGGGCTGCACGCCATGGCGATACCGGTTTCCCGCGGCGAGATCGACTTCGCCGAGGAACTCGGCAAGGAAATGGGCATGACGCCTGTCTCCAAGGAAATCACGCCGCCGCCGACGCCCGACTACACGCCATTCGCAACGAACATCAACAATGCGGACGCCGAATGGGTCTGGTCCTGGGCGCCCTGGGTCGCGCAGATCAAGACCTTCGAGGCATTGCGCCGGCTTGGCTGGGAAGGCGATTACCTCGCCTATGCGCATCTGGAAGCGGAAGGCGAACTGGAACGCGTCAAGGATCCGGAATTCTTCGTCGTCGGCGCCAACGCCCTGTTTTCGGAAGGTCTTCCGGTCATGGCGGACATTACGTCGGCGGCCGAAGGCTCCAGCTATCCCGCCAACCAGATGACCGAAGGCTGGATCGCCGGCATGGTCATCGAAGCTGCCCTGAAGGCCGCAAGCGATCCGACATCGGCCGAATCCGTTCGCGAAGCCATGTCGAACATCAGCGTCGACATGCAGGGTCTGCGCGGCGGACCGCTGGAATGGACCGCCGACAACCACTTCCGCACACAGCAGAACTACCGGGTCTATCGCTGGAACCCGGACAGCGGAAGCATCGAGACCGTCCAGGACTGGACGCCCTTCGACGTCCAGTAAGTTCAGCACAGAGTAATCGGGGCGGATCGCTTGCAATTCGTAGTCAATATCATGGTGCTTGCGGCGATCTACGCCCTGATCGCCTGCGGTTATGTGCTGATCTACCGGGTCAGCCGGGTCCTCAATCTCGCCCATGGCGAATTGATGATGCTCGGCGCTTATCTGCTGGTGGCGACAGCTTCGGCTTTTGCCGCCAGTCCTCTGATGGCCGTCGTCTTCGCCGCAGTGATGAGCCTTGCTGTCGGCGGCATGGTCTATCTGTTTCTCATGCGTCGAATGACGGGAGAGACAGTGCTGGCCGCCGTCCTGACAACGGTGGCGCTCGGTATCCTGATCCGAGGCCTCATCGTGCTCTTCTGGTCGGCGCAGCAGCAGCATCCGCGCGCCATGCTTGGCTGGGACAATCCCGTCATCGTGCTGCCGGGCGACGCCCGCATCTCGCTCTATTCCGGTCTGCTGATCGTCGCCACCGTCCTCGTCTACGGCGGGCTGTTTCTCTTTCTGCGGTTCGGGCGCTGGGGCATCCGCATGCGCGCGGCGGGGCAGAACCCACTGCTCGCCGCCCAGCGCGGCATCAACCTGCACGCCGTCTTCGCACTCGCCTGGGGTCTGTCGACCTTTACCGGCGCCATCGCCGGCATGCTGATCGCGCTCGATTCCGGCCTCGACAGCACCATGACGATGATTGGGCTGAAGGCCTTTCCGGCGGCCCTTGTCGGCGGGCTCGACAGCCTCGTCGGAGCACTGATCGGCGCGCTCATCATCGCCGGAGCGGAAGTCGGCGTCATTCGCTTCATCGATCCGCTGCTTGCGGACGTCGTGCCATTCATCGTTCTCATCGTTATGCTGGTGATCCGGCCGTGGGGATTGTTCGGCACCCGGGAGGAACTCGACCGTGTCTAAGCCGCTGCCGTCCGCCAGCGGCCATTTCCGCCGCAGCTACGCCGACGAATTCCGTCTGATCGAGACCCGGTTCGCTAAAGCGATGACCCTTGTCTTCGCGGTCTTTCTGATCGGCTTTCCCTTCCTCGCCTCGCCTTTCTACGTGGACCTTGCGACACAGGTCTTCCTGGCGTCGATCGGCGCGCTCGCCCTGATGCTTTTGACCGGCATCGCCGGCCAGATCAGCCTCGGCCACGCCGGACTGCTGGCGGCCGGCGCCTTTACCGCCGGCATTCTCTACAAGGAGACGGCGGCGCCCTTCTGGATCACGATACCGGCTTCCGCCGTAACGGGCGCGGTGCTTGGCGTCGTCTTCGGCCTGCCGTCGCTCAGACTGCGCGGGCTCTATCTCGCCGTCTCGACGCTGGCGTTGCACTTCGTCGTCGTTTATCTCGGCGGCGAATACGAAACCCGCCGCGGCTATTCCACCGGCATCCTGGTCGATCCTCCCGTCGTCTTCGGTTTTGAGATCTACGCGCCGCGCATCTGGTATTTCGTGTTGGCGGCCGCCGCGGGGATTGCGCTTCTCGTATCGATCAATCTGATGCGTTCGCGCTCCGGGCGCGCCTGGCGGGCGATCCATTCCAACGAGACTGTCGCCGAGGCGCTCGGCATCGACATGGCGCGCTACAAGCTTCTCGCATTCGTCATCTCCTCCGCCATGACGTCCGTCGCCGGCGCGCTCTTCGCCTATTATCGCGGCTTCGTGTCCATCGAGGCGTTCTCGCTCTATCTGACCATCCAGTATGTGGCGATGATCATCATCGGCGGCATGGGCAACCTGCTCGGCGCGCTTCTGGGCGCCGTCTTCGTGACGCTGTTTCCCTATCTGATCGAGGGTCTGATGAGCGCCCTGCCCGGCGCCGACCGGCTGGCAGGTTCGGTGTTTGCGGTGAACTACGCAGCTTTCGGTTTCGTCATGATCCTGTTTCTCGTCTTCGAGCCGCAAGGACTCGTCGGGATATGGCGCAGGGTCCGCAACTACTTCCTCCTCTGGCCTTTCAAACACAAGGCGCTCGGAGGCTCCTCGTGACCGGGACGGCGCTGCTCGAGGTCGACAAGCTGGAAGTCGTCTACCAAAGGGCGATCACCGCGATCCAGGGCGTGACGCTCGCGGTGAAGGAAGGCCAGATCGTCGCCCTGCTCGGCACCAACGGGGCCGGCAAGACGACGACGCTAAGAGCGATTTCCGGATTTCTCGGTCTCGACGACGCACGCGTGACCGAGGGCGCCGTCCGCTTTCGCGGAACCCGGCTCGAAAATCGGCCGCCGCACGAGATCACCCGGCGCGGACTGTCGCTCGTTCCCGAGCGCGACAAGGTCTTCCCTAACCTCACCGTGACAGAAAACCTTCAGGCCGTCGTCAGACGCGGACGGTCCGGCGACGCGCGCGTCCGGGACGACGCCGCGTATCACTTCTTTCCGAAGCTGAAGGAGTTGCGAAAACGTGAGGCCGGCCTGCTTTCGGGCGGCGAGCGGCAGATGCTGGCCATCGCAGCCGGACTGATGTGCGAGCCGGACCTGTTGATGATCGACGAACTTTCGCTCGGCCTTGCGCCGGTCGCCGTCGAAAGCCTGACGCAGAGCCTCGTCAGCATCCGCGACGAACTCGCCATCAGCATCCTGCTGGTCGAACAGAGCGCCGGCGTGGCGCTCAGGATCGCCGACTACGGCTATGTGCTGGAGAACGGCCGGATCGTCCTTGACGGCGACGCCGAGAGGCTGACGGGCCATGCCGACATCCAGGAATTCTATCTCGGTCAGGCCAGCGGCAACCGGCGCAGCTACCGCGATGTCAAACAATACCGCAGAAGCCGGAGGTGGTATGGCTGAGCTCGACGTATCCGGCCTCGTCCTGCGCTTCGGCGGGCTGCAGGTGCTGGACGACGTTTCGTTCAGCGTCGCTCCCGGTGAGCTCTTCGCCCTCATCGGCCCGAACGGCGCCGGCAAGACCAGCGTGCTCAACTGCATCAGCGGCATCTATCTTCCAAGCGCCGGTTCGATCCGCTTCGACGGACGCGATCTCATAGGCCTGAAACCGCACTTGATCGCCCGTGCAGGTCTCGCCCGCACCTTCCAGCACGGCGAGATGTTCCGCGACATGAGCGTGGTCGATAATCTGCTTGCCGGCCGGCACGCCCGGTTCAAGACAAACCCGTTCGCCGAGGCGCTGTTCCTGCCCTCTGTGCGCCGGGCGGAACTCGCCCATCGCGAGGCCGTCGAACGCATCATCGAATTCGTCGAACTGGAGCGCTACCGGCATGCGCCTGTCGGCGGACTGCCCTTCGGCATCCAGAAACTCGCCGGTTTCGCCCGGGCGCTGGCGCTGGAACCGAAGTTCCTGCTGCTCGACGAACCATCGGCGGGGCTCAATCGCGACGAACGCGAGGACCTCGCCCGCTTCCTGCTCCGCGTCAAGTACGATCTCGGCCTGCCGATGATCTGGATCGAACATGACATGCAGATGGTGTCGGACCTGGCCGACCGGCTGCATGTGCTCGACTACGGCCGGACGATCGCCTCCGGCGGGCCGGACGACGTGCTGAACGATCCAGCAGTCGTCAGCGCCTATCTGGGAACCGTGGAATAGCTACATTCCGCGAGCGTTCACATAGACCGAGCGGAGGGTCGTCGTCGCGCAGATGAACAAACGGTTGCGTTTCGGCCCGCCGAAACAGACATTCGAAACGACCTCGTCGATCAGGATCTTGCCGAGCAGGGCGCCGTCCGGCGCAAAGCAATGGATGCCGTCGCCGGCAGACGACCAGATGTTACCGTTCGTATCCACCCGGAAGCCGTCGAAGATGCCTTCGTCGCAGGTAACGAAATCGGCTCCGGGTCCGACGGAGCGTCCATCGCCGCTTACGGGATAGGCGCGGATGACCGGATCGCAGTCCGGAAAATGGGTGCGGCCGGTGTCGGCGACATAGAGCAGGCTCTCATCCGGTGAAAATGCGAGGCCGTTCGGCTGTTTCATGTCGGAGATCATGCGGCTGATCCCACCCGACGGATCGATGCGGTAAACGTGGCGGCCGTCCTGTTCCATCGGGGCGGCATCTCCCTCATAGTCGCTGTCGATGCCGTAAGAGGGATCGGAGAACCAGACCGACCCGTCCGACTTGACGACAACGTCGTTGGGTGAGTTGAGGGGCTTGCCCTCATAGCTGTCCGCCAGCACCGTGCGCGTTCCGTCATGCTCGTAGCGGCTGACGCAACGGCCCCGGTGTTCGCAGGCGATCATCCTGCCCTGAGCATCAAGCGTGTGGCCGTTCTGGTTGCGACAGGGCTGTTCGAACGAGGCCACAGCGCCGTTCATTTCGTCCCACCGCAGGATCCTGTCATTGGGGATGTCGGACCAGATGAGGTAACGGCCGGCGGGGAAATAGACCGGTCCTTCCGTCCATCGTCCTTTCTCCCACAGTACTTCCGGCCCGGCATTACCTTGAATCAGTTTTGGGAATCGTTCGTCGAAGATCACATAATCGGATGCAGGCATCGTTTTCCTCCCTTGCTCGCGTCACGAGGTAACCCGTGCATTGCGTCCATACACGAGCAGCATGCCGATGATCACCGCCCCGTATATGATCTGCCGTCCTGCCTCCGGCATCTGCATGATTGAAAGCACAGAATTGAGCAGCACGATCAGGATCACGCCGATCAACGTGCCGACATATCGGCCTCGTCCGCCGAGGATGTGCGTACCTCCCAGCACCACGGCGGCGATGGCGGGAAGCAGGAACGCGTTGCCCATCCCCTGATAGGCCTTGGCGGAATAGCCTGTCAAAAGCACGCCCGCCAGAGATGCGCAAAGACCGGACATCACGAAGGCGCCGACGATGACGAGACGCGTCCGGATACCGGACAGGAAAGCGGCCCCTTCCCGGGACCCGGTCGCATAAAGAGCGCGGCCGAAACCGGTGCGCGTGAGGATACCGAAAATGACCAAAGACACGGCAGCCCAGACGAAGATCGCGGCGGGAATGCCGAGAATATCCTCCTTCGCCAGGAACAGCATCAGTGGCGTCGCAGCGTCCTGCGGTGCGAACCCGCCGGTATGGGCGACCATCAGCCCGCGCAACACCGTATCGACGCCGAGGGTAAAGATCATGGACGGGATACGCAGATAGGCTACGCCGATACCGTTGACCAGGCCGACCGCAAGTCCAACCGCAAGCGCTGTGGGCACGGCGAGACTGCCGCCGACTGCAGTCGCCATCATGGCGGCAGCCGCCAGGGTCCAGGGAATGGAGAGGTCGATATTGCCGAGCAGGATGACCATCATCATGCCGGCCGCACAGATGCCGAGGAACGCCCCGGTCTGCAATTGCTGCAGGAGGTAATTCGGCGAAAGCAGCGGCGCCGTGCCTGCCGTCGAAACGGTGTAAGCCGTGCCTGCCATCAGGATCACGACGATGAACATCGCCGAAATGACGATCGGTTTGTTTTCCGCTGAAATGCGATTGAGCATGGACGGCCTCATCTGAACAGATCCAGCTTGTTCCTGACACGCAGCGTGCGAAAGGCGCCGAATGAGACGGCGGTCAGCAGAACAAGACCCTCGATCAGCGGCTGCAGCAACGGATCGATGGACAGAATTCGGAAATAGAAGGAGATGACGCGCAGGATCAGCGCACCGACGAGGCTGCCGATCGCGCTGCCGACGCCGCCGAAAAGCGAGGTCCCGCCAAGAACGACGGCGGCAATGGAATTCAGTGTATAGGCTCCGGCCTGCTGGATGTCGGCATTGCCGGAGGATGTCTGGATCGCGAGATAGAGACCGCCGCAGGCCGCGAAGAACCCGCCCAGCGTGAATGCCGCAATGCGCGCGCGGTTGATCGGCAGGCCGGACATATAGGCGGCGCCCTCGGCTGAACCGATCGCATAGATGGTTCTGCCGGTGACCGAACGCCGAAACGGCACCCATACGAGGATTGCGATACCGAAAAGGAAGATGAGAGGCACCGGAATGTCGGCGAAAGGTCTCAGCCAGACCGCATCCGCGTTGAGACCGTAGGTGTCGAAGAAGTCCCAGACGGAATTGGTCAGCGCCCAGTTCAGGTCCTCGTCGACGTCGCCTCCGGGCTTCGGCCGCACCCACAGGGCAAGGCCCATTGCAACGGCGCCGGTTGCGAGCGTCGCAATGATCGGCTGGATCCGGCCATAGACGACGATCAGACCGTTCATCATTCCGAAGGCCGTGCCGGCAAGCAGGGTCAAAAACATGCCGAACAGGATCTGGAGCGGCGTCCCGTTGACGACTTCCGAGGCGATGCAGTTCGTCAGGGTCATTATTGCACCGACGGACAAATCAAGGCCCCCGAGGAGGACCGGCAGGGTCTGCGCCATGGCGACGAAGGCGATGGCGACGACTTCATTGGCGTTCTGCACCAGGACGGCAGTCGAGAAGCCGCGCGGATGCATCATGTTGTAAGTGATGTAGAGCAGTGTCACCAGCACCAATGCGCCGGCAAAGCCGCGATTCTGCCTGAGCCAGCGGGTGGGGAAGGAACTGGCCGTCATACCGCTTCCACATCGATATTGAGCGAGGAGGCGACAAGTCCCTCCTCGGTAATCGCGTCGCCCGCCAGTTCGTTCACGACACTCCCGTCATAAATGACTGACACGCGGTCGCAGCAGCCGATCAGTTCGGCGTAGTCTGAAGAATAGAAAAGGATCGCCTTGCCCTCGTCGGCGAGCTCCCGCATGAGGCGGTAGATTTCCTGCTTGGTCCCCACGTCGATGCCGCGGGTCGGATCGTTCAGGAGGATGATATCGGGATCGATCATCAGCCACTTGGCGATAACGATCTTTTGCTGATTGCCTCCGGAAAGCGTCGTCACCGCATCGGAGGGCGAACCGATCTTGATGTTGAGCTTGGCGACGGCATCGGAAACGGCCTTTGCGGCAAGACGGGGATCGATCACCGGTCCGCGCGATATCCTGCCGAAGGACGCGGCAAGCAGATTGTCGGAGATCGGCATGCCGAGCATCAGCCCTTCGGACTTTCGGTCTTCCGGCACCAGAGCCATAGGCACATCTCCGGACCTGGCGTCGAAGGGCGACAACGGAATTCCCCGACGACCGCCGATCTCGACCGAGCCGGAGACGCCGCGCAGCACGCCGAACAACGCCAGAAGCAGTTCCTTCTGTCCCTGACCGTCCAGCCCGCCAAGACCGACGATCTCTCCGCGTCCAACCGACAGGTCCACACCCTTCAACCGGTTTTCCCATTTCAGACCGGTGACACTTAGCAGCGGCTCGACCGGCCTCGGTTCCGGCTTTGGCGGAAACTGTGCTTCGACGTCACGACCGATCATCAGCCGCACGGTCTCGCGATCGGTATGGTCTCCCTTGGCGAAGGTCTCGATATGCTGTCCGTTGCGGAACACCGAGAGCGTATCGCACAGCGCCTCGACCTCGTGCATGCGGTGGGAAATGAAAAGGATAGCCACACCCTGTTCCCTCAAATCGGCGAGCAGATCATAAACGGTGTGTACGTCGCGTGCGGTCAAGGCAGAGGTCGCTTCGTCGAGGATCAGCACCTTGGGCTTGCGACCGAGCGCCTTGGTGATCTCCACCATCTGCCGGCGTGACAGGGAAAGGTTGCGAACCAGTGCATTGGGATCTATATCCTCGCAGCGAACCCGTGCGAGCAGTTCTTGCGCACGACGGACCTGTTGCCGCCGATCGATCAGGCCGAACCTGCGAGGCGGATCGGAGATTGAAATATTGTCGGCGACAGTCAGATCGGGAATGAGCGACAATTCCTGGAACATGCAGACGATACCGCTGCGTGTCGCCTGGTCGGGAGTGGAGAAGGAAACGGGCCGACCTTCCAGCAGCATCTCGCCTGCGTCGGGAGAAAGCACGCCGGACATGATCTTGATCAGGGTGGACTTTCCCGCGCCATTCTCGCCCAGAATGCCGTGGATGGCGCCAGGCCGACAATAAAAATCGACATTCTCGAGCGCCCGAATGCCCGCGAAATATTTGGAAATGCCCCGGTACTCGACGATTGGAGCGTTCAACCACACCTCCCCTTTGCGGCTTCAAGCTGGCGTTGACTGCAGCACATGAAGGTTCCGGGCGGAATGCCCGGAACCAACGGCGTTTCTTCTTCTAGTTCACGTCTTCTTCGGTCTGCGACATGATGGCGGGACCGGATATGTTGACGCCGCAAGGCGGGAACTCGTTGACGGTGAAGAAATTGTCGGGCAGGTCCGACCAGTAGTTGGTGCCGTCCTCAAGCTGATCGTAGGTCGCGATCGGCAGCGGAACCGAGATGAGCTGCGGCATTGGGTTGCCTTCGAGCGCCGAGACGGCCGCCTTCATGGCGATAGCCACCAGTCCCGGGGACTGGCCGATGGAAATGCCTTTCAGTCCGTTATCGGCATGCTTGGCGACCAGTTTGCGGTAGCCGTTCTCGGATTCGCCGGCTATCGGAACCATCGGATGGTCCGCATCCATAAGGGCCTGCACGACGCCAGTCGTGCCGCCCTGTGCCGCGACTGCATCGAACTGGCCGTGGACGGCTATGGCGTCGGCAGTCACCTTCTGTGCGGTGCCATCATCCCAGTTGCCGACGACCTGTACGACTTCCCAATCGCCGCCGGACCCGTCGAGCACCTCGTGGATGCCGACGGAGCGGTCGCGGTCCACGGAGTTGCCGGGCAGACCACGGACCTCGAGGATCTTGCCGGAGGTCTTGCCCTGGGCCTTCAGCTCCTTGAGCAGGAATTCGGCCCATGTGCGGCCCATGGCAAGCTGGTCCTCGTTGACCTGCATCACCTTGTCCGTATCGAGCACATTGTCGAATGGAACCAGCACGACATTGTTCTTGTCGGCAAGGCGGATCACCCGGTTGAAGCCGTCAGGTGACACGGCAATCGTCACGATCGCATCGAACCCCTGGTTGATAAAATCCTCGATGGCGCCGAGTTGAGCCGGCGCATCGGTGCCGGTCGACACCACCTTGAACTCGGCAATCTTGTCCTTGATCGATGGATCTTCTGCGAAGGCCTTGGCTGTCTTGATCATCTGGATACGCCAGGTGTTGCCGACGAACCCGTTGACGATCGCGACCCGGTACGGGCCCTCCTTGCCTTCCCATTTGAGATAGGCCGTGTCATCGCTCCATGGCGCGAAGCATTCCGGATTTGCTCCGGGACCGGAGACAGTCTCCGGACCGGCCACAGCCAGTTGCGCGGACAACGCAAGCGCTGCCGTTGCGGTTGCGAACTTCAATAGTGCTTTCATGGTCTTCCTCCCTTTGTTGCGCCTGTTGCGCTCATGAAACCTCGACGGCGCCTCCTATGCCGCCTTGGCATTTTCGTCTGCGCAGGATCGTTCCAGCGCCAGTGTCTCAGGCCACCTCCATCTCTTCCCGGAAATGCCGGAAACCAAAGTTCAAATGGCTTCTGAGCTTGTACTGGAAAGCGAGGCGGTCGCGCGCCTCCAGCGCATCCACCACACCCTCGTGTTCGGCCAGAGTGTCGGTCCTGAAGGTCCGCCGCGTCTTTCCCTTTTCCATGATCCTCAGAATCACCGGTTTCATCACGGTGTAGACGTCGAGCATCGCCGCATTGTCGAGGATCGAGATGAGCCGGACGTGAAAGCGAAAGTCGATTTCCGAAGCATCGTGCAGGTCCTGTACGGTAGCGAGCTCGGCATTGATCATTCGCATCTCGGCGATGTCGTCATCGCAAATACGTTCGAGCAGAATCTCGGCCGAGCCGACCTCGAGCAGGTCGCGAAAGGCCTGCACGTCCGAAAAGGTCTTGCGCGAGACTTCCATAGTGTTGAAGGCGAAGAGTTCGAAGGCCCGCGCCATGCGATTGTCCGAGATTGTCGCTCCGACCTTCGGCCGCACCTCGACCATGCCGTAGGCTTTCAGGATGCGCATCGCCTCGCGGACCGTATTGCGCCCGGCACTGTATCGCTCGCAGAGTTCGCGTTCGGTCGGCAGCCGGTCTCCGACGGACAAACCCTGTTCGGATATGTAGCTGCGGATTCCCGTCACGACCTGATCGACAGCCGATCCTGCTCCCGTTCCGGCCGAACTGTCCATTGTATGTTCACCTGAATCCGGAATCGCGTTCATCATTCCTGACGATCTATTTGTGGGACCAAGAAAGTAGTAAGCGGGGTGAATTCTGTCAACCAACCTCGCAAATGTTTGTTCACTGACACATATTCGACAGCGAATGATGGATGCAACTGAATTATTGTAGGACAATAAAGGGGAAGTTCACGCCGCCTGTAAGCCTTGCAGAAAGCTGGCAAGATTGGGACCGAGACCGTCGCAGAGATAACCGCCCTCCTGAACGAGGAGTGTCGGCAGACCTGACGATGCAATGGCCCCGCCAATCGCGGCAAAGCCGCCCGTGGTCACCGCCAGACCCTGCAACGGATCGTTCTCGTAGGCGTCAAGTCCCAACGCCACAACAATGACGTCGGCGCCGAAAGCGTCGATCCGCTCGAGGCCTGTCCTGAGCACCCGCATATAGTCGCCGTCGTCGGTACCGCGAGGCAGCGGCAGGTTGAGGTTGCAGCCCAGTCCTTCACCTTCGCCGCGTTCATGGGCATGACCCCAGAAGAAGGGATAGAAGCGGATCGGATCCGCATGGATGGAGACCGTCAGGACATCGCTGTTGCGGTAGAATATGCCTTGGGTGCCGTTTCCGTGATGCACATCGACATCGAGGATCGCCGGCCGCAGCCCCTTGTCGGCGAGATAGCGCGTGGCGATGGCACTGTTGTTGAGGAAGCAGAAGCCACCCGCCATATCGCCGAAGGCGTGGTGGCCGGGCGGGCGGCAGAGCGCATAGACGGCGCGTTCTCCGTCCAGGATCGCCGCCGCCCCGGAAACGGCCGTCTGCGCCGACCAATAGGCCGACGCCCAAGTGTCGGCAGAGATCGGACAGGATGTATCAGCCTGATGGAATCCCGCCTGTCCGACCGCCGATCGGGGGTAACTGGCGGTGCGGTTATCCGGATGAATATTGGGGATTACCTCTTCGGAAGCGCCCTCGATCCGCGTCCAGCGTTCGTGGATCGTCTGCAGAAAGACCAGATATTCTGGCGAATGGACGGCCGCGATCGGACCCTGACCATGATCATCAGGCGCCTCGAACACACAACCGGCGGCTTCGGCCCCGGCCTGCAGCACCTCGACCCTGCGGGGCTGTTCGGGATTCTGCAATATGGCGCCGTTGGCCATGAAATGTTTTGGATCGTGTCGCGCCTGGCGCGAATCAACTATCGCCTTCATCGTCTATCCCTGAAAGTGCCTGCAGTTGCTGTCCGGAGAGGATCAGATAATGTTCCTCGTCGTTCTCCATAAATCCGAGCCTCTCGTAGAAGGCGCGCGCACCCGTGTTGTCGTGATAGACGGTCAGTCTGATGTAGGTCGCGCCCCAGCGCTTTTGTGCATCGTCGAAGGCGGCCGCCATCAGGCGCCGGCCGAGACCTGAGCCGCGGACAGCATCGCTCACCCACAGGTCCGAAACGTAGATTCCGGAAGCGCCGCGCACGGTGGAAAACACGGGCGAATAGAGGGCGACGCCCGAAATCGTCTGGTCCCGTTCGGCGACAACCGCCCGGAAGCTCGGATGATCGCCGAAGCCTGCACGCCTCAAATCGTCGGCTGTCGCCTTGTGGCTATCGCCCATATGCGCCGAAAGGTCCCGGAGCGCTGCGTCGAGCGCCTCGACATCTGCGATCGCCGCCGGCCTGATCTTGTCACAGGTCATGGTCAGAACGCCGTCCTGTCGGCCCCTTTGAGACCCAGCATGGCGCGGGCGTCAGCAGGCGTCGCCACCTCGCGGCCCAGTTCCTCCACGATCCGACGGATCTTCTCGACCTGTTCCGCATTGGACTTTGCAAGCCTTCCCCGGGATATCATCAGGCTGTCCTCAAGGCCAACGCGGACATGGCCCCCCATGACAGCGGCCATCGTCGTCAATGGAATCTGGTGACGTCCGGCCGCGAGCACGGAAAATGCATAATCGTCGCCGAACAGCTTGTCCGCAATATGCTTCATGTGGCTCAGATTATCCGTATCCGCGCCTATGCCGCCGAGGACGCCGAAGACGAACTGGATGAAACAGGGCGCCTCGATCAGGCCGCGATCCGCGAAATGGCGCAGCATATAGAGATGGCTGACGTCATAGCATTCGAATTCGAAGCGCGCGCCGCGTCGCGTCCCCATTTCGGCCAGTACGTGGGCGATGTCGCGTGGCGTGTTCTTGAAGACCAGATCGTCCGATCCTTCCAGAAACGGCTTCTCCCAGTCATACTTCCATTCATCGATCCGGGCGGCCGCCGGATAGAGCGCAAAGTTCATGCTTCCCATATTAAGGGAACACATTTCAGGTTCTGCGGCCTTGGGCGCGGCCAACCGGTCGTCCAGCGTCATCAGGGCGCTGCCGCCGGTGGTCAGATTGACGACGGCGTCGCAAGCCTGCTTGATGCGCGGCAGAAACCCCATGAAATGCCCGTTCGCAGCCGAAGGCCGGCCGTTGTCGGGATCGCGCGCATGCAGATGGAGGATCGACGCCCCGGCTTCAGCCGCCTCGACCGACTGGCGGCTGATCTCGTCGGCCGTCACCGGCAGATAGGGCGACATCGACGGTGTATGGATGGACCCGGTGACGGCGCATGTAATGATGATTTTGCTCATTTTGCTTTGGCCAACTCAGGCGATCCGTCGATCTACCGTCACGAGCGCCGAAAACTCCTCCAGCGCGGCTGTCAGGTTTTCCATGATCTCCTCGACATGGGTTTCGGTGGCGATCACCGGTGGACAGACCATGAAGTGATCTCCCTCGTAACCGCCACGCGTCCGGCGCGAATAGATTATCAGGCCCCGTTGATAAGCCATCTCGACCAGCCGGTCATAGGCCATCAGTTCGCGCGGCAACGGGTTCATCGTCACACGGTCGGTAACCAGTTCGAAGGCGAGCAGCAGTCCCACGCCACGGACATCACCGACGAAATCGAAGCGTTGCTTCAGCCCCTCTAGCCGTTGTTTCAGAAGGTTGCCGATCCGCATGGCGTTGGACATCAGGTCCTCGCTCTCGATCTCCTCGATGACCGCAAGACCGGCTGCACAGGCAAGCGGGTTGCCGGCATACGTATACCCGTGGATGAAACCGCCGGCGTCGAGAACGGCGTCGACGATTTCGTCCCTGGCGGCCATGGCGCCGAGCGGCGCATAGCCGGCCGCGAACCCTTTGGACACGACCAGAATGTCGGGCACGACGTCCCAGTGTTCGGCGGCGAAGAATTTGCCGGTCCGGCCGCCACCCGACATCACCTCGTCATGGATGAGCAGCACGCCATGGCGCTCGCAGACTTCCCGGATCGCCTGCATGTAGCCGGCCGGTGGAACCAGCGCGCCGGTCGACGCGCCGCCGATTGGCTCAACCAGGAATGCGAGAACCGTTTCCGATCCCTCTTCGAGAATCTTCTGTTCGAGCATTGCGGCATAGTGCCGGCCAGTCGCGACATCGTCCGGATCGAGCCCGTCAAGATAGGCCCGCGGCGCAGGTATCTTGGGCATCGGCCGCATCATCGCCTCGAAAGGCACGGTCATCGGCGAATATCCGGTAACGGCCAGCGCCCCGAGCGTTGCGCCGTGATAGCTGGGAAAGCGTGAAATGACCTTCCAGCGCATGCTGTCGCCGCGCGCCACGGCGTATTGGCGCGCAAGCTTGATGGCGCTTTCGACGGCTTCCGATCCGCCGGATGTGAAAAACGCCCGCTCCATCCCGGCGGGCGCGAGTTCCGCCGTCTTAGCGGCAAGCTGTTCGGCGGCTTCCGTTTCGAAATGCAGCCGATATCCGAAAGTCGACTTCTCCATCTGCCGGCGCATGGCTTCCAGCACTCGCGGGTTGGAATGCCCGATGTTGCAGACCATCGCTCCGGAAGAGCCGTCTAGATAGCGCTTTCCCTCGACATCCCACATATAGACGCCCCGCGCCTGGTCGAGGACCGGCCGGCGGTGACGAGTCTGGTAGAAAAGATGGCTCTTGCGGTGCTCGCTCATTCACCGCTCCCCGGCAAAACGGTGCAATCGCGCGGACGAACGCCAACGGACACGTCAGCGCCCTCGGCATGGGGGCTGGTGTCGATCATGTTGATTGCCTGGAGTTGCAGGCCGCCGATGCGGATGAAGTAGCGGGCCGCCTGGCCCTGATAGTCGACCGCCTCGACCTTCGCCGCAAAGTGCTTTGCGCTTTCTGCAGCGCCCGGTCCGGCAAGCGCCAGCTTCTCGGCCCGAATGACGAGCTTGACCGGGCCTTTCGCCTTGACGAGCGGCCCCCTGTCGGCGGGAATGATAAGCTTTCCGAGATCGGCGCTTTCAACGACAATCTCCTGGCCATCGAGCCCGGTGCATTGCGCCTCGACGACATTCGACGCTCCGAGGAAGCGGGCGACGAATTCGCTGGCCGGGGTGTTGTAGACGGCCTCGGGCGGACCCGCCTGCTCGACCCGGCCGGCCGACATAACGATAATTTCGTCGGACATGGCGAGCGCCTCCGACTGGTCGTGGGTGACGAAGACCGTGGTCACGCCGATGCGATGCTGGATGCGTTTCAGCTCCACGCGCATGTCCTCGCGCAGATTGGCGTCGAGCGCCGACAGCGGTTCGTCCAGCAGCAGCACGTCCGGTTCGATCACAATGGCGCGGGCAAGCGCGATACGTTGCTGCTGACCGCCGGAAAGTTCGCGCGGATAGCGGTCGGCGACATGCGGAAGCTGCACGAGGTCCAGCGCTTCCTTGACCTTTGCCGCCCGGTCTGCCCGGGGGACATTGCGGTATTTCAGGCCGAAAGCGATGTTGTCGGCCACCGTCTTGTGGGGAAACAGGGCATAGTTCTGGAAGACCAGGCCGAGATTGCGCCTGTGGATCGGCACCTCGTTGACCCGCTTGCCCTTGATGGCGATCTCGCCTTCGCTCGGATCGAGCAGCCCGGCGATCATCCTGAGCGTCGTGGTCTTGCCGCACCCGGACGGCCCGAGGAGCGTGACGAAACCGCCCTCGGCGATGTCGAGAGACATGCGGTGAACAGCGGTGAAATCGCCAAATTGCTTGACAATGTCGGTAAGGGAGACGGCACTCAACGTCCAGCATCCTGCGTTGTTGATGAGAAGGACGACCGGCGCCCGGAATGACGGGCGCCAGTCAGTTGGTCCGGATCAGTAACCTTTCTGGATACGTCCGAACTTCTTCGACCATTCCTGTTCATGGCCGTTCCAGTAGGCGGGATCGGCGAAGGTCAGGCCGGACAGCGTCCCGGTCGGATCAAAGGCCGGCAGCGTCGGTATCTTCTTTCCGAGGTCGACCTTGGTCGGGTCCAGCGCCGGCGGATAGTTCTGGCCCTCGGCCACCGCGATCGACGTTTCAGGCGCCAGCATAAAGTTGAGGAGTTCTTCGCATTCCTGCATCGGCGATCCCTTGATCACGAACAGGCACTCCTGCCAGCCGAAGCCGTTCGGCGGGTCCATGTAGCCGATGTCGTGGCCCTGTTCCTGAAGCGCGTATATACGGCCGGACCAGCCTTCGGTGACATAAACCTCTTCCTCGGCGAGCAGGCTCATCAGTTCGGCGCCGGAGCTCCAGTATTTGAGCAGCAGATCGCGGTTCTCGCGAATGGCCTCCCAGATAGCGTCCATGTCGGTGGCGCCGTTCGGATCCTGGTCTGTCTGAAGCGAGGCGTACCAGATACGGGTGCGCCAGTCGCTCCAGCCGCTAATCTTACCCTTGAGCTTTTTGTCAAGCAGGATCTTCGCGCCCTTTTCCTTCATCTCGTCGTCGGAGATGTGCTTTCGGTTATAGGCAAGTCCGGTGGTGCCGTAATCATAGGGAACGCAAGACAGCGTTCCGTCCGTGACCTTTCTGAAGACTTCGGTCAGCTTCGGGATGACATACTGTAGATTGGGAATGTTGTCCGTGTTGAGGTCTGACGCGAGGCCGAGTTGGGCGTAGCGGGCGTAATCGAACACGCCGGAAAGATGAGCGATGTTGTATTCGCCAGGCTGGCTCGCCTTGACGCGGGAAAGATACTCGTCGGAACCCCCGAAGGTTCCGTCGACAACCTTCACGCCGGTTTCAGCCGTGAATGGATCGAATGCATATTTGCGAAACGCCTCGGAGACCACGCCGCCCCAGCCATCGAACCGGACCTCTTCCACCGCTGCGCTGGCTTCCCGGATGAAGGGCGAAGAAACGCCGTAGGCGAGGCTCGCAGCGCCAATCAGGCCAAGAAATGTGCGCCGATCAAGGTCGCCGTTCATGTAGCGTTCGCGAAGTCGTTCGTATCTCTTTGTACTGTCCATTTTCATCTCCATATTGACGGTCAAATTGTTTCCTGGGTTCAGCCGCCGCTTTTCATCGAGGCCCATCGGGCGATCGCCAGCCCCAGAACCGGCAGTCCGACGGTGAGCAAGATCATCACGGTGCCGAGCGCGTTGATCTCCGGAGAAATCGAGTTGCGCAGCATCGCGAATATTTGCGTGGGTACGGTTTCGACGCCGCCGGGCTTCCAGAACAAGGTGCCGGTGATGTCGTCGAAACTGATGGTGAAGGCGAAGAGCCCGCCAGCAAGCACTGCCGGCAACAACAGCGGCAATGTTATCTGGAAGAAGGTCTGAACCGGGTTCGCGCCGAGACTGAGAGCCGCTTCCTCGATATCGCGCCGAATGCCAACCAGCCGCGCCTGTACCACAAGGATGACGAACGGCAGCGTGAAGATGACATGGCCGAAGAGCAGCAGGGCGAAGCTCTTGTTGATCGACAGGAAGTTGAGGAACAAGAGCAGCGCCACGGCCAGAACCACCTCCGGCACCAGAATGGGCGCGATCAGGACCGTACTGATGAGGTTTTGCCCCGGCACCTTGTATCGGATCAGCGCCAGGCTCGCGAGCACGCCAAGCGTAGTGGAGATCAGCGCCGTCAGGCCGCCGAGGATGATCGAAGTGCGGAAAGCCCTCAGGATCGCCTCGTTGTTCGCAAGCTCGATGAACCAGCGGAAGGAGAAGCCGGTCATCGGGAAGCTTCCGAACTGGCTGGCGTTGAAGCTGAGAAGCACAACTACCGCCACGGGCAGGAACATGAAAATATAGACCAGAATGGCCCACATCCGGATCAGCATCCAACCCATCAGCCGAGCCCCTTCATCAATTGGGCCATGCCGAGGAAATGATTATAGAGCAGCACGAGGGCGCCGAGGATGACCAGCAGCATCAGCGACAGCGCCGAACCGAGCGGCCAGTTGAGCTGGGTGATGATCGCCTCGAACACCAGATTGGCGAACATCGCGTCGGACGGACCGCCGAGGACAAGTGGTGTGATGTAGGTGCCGGCGGCCAGAACGAAGCACAGAAGGCCGCCGGCCGCCAGGCCCGGGAGAGACAGCGGCAGGGTCACCTCGCGGAAACCCTGAATCCGCGTCGCCCCGAGGGAATTTGCGGCGTCTTCGAGATTACGATCAATTCCGTCGAGACTGACGAAGATGTTCAGGATCATGAACGGCATCAGAAAATGCACGAGACCGAGGATGACGGTTGTCTCGTTGTAAAGCATCTGGATCGGCTCGTTGATCACGCCGGTCCACATCAGGAACGTGTTGAGCGCGCCGGACACGCCGAGAATGTTGATCCACGACATGGTGCGGATGATGTAGCTCACCCAGAACGGCAACATGAGCAGGAGCAGCAGAATCGCCTTGTTACCCTTCGAACGCGCAATGAAATAGGCGGCCGGATAACCCGCCACTGCGCATACGACGGTGGTGACGGCAGCGATCTTCAGCGTATTGAGCAGGATGTCGCGATAGAACGGATCGCCCAGCGCTTCCCGCCAGTTGCCGAGAAAGAAGCCAACCTCGTCGGCGCCCGTGGCCGTCCGCAGCCAGAACGAATAGACGACGATGAACAGGAGGGGTACGAACAGGAGAAGCGTCACCACCAGCAGCGCCGGCGACAACAAGATCCATGGTTGTCGGGCTTCTCGCGCCTCGACGGTCATGCGTTTCCCCTTTTTTGATTGCATTGATGGTGCCGAGCAGGCAACAATAGGTCAAATAGATAATGCCAATCGAGGCTATAGATTGAATTTATGATGGCGTCGGAAGGCGATTTCGAGAAACTGGCGCGCCAGCTCGACTGGAACCTGCTTCGCACCTTCATCGTACTAGCCGAAGCCGGCAGCGTGACGGCGGCCGCCGACCGGCTGATGCTGAAGCAGCCGACGGTGTCGAGCGCCCTCAAGCGCCTCGAGGAACGACTGGACCGGCGGCTGATCGACCGCTCTCCCGGTCATTTCCGGCTGACGGAAGCCGGCCAGTTGCTCTACCGCGAGGCGATCGACATCCAGGGCGCCATCATACGACTGGGAACACTGATCCGGGATGTGACCGACGAGGTGCGGGGACATGTTCGAATCGCCATGGCGAGCCACGTGGTCTCGCCGCTTTTCGACGACGCTTTGACGGAGTTTCACAAGTCCCATCCGGCGGCAACGATCTCGATCGACGTCGCGGCCAGCAAACATGCGCTTGCCGAAGTTACATCGCGTCGCGCCTCCATGGCCGTCTGCCTCGTGCACCAGCGCAGCCGCAGGTTGGAATATCGACGGCTTTACCGTGAATATTTTGGCCTGTTCTGCGGCCCCTCCCATCCGCTCTTCGGCCGCAAAAACCTGACGATGGCGGACCTTGCCGGGCAGTCCTCGGTCAGCTTCGTGACCGACCAGATGGACGACGCCCTACGCCCAGTCGCCCTGATGCGCGCCCAGGCCAATCTGGAAGACCGGATCGTTGGCACTTCCGCCCATCTGGAGGAGGTCCGCCGCATGATCATCGCCGGGCTTGGAATCGGTCCGCTTCCGGTCCATGTGATGCGTCGAGATGTGGAGGATGGGCTTCTGTGGCAGTTGCCGCCATACGATCAGGTGCCGGCGATCGATGTGCATGTCGCCTGGAATCCGAGCGCAAGGTTCAATCGCGCCGAACTCTTGCTTAGAGAGGCATTGCTGGCGAAGATCGACGAAACCCCCTTGGTAAATCGCACCTATTCCTGACGGCGGGGTCCGCGTGGTAAGGGTTCTGAAACACGAAACAGGATGACCGGTCATGAAGGCAGCAGACCTTGCAAAACTCTACCGTATCAAGGACGGGACGGATTTCCGGCTTGAACGGATCGATCCATCGGACACTTGCGGTCTCGACATCGAGAAGGCAGAGGCGAAGGAACAGATCGCGGCCGACATTAAGGAGATGAAGGACCTTCAGGAAAAGCTCTACGCCGAAGGCAAATGGGCGCTCCTGATCGTGCTGCAGGCCATGGACGCCGCCGGCAAGGACAGCGCGATCGAACATGTCATGAGCGGGATCAACCCGCAGGGTTGCGAAGTCCGGTCTTTCAAGGCGCCCAGTTCGAATGAACTGAAGCATGACTTCCTATGGCGTCACGCCCGCGTGCTGCCGGAACGCGGCAGGATCGGCATCTTCAACCGCTCTCATTACGAGGAGGTTCTTGTGGTGCGGGTCCATCCGGAAATCCTGGAAGGTCAGAATATCCCGGATCAGCTTGTCGGCGAAGATGTGTGGCAAACACGGTTCAAGGACATCCGCGCCTTCGAGCGGCATCTCGCGAACAACGGCACGGTCATTCTGAAATTTTTCCTCCACGTTTCCCGCAACGAGCAGGCAAGGCGCTTCCTCGACCGGATCGAGGAGCCGGACAAGAACTGGAAATTCTCGGCAAGCGACATTTCCGAGCGCGAACACTGGGACGACTACATGCGCGCCTATGAGGACATGATCCAGAACACGGCGCGCGCGCATGCGCCCTGGCATGTCGTGCCGTCCGACAACAAATGGTTCGCCCGAATGGTGATCGCGGCCACAATCGTCGAGGCACTCGAACGGATCGACCCTAAATTTCCTGAGGTAAGCGACGAGGCCATAAAGCGGATGCAGGAAGACCGCAAGGTCCTGAAAAAGGAGCTGGACCACAAAGATTGAGCTGGCTTTTCAGACTGTCCGAAGTGCTTTGCTAAACAACTGGCTCCCCAGGGTTGATACCCCAAACGATATGCTGACGGACAGCAAGGTCTATCCAACCAGAACCCTGCTCATCAGTCTCTACGTCCCGCGAGATCGTCGATAATCGGGCAGTCCGGCCGGTTGTCGCCATGACAATGGTCGGCAAGCGCTGCAAGCGTCATGCGAAGCGAGCGCAACTCGGCGATCTTGCGGTCTACTTCCTCGATCTTGCCGAGCGCGACGGACTTCACGTCCGCGCTCGCCCGGTTCTTGTCGTCATAGAGCGACAACAACATGCGGCATTCCTCAATCGTAAAACCCAGGTTACGCGCCCTCTGCAAAAAGCGGAGCCGGTGGAGATCATTCTCGGAATATTCCCTGTACCCGTTTTCCCGGCGGGACGGACTTACGAGCGCAATCTCCTCATAGTAGCGGATGGTTTTGGCGGGCAGATTCGACTTTGCAGACACCGTGCCGATATTCATGAAGCCGCTCCTATGGCTTTCCAGTCGAGAAACGCTCAGAGGCGGAAGGCCTCAATCTACGCCCAGCCGAACACGTCTGAGCCGCAGCGCATTGGTGATGACCGACACCGATGACAGGCTCATGGCCGCGGCGGCGATCATCGGCGACAGCAGGGTTCCTGTGATCGGGTAGAGGACGCCGGCGGCGATCGGAATGCCGAGCGCATTGTAACCAAAGGCAAAGAGCAGATTCTGCTTGATGTTCCTCAACGTGGCGAGCGCCAGCAGTCTGGCGCGCAACACGCCTGTCAGGTCACCCTTCACGAGCGTCACGCCGGCGCTTTCAACGGCGACATCTGCTCCCGTTCCCATGGCGACGCCGACCTCGGCGGCGGCAAGCGCCGGAGCGTCGTTCACGCCGTCGCCAGCCATGGCGACCTTGTGGCCGGCGCGGTGCAATTCATCGACCAGATTCTTCTTGTCCTCGGGCGAGACGCCGGCGCGGACTTCATCGATATGCAATTGTTCCGCAACGGCTCTGGCGGTGCGTTCATTGTCGCCGGTCGCCATGATCACCCGCAGACCTGCCTCGTGAAGAGCCGCGATCGCGGACGCCGTCGTCTGCTTGATCGGATCGGCGACGGCTATGAGAGCAGCCAGCGTCCCGTCAACAGCGAGATACATCACTGTCTTGCCTTCGCTGCGCCAGGCGTCGGCTTCTTCGTCGGCGTCGGCCACGGAGATCGCTTCCGCCTCCATCATGGCGGCGTTGCCGAGAGCCACTTTCCTACCTTCAATCGACGCCTGAACGCCCTTTCCGGTGACTGACTCGAAATCATTGGCGGCGGAAAGCGCAAGGCCGCGTTCTTCGGCCGCCGCCACGATCGCTTCGGCAAGAGGATGCTCCGAGCCTTTTTCGATCGCTGCTGCGAATGCGAGCAGGGCGTCTTCCTGAGCGTCGCCGAATACGACGATCCCGGTCAGGGTCGGCCGCCCTTCTGTCAGCGTGCCCGTCTTGTCGACGACGAGCGTATCGACCTTCGCCATCCGTTCGAGGGCCTCGGCGTCCTTGATAAGGACACCGGCCTGCGCGCCGCGACCGGTCGCTGTCATGATCGACATGGGCGTGGCCAGTCCGAGCGCGCAGGGGCATGCGATGATCAACACGGATACGGCCGATACGATGGCGAACACGAACGCGGGATCAGGTCCGACCAGAAACCAGACCACGAAGGCGATGACAGCGGCGGCCACTACGGTTGGCACAAACCAGGAAGCCACCTTGTCGGCCAGCCCCTGGATCGGCGCGCGGGAGCGCTGTGCTGAGGAGACCATATTAACGATCTGCGCCAGCATCGTCTCGTCACCGACCTTACGGGCCTCGATGACAAGAGTTCCATTCTTGTTGATGGTGCCGCCGGTCACCGAATCGCCGTCGCTCTTTTCCACCGGGACCGGCTCGCCCGTCAGCATGCTTTCGTCGACGGAGGACCGGCCTTCGATGACGATCGAATCGACCGGAACGCTTTCGCCCGGACGAACCCGCAGCCGATCGCCTTCCATGATGTTTTCAAGGGGCGCTTCGTATTCATCGCCCTCGGGCGTAATTCTGCGAGCGGTCTTCGGCGCCAGGTCGAGAAGAGCGCGGATCGCGTCCCCGGTGCGTTCGCGAGCCCTCAACTCCAGCACCTGGCCGACGAAAACCAGCGCTATGATGACGACCGCAGCTTCGTAATAGACGGGAATATGCCCCTCTTTCGACGCCAAATCGGCAGGAAAGAGCTCCGGCAAGAAGGTCGCCACGACGCTGTAGAGATAGGCGGCCGCGACGCCAAGCATGATCAGCGTCCACATGTTCAGGTTCCAGGTGCGGACAGAGTTGATTCCGCGCTGGAAGAAGGGCAGCGCCGCCCACAAAACAACAGGCGTTGCGAGGATGAATTCCAGATAGATCGAGGTCTGTTCTCCGATCCACTGCCTGAAGCGCAGCCCGAGCATCGGACCCATCGTCAGGATCAACAGGGGAATGGCTGCTCCAGCGCTCACCCAAAGTCGACGCGTAAAATCCACAAGCTCGTGATTCGGCTCGTTCGAAACGCCGCTCATCGGCTCCAGCGCCATGCCGCAGATCGGGCAGCTGCCGGGACCCTCCTGAACAATCTCCGGATGCATGGGGCAGGTGTAGAGCGCATCGGACGATGTCTTTTTTGCAACTTTCGCGGAATTGCCGGACACGTAGAACCATGGGTCTGCTTCGAACTTGTCGTGACATTTCTGCGAGCAGAAATGATAATCCCTATCCTTGTAGACGAGGCTCGGCTTGCCAGCAGAAAGATCGACCTTCATCCCGCAAACGGGATCGATTGCCGTTCCTTCCGACCCGGAGCCCTGATGAGACCCGTGGTCATGATGGCAGCTTTCGTGTCCTGATTTGCTTTCAGTCGTGGAGTTGTTCATTGGCGGCGTCCTCTGTCTCTTAACTTTCTGATAAAGCTTCCAGCGACTGGAAGGTCAAGGATCATATTGGCCGGCGCCCGAAAACGCCTGGACATCGTCGAGTGAGGCCTTTTCCAAACAAGAGCGAGCTGACCTCCGGCATCGCAATGGCGTTTTTCCGGAAAAGCTAACGCCCCGCGCACACAAACATATTTTTGGCCAATTTTCGACTTAGTCAGACTTCGTCAGGGGTGACGCGTAACCAGGATGAATACATGGGCGTTCACTTTGACTATTTATTAGTGTTAAAGCTTCAATTTTGCCATTTGGCGCAATTTCAACGCAAGTATTCCCAGTACCAGTCTGACCAGACTTTCTACTCATTTGAGCCACGACATTTCAGCTGTCCAACGGACATCAACCTGAATCACTGACATTTCTCCCGGCGTCGCTTGAACGAGCGCAGCCGGCTTACTGATACTTGAAGACGGAATTTGATCATGAATTTGGATATGTCCGTTACTGAAAGGGCTCCTGTCGGAGAACCAAATCCCGGGTCGCCGCTCGGCGAACTTTTTGCCTCGCTTCGTCCCCTCTTGTGGGGCCTTGGCGGCGTCAGTCTGGTGATAAACCTGCTCATGCTCACCGGTCCGTTGTTCATGCTGCAGGTCTATGACCGGGTTCTTGTCAGCAATTCCGTTCCGACACTTGTCGGCATAGGCCTGCTTGCGCTCTCCCTCTATCTGTTCTTTGGCGTTCTCGACGCCCTGCGCAGCAGGGTGCTCTACCGGGTTGGCCAGCATGTGGACGAGACTCTTTCCGCGCGCGCGTTGGCTATTTCGACTGCCCTTCCCGCGCGATTGGGCGCCAAGGGGCGCAACCTCAGGCCGGTCCAGGATCTCGAATCCATCACGCAGTTCATGTCCGGCAACGGGCCGGCGGCGATGTACGATCTTCCCTGGCTGCCCTTCTATCTGGCGCTCGTGTTTCTGTTTCACAGCCTGCTGGGTTTTGTTGCGCTTGCCGGCGTGATGATCATCGCAATCCTCGTCGGACTCAATGAGCTGGCGTGCCGCAATCCATCGAAAGCCGCCGCGCATCTGCGCGCCCGGCGGACCTCCCGGGTGGAGGAAGGCCGCAGAAACGCAGAGGCCGTGTTCGCAATGGGCATGTCCGAAGCCCTGTCAAATCGGTGGGACGCCGAGAACACCCGCTTCCTGACCGACCAGCGCCACGCCGCCGACCGCAACGGCCTCTTCACCCATTCCATCAAGACGGTGCGGCTTATCCTCCAGTCAGGCATGCTCGCCGTTGGCGCCCTGCTTGCGATCCAGCAGGAGATTTCACCGGGCGTGATGATCGCCTGCTCGATCATCACCATGCGTGCGCTGTCGCCTGTAGAGCAGGCGATGGTTCACTGGCGCGGCTTCGTCGCCGCCAGACAGAGCCTCGAACGCCTGCGCGGCATGATGGCCCTGCCGCTCTTCGGAGATACCGAACATGAGCTGCCCGCGCCCCGCAAGACGCTTGTTGTCGAGAGCGTTTATTGCAGCCCCGCCGGCGCCGCCAATCCGGTGATACGCAATGTCTCATTTGACGTGCAGGCTGGCGACGGCATCGCGATCCTCGGCGCGTCGGGTTCGGGGAAGTCGACGCTGATCCGGGCCATCATCGGCGCCGCGACGATGATCAAGGGTTCGATCCGCTTCGACGGCGCAGACCTTGACCAGTGGAGCCCGGCCGCCAGAAGCGAATTCATCGGTTACCTGCCTCAGGACTTGCAGCTGTTCGAAGGCACGGTCGCCCAGAACATTGCCCGTTTCGACCCGCAAGCCACCTCGAAAGACATCATAGAGGCCGCGCTGCTTGCCAATGTGCACGACCTGATCACCGCACTGCCAAAGGGATACAACACCCCTATCGGCTCGGAAGGCGTTGCACTGTCGGGAGGGCAGCGGCAACGCATTGCGCTAGCGAGAGCGCTATACGGAAAACCGTTCATCATCATTCTTGACGAACCGAACTCCAACCTTGACGCGGAGGGCGAGGCGGCGCTCGCAAAAGCGATTATGACCGTGCGCGCCCGCGGAAAGATCGTCTTGCTCGTCGCGCACCGGCCCCGCGCCATAGGCGCTGTCAACAAGGCGCTCTGCCTGAAGGACGGTCGCGCGGTCGCCTTTGGCCCGCGCGACGAAATCATGCGCCAGACATTGACGCCAGTCGATTCAAAGAAAACAGCGGCGGCCTGAGACAATGAACAGTCAAAATCTTTCTTTCGAAAAAACAAATGGCGGAATTCTCGGGAGTATCCGGTGGCACATGGCGATTGCGTCCTTTGCGATCGCACTCCTGATCATCGGCATTGGCGGCTGGGCCGTATTCACAAAAATATCCGGAGCGGTGGTTGCGCCGGGGTCCATCGTCGTGGAAAGCGCAATCAAGAGCGTTCAGCATCGCGAGGGCGGGATCGTACATAAAATCCTGGTCAATGACGGCGACGCAGTCGAAGCCGGCGACCTGCTGATCGTGCTCGACGACACTGCGGCGCGATCGAAGCACGCCATTATCGCGAACGAGTTGCAGGATCTGAATGCGCGCGCTGCTCGGCTGGTCGCCGAACGCGACGGAGCTGCGTCCATCCGTTTTCCCGCGGGCTCTGATAACGAAGCCTCAATGGAAGCGGCGACAAGCGACATCCTGACGAGCCAGAAGCTTTTGCTGCATGCCCGCAACGGCAGCATGAAACAGCGCAAGCTGCAACTCGAAGACCAGATTACGCAGCTTGAGAAACAGATCGGCGGACTGGATGCGCAACAACAGGCCAAGCAGGATGAGATCGCCCTCCTTGACGAGGAACTCTCCGGGTTGAACGCATTGCTCGAGAAGCAGCTTGTGACAAAAACCAGGGTGACGACCCTGGAGCGCGAGAAGACGCGGCTGACCGGAGAGCATGGTGAATTGCTTCAGCAGATCGCCGGCCTGCGGGAGGCGATCAGCGAACGCCGCATGCAGATGCTGCAGCTTGACGCAGACAACCAGACCGAAGTTCTGCGTGAATTGCAGGACGTGCGCGCGCGATTGGCGGAACTGAAGGAAGAGAAAGTTGCGCTGGAGGACCAGCTTGACCGCCTGGAAATCCGCGCGCCCAGAGCAGGGTTTGTGCATGAAATGACCGCGCATACGATCGGCGGCGTCATCCGACAGGGCGAAACCATTGTGCAGATCGTTCCGCGTGAGGATCTACTGGTCGTCGAGGCGCGTGTCGATCCCTCCGATGTCGACCAGTTGCATCGCCAACAGAATGCATGGATCCGGTTTCCAGGCCTCGACCATCGAACGACGCCCCAACTTGCAGCCCGGGTCGCGCGCATAGCCGCGGACCAGACCTGGGATGACGTCTTGAAGACACGCTACTACAAGGTGCGTCTGACAATCGGCGAGGAGGAGCTTGAAAAGTTGAAGGGACAGGAACTGATACCCGGCATGCCGGTAGAGGCCTTCATGGCGACGGGGTCCCGAACGGTTCTTGCCTACCTGACAAAGCCTATCGTTGATCAGATCACCCACGCCTGGCGCGAAACCTGAGACTGCTCGGATTCGAAATAACTGACTGCAGGCAACATTGTACGACACGACGCGGAGCAAATCTCCGCGTCGTGTCATGATCCATCACGCGATATTATCGTTGCCCAGCGCTTCGAGCTGATCGACAACCTGTTCGAGAACATTCTCGTTCCAGTCCGGCGCCTCGAGATTGGCGAGCGACAAATCTTCCGCCTGGATGTTCTCAAGAACGTAAGTATGCCCGCCGTTGCCGATCACTTCGATCATAAGGTCCTCATCGGACTCGGTGATCGAGACAAGTGCGGCAGGCAGGGAACCGAAGTCCAGCACGTCTTCCGAAATATCGAAATCCGAAATCACTTCGGTCGCCGCCCAGTTCCAGGTGATCTGGTGCACATCCACGCCGTCATCCGGGATATCGGCCGATCCGCCATCGGATGCGCCGTCGTCCTGATTGCCGGAATCGTCTCCTGTATCGGTGTCATCACCACTGTCGTCATCGCTTGCCGCCGCTCCGACGAGATTGAGGATTTCGGCCGCCGTGGCGGTGTCCTTGATCGTGAAGTTGTCTTCGGACAGATCAGACAGCGAAACGCCTTCCAGAGTGATTGTCTGGTTGTTGCCAGGCATCGAAAAGACCACGCTGCCATCCACTTCGCTGACTTCGATAGCGTCCTTGCTGAACCAGTCGACGAATATGGTGTCGGTCGCCGGATCAAAGTCGGTCACGTCAGTGTCTTTGCCCCACGCCCAGGTTACCACCACAGTGGCTGTCTGCTTGGTGACGTCGGCCGTGCCGTGTTCGCTGGTCGGTCCTGTATACTCATCGGATGTATCGTCGGAGCCGCCGTCATCGTCCGATGCGCCATCATCACCGTCATCGTCCGATGCGCCATCATCACCGTTATCGTCCGACGCACCGTCGTCTCCGGTATCGTCGGAAGCGCCGTCATCGTCATCATCATTTGCTTCTTCCGAGCCGATCAGGGAAAGGATTTCCTCGGCCGCCGATTCGTCCATGATGGTAAAATTCGCCAGACTGAGATCGTCGAGAGAAACACCCTGCAACGTCGTTGTCTGATTGTTTGACGGAACGGCGAAAACTGCGCTGCCGTTTTCCTCGTAGATTTCGAGGTCGTCGGCAGTCAGCCAATCGACCCTTATTGTGCCTGAATCGGGATCGAAATCAGTAACAACTTCATTTTGCCCCCACGACCAGGTGATGGCGACGTCGGCGGTGTCGGCGTCGACATTCGCAGAGCCCCTGTTCGAGCCGAGTCCCTCGTCGCCGGTAAGGTTTTCGAGCCATTGGTCGATAAGATCTTCGTACTGCGGTGATTCATAGCCGCCGAACTGCGCGATATATTGCAGGGTCGACGTCCCGAATTCGTCATTGGCGACGGTTTCGTTCAGCAGCAGGTCAATCATGGCGGGCGCGCCGTTCAGGTGTGCGCCGGCCAGAATGCCAGTAAGTGTAAGCTCGACTGACACTTCCTGGCCGTTGACGGCATATGTTCTCGTGGTTCCGAGAAATGCATCCAGGCTCGTGCCCGCCGCCTCGAGGCCATCCTCGATGATTTCAAGATTGTGGCCGAACGCATCCAGGATCGCCTGATCCTGAACCTCCTTGGTCATGAAGTCTTCGAGGGAATTTGCGCCGTTCTTGCCTGTCCAGGCGCCGTCCCATGTGTTGGTGTCGGCGCCATTGAGATAATAAACGTCGTCGTCGTAATAACCGAGGTCAATCAGCAGCGCCTCTCCAAACTGATAGCCGACGAAACCGAATACGTTCATCGACCGGTAGGCCATGGTTTCCCATTCCTCGTCGGTCAGTTCGGACCAGCTCGAATACTCCGGATAAAAATCCGCAACGCTGCCGCCAGCCCACTGATCGAGCTGCCAGTTCTGTATTATACCTGAATTATATCTTTCCCTGTCCCAGCCAGATTCAAATGCAAGAAGGGCGTCAAGAAAATCCTCAAATGTTCCGTTCATAATCGTCCTCGGGGTTAATTGTCGCCCCCGAAGTTCGTCACAAAACAGGTAAAAATGGCGATTTGTAGTTCAGACGCCGCGTCGCCGGAAGTATAAACTCAATTTTGGCTCCGGACGTAGTACGCCTGGGTCAGGCGAACGCCCTCTTCCAGCGACACGGAGGGCCACTCCCCGATCAGCTTCTTCAACACGGCGTTGTCCAGTTGCGGGGGCGCCGGCCTGATTTGCTGCGATGGAATGATCATGGCCTCCGGCGAAACCTTCTTGATGGCGGCGATGACCTCGTCGATCGTCTGCGTTCCCGTCGTCAAATCCGACACGTACGCGCCTTCCGGTTCCAGCGCCAGGCACCGCCACATCACGTCGACGACCTCGTCGACATACTGGAAACACATTGCGCCGGCAAAAGGCATCTCAAAACTCACGCCCTGCGCGGCGGCTTTGATCGCAAGCGTGATAGCCGCTGTTTCGCCGATTTCCCGGCCCGGACCGTAAACAACATTGGGCCTGAGGCCTATCGACGGCGTTTCGAGGTCGAGATACCAGATCCTGGATATATCCTCGCAGCACCGCTTGTAGGCGCCGTACAGATTTACTGGCGTGTCGAAAGGTTCGCGCGGCTTCGCGGCGACGGAACTCGTATAAACGAAACGCCGCACGCCGAGCCTTCGCGCAACCTCCAGCATGTTGATGTGGCCGATCACATTGACTTCCGCTCCCTTCGCCGGATCGGCGCGGCACGCCGGGATCACCATCGCTGCAAGATGGACGATGGCGCGCACCCCATGGCGTTTCGCCATCGCGTGGATCGCCTCGATATCCATGATGTTTCCGGTTTCTGCAATAACGCCAGCGACCGGTTCGATGGTCGGAGCAAGATCCAGCGAGATCACCGATTCACCCGCGTCGACCATTCGACCAGAGATCGCCCGTCCGAGAAATCCGTTCCCGCCGGTGACGAGAACCGGCCCGATGGGGGATGACTTCATGACGCCATTCCCTGCCCGCCGTTAACGTCAAGCAATTGTCCCGTGATGAAGCTTGCTTCCTCGGAAGCCAGAAAGGCAACGGCGGCGGTGACATCCTCGACGCGGCCATTTCGGCGCACGGGAATGCCAAGGACGGCGGCTTCTCTTTCCTCGGGCGTCATGCGTTCTGACAGGAGCCGCTCTACCCGAGGGGTGAGGATTGCTCCCGGGCAAACCGCATTGCAGGTGACGCCCATCGGACCGAACTCCTGCGCCAGTTGCAGGGTCATCGACTGAACCGCACCTTTGGCCGCTACGTAGTTGGCGCCGGTAAAAAGGCTGCCGTAGCGCCCAGCCTTCGAGCCGAGATTCACGATTCTGCCGAACCCCGCCTCGAGCATGTGGGGCAAAACCAAACGCGTCAGGCGTACGGCCGCAGTGACATTGAGAGCAAGAAGTCTGTCCCAGTCCTCGTCGCTTTCCTCCAGAAACGCACGCGGCGTATGCAGCGAACCGCCTGCATTATTGACCAGCGTGTCGAACCGCATATCGGTTTCCAGCCGGGTGAAGCATTCGGCGACGGATGCCTGGTCCAGCAGATCCACCTGCTCAAACCGGACGCCTTGCGCCTCTTGGCGCCCGCGCGCTGCTTCGATAGCCTCTGCGCTCTTGTCGAGCGCAACCACTGTCCCGCCATCGGCCGCGAAGCGTTCGCATATACCGAGACCGAGCCCGTCGGCGCCCGCCGACACCAATATGGATCTGCCTGCAAACCTTTTCATGTCGCCATGCCTCCTTTGCCTTATAAAGACGCGTAGTCGGAACAGTCGCGATGACTCGCCGCCGGATCGACCTTCACGTCGATTACGACCGGCCCTCCCAAGCGGTGCGCCTCCGCAAGCGCGTCCGCCATCTGATCCTCCTCCGTGACAGTCAAACCGCTGCCGCCCAGCCCCTCGGCCACCTTCGTGAAATCGTGATCGGCGAAATCCACGCCAATACGCTGGTTTCCGAGATTGTCGCGGACCATTCCAAGACCGGCGTTATTGGCCACCACATAGACCACATCCAGCCCGCGCTCCGCCGCCGTGGCGATCGCATCCATGGTCATGACGAAACCGCCATCGCCAATCAGCCCTGTGACCCGCTTTTCCGGAGCGATAATCTTGGCGGCTGTCGCTGCGGGCGTGCTCCAGCCCATTCCACCAACGCCGCCGGGCGCAACGAGCTGATACGGCGAGCGAAGCGGAAGCCGACATGTCGCCCAGATCCGATTGGTTCCTGCGTCGAGCGTCAACAGATCGTCGTCCGTCAGGAACGCTTGTAAGCCGCGCATGATATCGGCGTAGTGGACGGTTCCCGGACGGGTCGGAAACTCCGGTAACACGCCGTAATCGTTTTCCTGCTTGATACGGGCGATCGACGCCTTGCGACGCGATACGAGAGTGGCGTTATGCGGCGCGGCCGCAGCCAACAGACCGGCGACATCGGCGACATCGCCGGTTACAGCATGATCGACCGGCACCACCCAACCTGCATGCAGCGGATCCTGGTCGACCTGAACGATGGTCTGTTCGCCGGGCCTGATCATCTTCTCGTCGCGAAACCGTGTATATTCTGGTCCGAGACTACAGCCCATCACCAGCACGAGATCCGCCGCCTGCACCATACGGTTGGCCGCCGCCGATCCCCAGGTCCCCATCATGCCGACGGCGATTTCGCTCGCCTCGTCGATTGTTCCCTTTCCATGATAGCTGGAGGCGATGGCGATGCCATTCTGTTCGGCGTAAGCCTGCAGTGCGGGTCCGCATTTGGAACCATAGACGCCGTTGCCAATGATCATCACTGGCTGTTCGGCTTTTTCAATCAGCGCTGCTATCTCGGTTACTGCATCGCGATCGACGCGCGGCGGCGTATATTCGAGATACCCTTTCGTCGGGTAGAGCCGGGCCCGCGTTTCCTGCGGGATCTCCTGCTTGATGATGTTTGAGCGCATGATGATGGCGGCCGGCCCCTGACGCGGCGTCGAGGCGTGTTTGACAGCCAGCTGCGCCCCATAAATCGCCTCGGCCGGAGTCGTTGCATAGGTCGCATATTTCGTCATGGTTTTGAGTACGGCGAAAGCGTCAGCCGCCCCGTAGTCGCCAGTCATTGTCTGGTAGACGCCATACTGACCGAAGCCGTCGTAGCAGGACGTGTCGGTGAGGATCACCATGGGCGACGACGAGAAATAGGCTTCCAGAATACCGAAGGCGCCGGTGGTCGTGGCGAATGGTCCCTGAGCCATCAAAAGCCCCGGTTTTCCGGTCATCTTGCCCGCAACCTGAGCCATGACGGAGGCGCTCTGTTCCGAACGGGCGAGCACCACGTCAAACTCATCCTGCTTTTCATGGAAAGCCGGCAGCGACCAGGTTATCCCGAGCCCGGGCAGGGTAAAACCGCGATTGACGCCGCTTTCGAGAAACGTGTTGATGATACCTTCGTTGGTGAGCATCTTTTTCCTTTCAGTCCTGGTTTTGGCGTGCGTCTACACGCGGGTGGTCCCGCGCGTCAGGGATTTCGCCGGGCATCTAATTCAACGAGGGCAGGAACAGGCTGATCTGCGGGAAGAACAGCAGGATGAGCAGCCCCACGATAATGGTCGCTATGAACGGTATGACGCGTCGCGAAACAGCCTCGATCGACAGACCGGATATGCCGCAGGCAACGAAGAGATTGACGCCGAGCGGCGGGGTCAGAAAACCGATCTCGCTTGTGACCACCAGCAGAATACCGAAATGGATCGGATCAATGCCGAGCTGCTTGATCAGCGGCAGCAGGATCGGCGTCAGGATGATGACGGTCGAAAGCGTCTCCATGAATGTGCCGAGCACGATCAGGATCGCGCAGATGATCAGCAGCATGATTATCGGGTCGCTGGTCACGCTCAGAAGCGAAGCGGCGATCTTCTGCGGGATAAGGTTGAGCGTCAGGAACTCACCGAAGAAGATGGCCGTGCCCATGATCAGGATGAGTCCGCCACAGATCGTCGTCGCTTCACTCAGCGTCTCCCAGACATCGGCCAGCCGAATGGTCCGCTTGATCACCATGCCGACCAGAAGCGCGTAGACGACGGCGATTACCGAAGCTTCCACCGGCGTGAAGACGCCGCCATAGATGCCGCCAAGAACGATGAAAGGCGTGGCGAGCGAAAATTTGGCCTTGTACAAACTCGATGCGAATTCCTTCGCCTTGAAGGGCCGGCTTTCTCCCCGGTAGCCATTCCTGCGGGACAGAAACCAGGTCGCGCCGATCAGCAGCGCGCCCATCAGGATGCCGGGAAGCAATCCCGCCAGGAACAGGTCGCCAATGGAGACCGAGGCGAGGACCCCGTAGACGATCATCGGATTGCTGGGTGGCAACAGGATTCCGAGGGTGCCTCCGGATGAGGCGACCGCAGCGGCGAAATCCTTCGGATAGCCGTCATCCTTCATCGCCGGGATCAGCAACGTTCCAATCGCGGCGACGGTGCCAGGTCCGGATCCGGAAATGGCGGCGAAGAACATACAGGACAGAATGGTTACGATGGCGAGACCGCCATAGGCCTCTCCGACCACAGAACGCATGACGTCAATAATGTCGCGCGTGATGCCCGCCCTGGACATGATTGCGCCTGCCAGCACAAAATTCGGGATTGCCAGCAGCGGAAACTTGTCAACGCCGTCAAACAGGCTATGGGCGAGCGAGGCGAGCGGTATGGGCGAATTTAAAAGTTCGATAAGTGACGGCACGCCGAGCACGACAAAAATCGGCACGCCGAGAGCCAGGCAGACGGCGAAGACAATGAAGAATATCATGTGCCGGCCTCCCGGCTCTCGGATTCCTCGCCCGCTATCAAAGGCACGCCATATTTCCAGGACCGCCACTGGCGCTCGACGATCCGCACAATCATCAGCGCGTGCGCGAGCGGAATGACCGTATAGATGTAGGCTAACGGGAGAAACAGCGAGGTCGAGTAGACCGGGTATGTCAGCGTTCGCTGGATGAGCAATATTCCAGCCCATACGACAAAAGCGTTGAAGATGATCCAGATGATATCGGCGAGCAGAAAGGTAAGACGTTCACTGACCGGAAGCAGGCGCGCGAACAATGTCACGCGGATATGGGCGCCGCGCTGCGCGGCCACGCTTGCCGAAATGTAGACGAACCATACGAAGGCAAATCTGGAGATTTCCTCACTCCATGACAACCCGACATGAAGCACGTAACGGAAGAAAATCTGGGCGGCGAGAACGACCACGAGGAGCGCCAGGCTCAGGTTCGCGACAACGAGCTCGAATCGTCCGGCGGCGAACAGAATACGGTTCATCAATGATCTGCTCCCCTGCCCGCCTGGTTTTAGGATGTTATCAGGTTCTAATCGGCCGTTGTTCGGCGCTTTTGCCGGCTCCGCCGCCGACCAAATTTCGATGGCGGAGCCGTTTTGTCGCTCGACAGTCTATTCCAGGATGCCGGTTTCCTTGTAGCGGACCGTCGTGTCGACCCAGTCCTTGCCTCCGCCGACAAGCTCGTAGAGCTGCGGCCATGCGCCACGGGCTTTTTCCGCCCACACTTCAGGATCTTCGAGTTCACAGAATGTCACACCGTGATCCTCGGTCAGAGCCTTGCGGACACGCGCGCCGTTTTCCTTGACATATTCGGCATGCGCAATGTCGACCTCTTCGGCCACTTCAAGGATCAGCTTCTGGTCTTCCTCCGAGAGGCCGTTGAAGAAGTCGTTATTGATGACAACGACAGCCGCCAGCGGCAGATAGGTCGCTTCGGTGATGTATTTGATATGCTCGTGGAAGCCCATGTTCAGGACCACATCCGTCGGGCTGTCGAAGGAATCGACCACGCCGGTTGCGACCGCGCCGAAGGTCTCGCCCCACGCGATCGGATAGGTGGACACGTCCCACGATTCCCACATTGCGGTCATGACCGGGTTCTTGGGTGCCCGGATCTTCAGTCCTTGAAGATCGTCGATCGTCGAAATGCACTTGTCTTTCGCAAACAGGCTGCGGAACGAATTCGTGAAACCGCCAATGACGCGCAGGCTGCCGCTCTCTCCCAGGACCCGCTTGTTGAGCTCATCCCGGAATGCTCCTGAGCGCAACAATCCGCCTTCACCCGTCAGATCGTCAGGACTGTCGTTCATGTAAGGCAGCACCAGGACGTTAAGCGAGGGCGCCAGCTGGGCGACGTTGTTCGAGGTGATGCCGCCCATCTGCACCGTGCCGAGTTGGACCTTTTGGGCAATCGCCTGTTCTGTTCCCATGACGCCGCCGTCAAGCACCTCGACGACGATCTCGCCATCCGACTTTTCCTTCACCTTGTCGGCGAACTGGTGGGCGTAGACGCCGTATGTATGATCCGGCGGGCAACAATGCGCATATTTGATTGTAACCCGCGGCGCTGCGTTGACCGCCGTTGTGGCGACGAACGCCGACACGACCATGGACATGGCTATCCCAAGGACGCCCAAATATCTGAAACTCATAATCTCCTCCTTCTGTTTCGGGCCTCCCGGCCACATGTGTTGGCGCTCAGACGGCGCCGCCTCCATTCCATTGTCACTATGTCACGTCGAAACGCGGTTCCGGTATTCCCCGGACGCCCAGTCCCCGGATGGCGAACAGGCCTCCTGCGAAAGGCTCGGCGGCAATCTGCGCCTCATCCATCGAGAAGCGCGCAGACGTCACGAAAAGCACGTCCATCTGCGGGCCGCCAAAGGCGCACATTGTGGGACAGGTTACGGGCAGTCTGATATGGCGAATCATCTCGCCGTCAGGTGAAAAACAGCCAACGGCAGAACCATCGAAAAGAGCGCCCCAGTAATTGCCGTCGGCATCGACTGTCGCGCCGTCGATCCTGCCCTCATACGCGGTTGTATCGACAAAGCTCCGGCATTCCGACAATCCGCCGGTAATGGGGTCAAGCGTATACCGATAGGAACGATCAACACGGCTGTCCGAAAAATAAATTGTTTTTCCATCGATGCTGAAGGCGATGCCGTTGGAAACGGTAAAGCCCGTGTCGAGGCGATGCCAGGCAAGGTCCCGATCGAGCCGATAGAGCGACGCGTTGGGCACCGCGAAATCCAGGTTCATGGTTCCGCACCAGAAACGCCCCTGACGGTCCACCTTGCCATCGTTCAGCCGCGTATCCGCCTTTTCAGGTTCCGGATTTCCGATCCATTCGACTCCAACGGGGTCGGAAGAGATGTCGATCAAAGCGAAGCCGCTTGCAAGCCCCGAAATAAACCTTCCGTCATCGCAAAGTCCGATCGAACCAATCAGGTCCGGCAATTTGTAAGCTTGCGCGCCGGCGCCGGCGACGTCAGATCGCCAGATTATCTTCTCCAGACTGTCGATCCAGAACAGGCGCTGTCTGCGATCGTCCCAAATCGGGCACTCGCCGAGCGTGGCTTGGCCCGGCCAGATGCACTCTATTTCCAGAGAATGTTCTTCAGCAGCAGCCGTCAGGTCTTGCTTCATGAGCCGGTTGTTTCCTCTTCCCGAAAAACAGGCTAGCAAGATCAATTAACTTTGGATAATGTATTTTATAACGCTGTTAAATTTAAATTATGAATATCACACTGAGACAACTCCAATATGTGGTCACAGCGTCGCAGGAAGGCTCGATCCTCGGCGCGGCGAACGCCCTGAACATCTCGACGTCATCCATCCTGATGGCTATCGAGAAATTTGAAAGAGAGTTCGGCATCCAGGTCTTCGTACGCCAGCGATCCAAGGGATTGGTGACGACGACGGCGGGCGAAAGGGCCATTGCTCGAACCATCCGAATGCTTGACGAGGCGGAGTCCTATTTCCGCGATGTCAGCGGCAGCGACCAGGAATTGTCGGGAGAGCTACGCGTCGGCTCGTTCACCTCGATATCGCCGAGCATCGCACCACAGGTCATCCGCGACCTGAACGAAACCTATCCGAAACTGATCGTGCATCTTTCGGAGGGCGATATCATCGCCATCCAGCAAAGCCTGCGTGACGGCGTCGTGGAAATTTTGCTGACCTACGACGCCGGCATCTGGGAGGAGTTCGACTATGAGGTGTTGGCGAACGCCCCGCCACATGTCGTCATCGCCGAAGACGATCCGCTGGCTGCGAACGACAGGATATCGCTCAAGGACCTCGCCGAGAAAACACTGCTCCTGCTGAACCTTCCGCAATCAAGGACCTACATCAACTCGCTATTCGAGCGGGCCGGGGTCAGTCCCGGACGTATCCAGCGCCTGGAATCTTTCGAGATGATCCGCAGTTCCGCGGCGGCGGGACTCGGTATCGGCATCCTGAATGTGCGCCCCTTCACCGACAACACCTATGGCGGTCTGAAGGTCGTCTGCCGTCCATTGGTGGAATCAGACTCCAGCCCGAACATCGTTCTCGCCATGCGGCGCGGCGGTCGTCTCAGCCGAAGAGCCCAGGCATTTTCGAGTTATTGCCGAAAATTCTTCGTGGCGGAGAATGTAGATAGGCTTTTCGTAAAGTAACGGATGTCATGCGTCGCCTGGTTTTATCTTCCCGATATAATTCATCCAATTTGACAACAGCAGTCTAGGAATTCGCTGTGGAGTCTTCTTCGGACATGATCTCACCGAGACTCTCGACAATGCGGTCAGCAGCCGCTTCCATGAGCACCCGGCGATGATCGTCGCGAATGTCATTCAGGTGCATCCCGCCGAGGAACCCTGTGGCATGCATTCCAGCCGCTTTCGCAGCTCTGATGCCTAGGGGAGAATCCTCGACCACAAGGCATCTGTCCGGTGAGACGCCGAATTGCGCTGCGGCGTGCAGAAACAAATCTGGCGCTGGCTTGCCGTTTTCAACCTGCTGAGCGCTGAATACATGCGTGAAGCGACTGGCCAAGCCGATGGCTTCAAGCGCTATGCCCAGACGCTCAAAGGTGCTGCTGGACGCAATACAGAACGGAAGGCCACGCCTTTCGATGCGGTCAAGCAGATCGCCAAGACCGGGAACCGGCGTCAGTTCCCTGCGGAAACGATCGAACAATATGCCATGCCAGGTCTGGCTGAAGCCTTCCGATGTTCCGCGCGGACTTTGCACAGCGACATCCCTTTCGATCTTGTCGATCGCGGCGCCGAGGTAACGGCCCCTCACCTGGTCAATGTCCAGCGGCACGCCGAATTCTCGCAGGGTCGTCTGCAACGACGACAACGAAATGACTTCGCTGTTCGCAACCACGCCGTCGAAATCGAAGATGACGAGATCGACGCCCGCCTCTGCATCGGACTGTGCAAGCTTTCGGGAAAGCCCCATCGGGTCCACCATCGGCGATGTGTTCCTATCTCAAGGCCCGGCCGTCTGCATCAAACTGGTGCAACCGATGCTCGGGAATTTGCAGCCCCACTTCATCGCCCACCTGGACCCCGTCGTCGCCGTCGACCCGCGCGACGAAGGTCAGATTGTCCGAAGCGGAAAGATAGAGCAGGCTTTCTCCGCCAAGCTGCTCCTTTACGTTCACCTTGGCGTCGAGATTGCCTTGTCCGCGATTGACGACCTCGAAATGTTCGGGTCGACAGCCAATGAAACGGACTTCCGGCGCAAGCGTCAGGCCTTTCAATCCGTCCGGTTCGAAGACATTCATCGCCGGAGATCCAATGAATTCGGCGACGAACTTGCTGACAGGCTTGTGGTACAACTCCATCGGCGTTCCAACCTGTTCAACGCGGCCGGCGTTGAGCACCACAATCTTGTCTGCCATCGTCATAGCCTCGACCTGGTCGTGAGTGACATAGATCATAGTGGCGTCGAGCTGCCTGTGGAGCGCGCCCAATTCGACACGCATCTGGACGCGCAGCTTGGCGTCAAGATTGGACAGCGGCTCGTCGAAAAGGAACGCCTTGGGGTGCTTCACGATGGCCCGACCTATCGCGACGCGCTGCCGCTGACCACCAGAAAGCTGAGACGGCTTTCGGTCCAGATACTCTTCCAGCTGAAGGATACGGGCTGCTTCCGCTATGCGTTCAGCGCGTCTGGAGGGATCAACTCCATTGACCTTCATGCCGAATTCCATGTTCTGGCGCACCGACATGTGCGGATATAGCGCATAGGACTGGAACACCATGGAGACATCGCGATCGACCGGCTCGGCTTTGGAAACATCTTTGCCTCCGATGATGATCGTACCTGAATCGATTGCCTCAAGCCCGGCAAGCGTGCGCAACAGCGTGGACTTGCCGCATCCAGACGGACCGACAAATACGACGAATTCACCGTCGGCGATGTCGAGATCGACGTCGAAGAGCGCCTGGACCTTGCCGTAAAACTTGTTGATTTTCTTGATCTCGATCGACGCCATGGCGTTCTCCTCCGATCTCCGGCCCGTGAAGCTTTCAGCGACAGGAGCGTGGCCTGTGAGCAAAAAACTTCGTTGACACTTTCGTATAAAAGATACATTTGTATGCGCACCGAGACAAATGATTGTCAATCGGTTTGCTGATATTAGGGAGGTTATCTCATGAAACTGAACAGACTCCTCTGCTCCGTCGCGCTGGCCAGCGTTATGGCGACCGGCGCACTCGCTGACGATTCCGACTGGAGCTACAAGAAAGCCGCCGAGCCGTATGCCGGCACCACCATCGATGTGGTGTTTCTGCTGCGTCCGGGCTACGAGGCGATCGAGGCGATGCTTCCGGAATTCGAGAACGAGACCGGCATCAAGGTCAACGTCATCAAGCATCCCTATGAGAACGCGCTTGGAGAACAGGTGCGCGACTTCGTCGCTGGCGGTGATCTCGATATCGCGTTGATCGACCTCGTCTGGATTGGCAACTTCGCCGAAAACGACTGGATCCTTCCGATCGAAAACTTCACGTCGAACGCCGCCATCACGGACCCCGACCTCGACCTCGATGACTTCTTCCCGCTGGTGCTCGACGCCTTTGGAAGCTGGAATGGAACCGTCTACGGTCTTCCTTTCGACAACTATTCGGGCCTTCTGTTCTACAACCGCTGCATGCTGGAAGAGGCTGGTTTCGACGGTCCGCCCGAAACCTGGACCGAACTCAAGGACACCTATGGACCGGCGCTGACGAAAGACGGCAAATATGCTTTCGCACTGCAGTCCAAGCGCAATGAAACACAGTCCGCAGACAGCTTCGCGCGTGTGCTCTGGCCCTTCGGCGGCTCCTTCCTCGACGAGGAATTCAAGTCTAACCTCAACTCAGAAGAGTCCCAGACGGGTCTGAAATTCCGTCAGGATCTGATGCAGTACATGCCTGACGGCATCGTCGCCTATGACCACGCCGAAGCGGTCAACGGTTTCGCCCAGGGCGATGTGGCGATGATCACCGAATGGTCCGCATTCTACTCGACCGTGGTGTCGCCAGATACGTCCAGCGTCGCTGATTGCGTGGAAATCGCTCCCGAGCCGAAAGGTCCGGCGGGCCGTAAACCGGCGCTTGGCGGATTCTCTCTGGCTGTCGCCAGCCAGGCGGACGAAGCCGAACAGGCTGCGGCCTGGCTGTTCATTCAGTGGGCGACTTCAAAGGCGAATGCCCTTGAGTACCTGGAGCGCGGCGGCGTACCGGCGCGCCAGTCAGCCTACGAAGATCCGGCGCTGGCCGACAAGTACAAGTTCGTCCCGGCGCTCGTAGAGAGCTGGCAGGACGGCGTGCCGGAGTTCCGCCCGCGTTTCGCCGAATGGCCGGAAATCACCGAAATCGTCCAGGAGTGGGGCACGAAGATAATGCTCGGCGAGGTGACAACCGAGGAAGGCGCTCAGGAAATCGGCTCCCGCATGGAGACCGTGCTTGAAGACGCCGGCTACTACTCCGGCGAAAAGCCGCTGGCCCAGTAAGAGGCCATCTTCCCAAGCAATGCGGAGACGGCGTATCACGTCGTCTCCGCAACCAACTTTTCCAGAGGAGCACCATGCGCGCACAGGTATCCAGACGCACGATTTTTGCCTTTATCGGTCCGGCCGTCTTCGGCCTCGCCATTGTCGGAATCGCGCCGCTACTCTATGCGGGCTGGACTTCGTTTCATTTTTTTAATCTGACAAAACTCAAGAGAATAAAGTTCATTGGCCTCGAAAACTATTGGAGCGTCCTGACCGATGAAGTTTTCTGGCAGGCCATGGGCAGAACATTCTTTCTTCTCTGCACCGCGCTCCCGTTGCAGATCGCGCTTGGTCTGGGAATCGCGCTGATTTTGCACAAACCTGGACTTAGCCTGCTCAAGACGCTGGCGCGTCTGAGTCTCGTCCTGCCCATGGCGACGACCTACGCCGTCGTTGGCCTTCTTGGTCAGGTCATGTTCAATCAGAAGTTCGGCGTCGTGAATCAGCTAATGGGCGGCGCCAATATCAACTGGATCGGAGACCCGACCAACGCATTCGCAATGATTATATTCTGGGACGTCTGGCAGTGGACGCCCTTTGTCGCGCTCGTGCTGCTGGCCGGCCTGACCATGGTTCCGGGCGAGGTGGAGGAAGCCGCGCGTCTTGAGACCAAAAGCTGGTGGGTCGTGTTGCGCCACGTTCAACTGCCCTTTCTTCTGCCGGGCCTCGTCGCGGTGCTGATCCTGCGCACAGCCGACACTTTGAAACTGTTCGACATGGTCTTCACACTCACCAGAGGCGGCCCGGGATCGTCCACGGAATTCATATCGCTGATGATCCAGCGCGTCGGCTTTCGAGGCTTCGACCAGGGACTGGCGTCGGCGCAGGCGATCATTCTGCTGATTATCACCATCGTTCTGGCGCAGATTTACATCCGCGTCTTCTACAAGGAGGTCTGAGCGATGAACACCTCCCGCTCCCTTCTCTGGCAGATTGTCCTGATCCTCGTCATCATCGCTGTCTGCGTCTTCCCGTTCTACTGGATGGTGACGACCTCGCTGAAAACGCAGATCGTGGCGCTGGAGGCGCCGCCCGTCTGGCTGTTCGAGCCAACGCTGCAGAATTACCGGGAAGCGCTTTTCGAAGACGCCGTACTCAGAACACTGATCAATTCGCTTGTTATCGCTGTCTGCACAACGGCGCTGGCGCTGCTCCTCGGCGTGCCCGCCGCCTTCGCCCTGGCGCGTTTCGAATTTCGCGGCAAGAAGGATCTGTGGTTCTGGTTCATCACCAACCGCATGGTTTCGCCGATCGTTCTGGCCCTGCCGTTCTTTCTTATCGCCCGCAGCCTCAACCTTCTCGACAAGCACATCACGCTGATACTGATTTATCTGACGTTCAATCTGCCGATCGTTATCTGGATCGTCACCGATCAGTTTCGCGGCATTCCCTACGATCTCGACGAGGCTGCGCGGCTGGAGGGGGCGTCGCAGTTCACGATCATGCGCAAGATCTGCCTGCCTCTCGCCATGCCCGGCGTGGCGGTCTCGGCGATCTTCTCCTTCATCTTTTCCTGGAACGAGCTGATGTTCGGCCTGATCCTGACGCGAACGGAGGCGAAGACCGCGCCTGCAATGGCGGTGTCTTTCATGGAAGGCTACAACCTGCCCTACGGCAAGATCATGGCGACCTCAACGCTGATCGTCATTCCGGTGTTGATCTTTGCGCTGATCGCCTCCAAACAACTTGTCAGGGGCCTGACCATGGGCGCGGTGAAGTGATAGGTAACGATGTCCGCCATTTCGGCGGCTTCAATCCAACCGTCCGGTGAGGCGCCATGTCGCGACGCATAAAGATCGACCAGATCGATGAAGAAGAACAGCTTCTGGTTCGTCTTGCGTGGGCCTGCGAGTTCGAGGGCCTGACCCAGGCCGAAGCCGCCGAGCGGTTTGGCGTAACCCGTTTGCGCGTCAACAAGGCCCTGAGCGAAGTGCGGCAACGCGGAATACTACGCGTCAGCATTGATTCGATCTTCACCGCAGCGGTCAAACAGGAATGGCAACTCGAGCGTACTTTCGGTCTGACGCGCGCTGTCGTCGTGCCGACGCCCGAGGATCCCGACGCTGTAACCACCCTGGTAAGCGCCGGACTCGGCAGTTACCTGGGCGCGATTCTGTCCGACCGGACCATCACGGCGTTCGGCATGTCCTGGGGCAACACGCTGAACCTGGCGACCCGGTTCATCCGGCCTGTCGACCGCCCGGATCTCGAGATCGTCTCGGTGATGGGAGGCGTGACACGCGGCTCCGACGTCAACGGCTACGAGATCACCACCCGCCTGGCAGACCTGTGCAATGCGGAGCACAGTTTTTTTACCGCGCCGCTCTTTGCCGGAAGCGCCGAGAGCCAGAAACTGTTCATGAAACAGGACGTGATCGTGGAAATGCTGGAGAAAATCCGTTCGTGTGGCGCGATCGCCTTAGCCACCGGAGATCTGTCCAGCTCTCTGCTCGTCCGCGACGCCCTGCCCCGGAACATCGATAGCCGCGAATTGATCGCCCTTGGCGGCGTCGGAGACATCATCGGACATGTGCTCGACGCCGAAGGCGAGGTGATCGATCATGAGCTGAACCGGCGGGTTATCGGGGTATCCCTGGCTGACTTGCATGCAATCCCCAACGTTGTTCTCGCGGCGGGCGGCATGCACAAGGTTCCGATCATTCGCGCGGCCCTTCTGCGCGGTTTCGTCGATACGCTTGTTACCGACGCTGACACGGCGAACGCATTGCTGTCTGCGCCAATACCGCCCGGCCGACCTGAAAATTGATGAGTAAAAAGGGATAACAATGTCCATTGCCCTGGTTCTGGAAGAAAAAGACAAGCTGACGCTCAGAGAGATCGCTTTGCCGAACGTGTTGGGTCCTGACGATGTCCGCATTGCAATCGATACGGTCGGCATCTGCGGCAGCGATGTGCATTACTACACCCATGGAAAGATCGGTCCGTTTGTGGTTCGCGAACCCATGGTGCTCGGTCATGAAGCCGCCGGCCTTGTCAGCGAGGTCGGCAGGCAGGTCAGACATCTTTCCGTTGGAGACCGGGTCTGCATGGAGCCCGGCGTTCCGAACATGGCCTCAAAAGCAGCAAAGATGGGCGTCTACAACGTCGATCCCGACGTTCGCTTCTGGGCGACCCCGCCGGTGCATGGCTGCCTGACGCCCTCCGTCATCCATCCTGCTGCTTTTACCTATCGCCTGCCGGACCACATAAGTTTCGCCGAGGGCGCAATGGTGGAGCCATTCGCTATTGGCATGCAGGCGGCCACTCGCGCCCGGATCAAACCGGGCGACATTGCGCTCGTGACAGGCGCAGGCCCGATCGGGATCATGGTGGCGCTTGCAGCGCTGGCGGGCGGCTGCTCCAAGGTTTATATTTCCGACCTGGTGGACGAGAAGCTGGCGGTCGCCGCACAGTACGATAACATTCACCCCGTCAATGCGGCGCGCGATTCCGCCTCTGACGTCATCGCTGCGGCGACGAATGGATGGGGCGCCGAAATTGTGTTCGAATGCGCCGGCGCCGCGCAGTCTATACAGGCCGCGCTCGAGGCCGTGGCGCCTGCCGGATGTGTGGTCTGGGTGGGAATGCCGGTCAATCCGGCGCCCATGGATATCGTGCTCGCCCAGTCCAAGGAAATCAGGATGGAGACGGTTTTCCGCTACGCCAACATGTATGACAGAGCGATCGAGCTGCTGGCGTCAGGCAAGGTCGATCTGAAACCCCTGATATCGGAAACCTTCGCTTTCAAGGACAGTATCGCTGCATTCGATCGCGCCGTCGAGGCCCGTCCGACGGACGTCAAGATTCAGATTAAGGTCGGGGAAGGATAGGCTATGGCGCTGCAAAGAGACACCCTTGCGGATCGCATGCTCGCCGAGCTGCGACCGGGCTTGAGCGCAGATGTGCTGGAGCAGATCGACGATCTGGCTAAGGCTCTGACCGCAGCAAGACGCATTGCTTGTTATGGCGTCGGTCGTGAAGGACTGATGATGAAAGCGCTCGCAATGCGGCTTTTCCATCTCGGCCTCGACGCGCATGTCGTCGGCGACATGACGACGCCGCCGATGAACACAAACGATGTGCTCTTCATCAGCGCTGGTCCCGGACATTTCTCGACCGTGGAAGCCCTGATGGATGTTGCAAAAGAGGCTGGCGCCAAAGTGATATGTGTGACCGCCGAACCAGATGGCGTGGTCCCGGTGAAGGCCGATCTCGTCGTACACCTGCCGGCGCAAACGATGGCCGCGGATCGTGGCGACGACGCCACCTCCATCCTGCCAATGGGATCGCTCTACGAGGCGCTGATGTTCCTGTTCTTTGAAATTCTGGTGCTCGATCTGCGCGACCGGATGGATATCGCGCCGAATTCCATGCGCGCCAATCACACAAATCTGGAGTGAACCATGCCTGAGTGGGTCGAGCGATTCAGCCTTGCCGGGCGCACCGCGCTCGTAACTGGCGCCTCCTCGGGCATCGGATGGGCGATCGCGGAGGTCTTTGCCGACGCGGGCGCCGATATCATCGGACACGGTCGATCCACACAGCGACTTGACGATCTTTCGCGCATTGTCGAGGCGAAGGGACGACGTTTCACCGCCATCACCGGTAATCTTGCCAGCCCGGAAGAGACCGCCGACATCGCCGCCAGGGCGCTGGCGGCCAGCGGCGACCGGGTCGATATCCTGGTCAATTCCGCCGGTGTTGCAATCACCGGACCGGTCGTCGAGTTTCAGCTCGAGGACTGGAACCGAACGCTCGCGGTTAATCTGACCGCGCCATTCATTCTCGCAAAGTCGCTGCTGCCGGGGATGACGGCTCGCAAACACGGAAAGATTATCAACATCTCGTCCCAAACAGGCGTTATCGCGCTGGAGGATCATGCGGCGTACGCCGCCTCCAAGGGTGGACTGAATGCGTTGACGAAGTCGCTAATGACGGAGGCCGCGCCGCACAATATTCAGGTCAATGCAATCTGTCCAACCGTGGTGCTGACAGAGATGGGAAAGGAACTCTGGTCTCCACCGGAAAAGAAAGATCCGTTCATCGCCCGTACGCCGCTCGGCCGCTTCGGCGAACCGGTGGAGATCGCTGACATGGCGCTGTATCTCGCCTCACCGGCCTCGGATCTCGTAAACGGAGCGATCATGATGATCGAGGGCGGCTATTCAAGCAAATGAGGAGGAAATCGTGTCTATCAGTCTGAAAGGCAAGACCGCCGCCATTACAGGCGCGGCGTCCGGCATCGGCCTGGCTTGCGCGCGACAATTGCTTGCTGAAGGCGCGAAGGTCGCGCTTGTCGACCGCGACGAGGATGCGCTTCAAAGGGCCTGCGCCGATCTAGGCGACAACGCCTTTCCGATAATCACCGATCTGATGAACCCGGACAGCGTCTCGGAAATGGTGCCGCAGATCCTCGACTCCGCGGGCGACCTCGACATATTTCACGCCAATGCGGGCGCCTATGTCGGCGGCGACATCCTCGAAGGCGACCCGGATCAGTGGGATCGGGTCCTCAATCTCAATATCAACGCCGCCTTCAGATCGGTTCGCGCCGTGCTGCCGCATATGGTTCAGCAAAAAGCCGGCGACGTCATCATGACGAGTTCCGTCGCGGGCGTCACACCTGTCGTGTGGGAGCCGATCTATACAGCGTCAAAACATGCCGTGCAGGCCTTTACGCATACGGTGCGCCGGCAGATGTCGAAGCACGGCGTGCGTGTCGGCGCAATCCTGCCCGGTCCGGTTGTGACAGCGCTGCTGGACGACTGGCCCAAGGCGAAAATGGATCAGGCGCTGGCAGAGGGAAGCCTGATGCAGCCGAAGGAAGTCGCCGATTGCGTCGTTTTCATGCTCACACGGCCGAGGAACGTGACGATCCGCGATCTCGTGCTTCTGCCGAATGCGGTGGATCTCTGACGATGTCCGATCCGGTTTTCATTGGCGTGGATGTCGGAACCGGCAGCGCACGCGCGGGCGTATTCGACGCCGATGGCGCGCTGCTCGCCAGCCACAAGCACGACATCCGCATCTGGCGTGAAACCGGAGACATTGCCGAGCAGTCGTCGGACGATATCTGGTCAGCCGTCTGCGTTTCGGTTCGCGCCGCTCTGAAGGAAGCCGATATAGCCCCTGACAGGGTTGCGGGCATAGGATTCGACGCCGCCTGTTCGCTGGTCGTGCTTGATAAGGACATGAAACCATCGAGCGTCAGCCGGTCCGGCGATCACGCTCGCAATGTGATCGTGTGGATGGACCATCGCGCCGTTGAACAGGCTGACCGGATCAACGCCCTCGGCCACCGGGTTCTCGACTACGTCGGAGGGCGGATTTCGCCGGAAATGCAGACGCCGAAGCTGCTTTGGCTCAAGGAAAACATGCCGGAGACATACCATCGCGCCGGTCAGTTTTTCGACCTGCCGGATTTCCTGACCTGGGCCGCGACCGGCTCGCTGGCGCGTTCGGCATGCACGGTCACCTGCAAATGGACCTACCTCGCCCATGAAGGCGCATGGGATTCAAGCTATTTCAGAGAGATCGGCCTAGGCGAGTTACCCGGAGAGAACTACGCCCGTATCGGGCAGGAAATCCTCTCGCCCGGCGCGCCGCTCGGCAACGGCCTTAGGCAAGAAGCGGCCGATGCGCTTGGACTGCTCGCCGGCACGGCGGTCGGAGCCGGCCTGATCGACGCACACGCCGGAGGCGTAGGCACTGTCGGGGCGGATCACGCCGCCGGCCCGGAACGGACGATGGCGTATGTTTTCGGCACGTCCGCCTGTACGATGTCCTCTTCAAGTGAGGCGCATTTCGTACCCGGAGTATGGGGCCCATACTTCTCCGCCATGGTTCCGGGCTTGTGGCTGAGCGAAGGCGGTCAGTCGGCGGCGGGCGAAGCGATCGCTCATCTCATTGCGACGCACCCGGCGCGGGCCGAGGCCGAAGCCCTGGCCGAGGCGGCGGGCGAAACCGTGCAAGGCTATCTCCTGGCTGAGGTCGAGCGCAGGCATCCTGAGGCAAGCGCAGCCGTAGAACTGGCAGGAAGTCGCATTGTCGTGCCCGATTTCCTGGGCAATCGCGCGCCTTACGCGGATCCGCACGCCACCGCTGTCATATCGGGACTAACGCTGGAAAACGGGCTCGACGATCTCGTTGCATCCTATGTGGCTGCCGTTCTCGGCGTCGGTTACGGTCTTCGCAAGATCCTCGATACGCAGAGCGCGCATGGCGTGATGCCCGGCGCGGTCGTTCTCAGCGGGGGCGCAGCCGAAAGCGACACGATCAAGCAGCTTCTGGCGGACGCTTGCGGACGGCCGTTGCTTTCGACGACGTCCCCTGCTCCCGTGCTTCTCGGGGCAGCCATGCTTGGCGCTATCGCTTCCGGTCATCAGCCGACGCTGCAGGACTGCATGCGCACAATGTCGCATGTCGGAGCGCGGTTCGAGCCAGCCGACGGGAGAATTGCTGCAATCCATGCAGAGCGCCTGAAAGCCTATGACGCATTTCAGGACACTGAGCGCGCTTTGCGCGCCGGTCTTTCATCCATTTAATGCGGGAGACGAACATGCAGGGTTTGGGCGTTCACACAAGCATGTGGACGATGCACTGGGACCGCGACGGGGCCGAAGTCACCATTCCGGCGGCTGCACGCTACGGGATGGATTTCATCGAGATCGCGCTTCTGGACACTTCGGTCGTCGACACGGCGCACACGCGGGCGCTTCTGGAAAAGCACGATTTGCGGGCCGTATGCTCACTCGGTTTGCCGCAGGAAAATTGGTGCTCGGTCAATCCTGAAGGCGCGATTGCGCATCTGAAGGATGCAATGGACACCGCCAAGGCGATGGGAGCTGAAGCACTGTCCGGCGTGACCTTCGGCGGTATCGGCGAACGCACCGGCCATCCTCCGACACAGCGAGAATATGACAATGTCGCGCGCGCGCTTGAGGCCGCCGCCGGACACGCCAGACGTCTCGGCATCGGTTTCGGAATTGAACCGGTCAACAGGTACGAGAATCACCTGATAAACACTGCATGGCAGGCGCGCGACATGATCGAGAGGATCGGCGCCGACAACATCTTCATCCACCTCGACACCTATCATATGAATATCGAGGAAAAGGGGATTGCCAACGGCATACTCGACGCCCGCGACCACCTTCGTTACATCCACCTGTCTGAAAGCGACCGTGGAACGCCCGGAGAAGGATGTTGTGACTGGGACGCGGTGTTCGGCGCGCTGGCGGCGATCGGTTACAAGGGTGGCATGGCGATGGAAAGCTTTATCAACATGCCTCCGCAACTGGCATACGGTCTGTCCGTCTGGCGTCCGGTGGCCAATAGCTTCGAGGAAGTGATGGATCGTGGCCTGCCCTTCCTCCGCAACAAGGCCCGTCAATATCGGCTCATCTGAAATCCATGCGCGCGTTCGAGGCGCGACACCCCTGAGTTCTGTTGCCGCCGGGAGCCGGATGACGGTAGAAGCGAATCGTTGCAACCTTATCAGGCCCTTCCGTACTCACGTGATAACGGGAGGCAAGCGGGAAGATGAAAGAATCGTGGATCGACAGTTTTGAGGGGCTGAGCCGGCTGTCGGCCGACATTCGCGCGGAACTCGAATCGGGTAGCCAGATCGTCTCGGTTCGGGCTGGAACCCAGATCTTCGCGCCTGGCCAGTCATCGGACAATCTGCTGCTGCTGCTAGAAGGCACAGTCAGGGTGCAACAGAAATCGGATACCGGGCGCGAAGTTTTCCTTTACCGGGTGCATGCGGGAGAAAGCTGCGTGCTGACCACCGCCTGCATGCTGGCTCATGAAGATTACTCCGCGGACGGGATAGCAGAGACCGACGTATCAGCCGTCGCCATCCCGCGAACGACATTCGATGAACTTGTCGCCAAATCGAAGACGTTTCGAGAGTTTGTCTTCGCGGCGTATTCCAGACGGATAACCGACCTCTTTACTCTCATCGACGACATCGTGTTCCAGCGCGTGGATGTGCGCCTGGCTTCACGCCTGCTGGAACTGGCGAACCAGGATGATGTTGTTAACGCCACGCACGCCGTGCTCGCCACCGAACTCGGAACGGCGCGGGAAGTGGTTTCCAGGACATCGTCTGAGTTTCAGCGCCGTGGATGGATCGAGCAGTCCCGCGGCGAAGTGCGCCTGACAGGACGATCCGGCCTCGCGCGACTGGTCAAGTCGTCCGGCGGGCAGGGCTGATCAGCCTCCGCTTTCGTTTACGCGATCCGTTTTGTGACTATGTCACCGTCGGGACACGCCGCGCCGTGCGATAATTCGCGTGTTGGCTTTTGACGGAGTGAGGACATGTCCACAAATATGGGAAAAATTGACCGCGTATTGCGTCTGGTCATAGTAGCGGCTCTGCTTTTTGGCGCATTCGGCGCGGCGTCGCCATTTTCGGGCGTCCTGTTCTGGCTCGCTGTGATCATCGCCATCGTTTTCGTGGTCACGGCGCTGGCGGGCTTTTGTCCGCTATACCGGGTCATTGGCCTGAGCACCTGCAGGACCGCCAAATGATCGAAACCGCATTCACGCCATGGGCGTCGCTGGCAGGCGGCGTACTCATCGGAATCGCCTCCATCATGCTGATGTTGTTCATTGGTCGGATTATGGGCGCTACAGGAATTCTCGCCGGATTGTTTCAACCGTCGTCTGCGTCCGATTTTGCATGGCGCGCGACTCTGTTAGCCGGAATGATGACAGGTCCCGCGGTCGTCTGGCTGGTTTCCGGTGAGATGCCCGCTGTCGAGACGCCAATGTCAACCGCTACTCTAGTTTTCGGCGGCCTTATTGTCGGGGTTGGCGTGACTTTAGGCTCAGGCTGCACCTCCGGGCATGGCGTCTGCGGGATGGCGCGTCTCAGCCCACGGTCCATCGCTGCAACGCTGACGTTCATGGCCTCCACCTTCGCCACCGTCTTCATCATCCGCCACATGATCGGCGCCTGAAACCATGAAACTGATCGCAACCTACCTGATCGGCGTCGTCTTCGGCGTCGGAATTTCAATCTCCGGAATGGCGAACCCCGCAAAAGTGCTTAATTTTTTTGATATTGCGGGTCATTGGGATCCGTCGCTGATCCTCGTTATGGGCGGAGCGCTCGTAACGACATTCGTTGGATATAAAATGGTCTTCGGACGCAACGCCCCTATCTTCGAAACACATTTCTATCTTCCGGGATCGCGCAATATCGATGCGAAAATTGTCGGCGGTTCGGCCGTCTTCGGCATTGGCTGGGGTATCTCGGGTTTCTGTCCGGGCGGCGCCCTGCCAGCCCTCGGAACCGGCCGTTGGGATGTATTCGCCTTTACAATTGCTCTTGTGACGGGGATCTTCCTTGCCAGGCTCCTGCCAAAATTCAGCGCGCGCAATGAAACCAAGGCCGCGTGAATCTATTCGTCAAAAAGAGAGGAAACAGAAAATGCAATTCCACCCGGCATCCTCCAATCCCGGCAGCCCGAATGTCGCCGCCTTTTATGAAAGCGCCAGCGGATCATGGCAATACGTGGCCTGGTGTCCGCAGACGCGCAAAGCCGTGATCATCGATCCCGTGCTTGATTTCGATCCCGCGGCAGGCGCGACCTGGACCTATAGCGCGGACGAAATTCTGGCGTATATCGCCAATGAAAATCTGACCGTGGAATGGGTTCTCGACACGCATCCCCACGCCGATCACTTTTCATCCGCCAACTATATCAAAGGAAAGCTGGGCAACTCGCCCAGGCAAGCGATCGGAAAACGGGTGTTGAAGGTCCAGGAAATCTGGTCGGATATGTATGCAGATGATGGTTTGAAGGGCCATCCCGAGTACTGGGACCAGCTTTTCGAGCCGGGCGACAGCATCACAGTTGGCAATTGCAAGATTGATATCACGCTCTCAACGGGTCACACGCTGGCCTCGGTCACCTACACGATGGGCGACGCGGTTTTCGCGCATGATACGTTCATGATGCCTGACAGCGGGACGTCGCGTTGTGATTTTCCAGGCGGCTCTTCCGCTGAAATGTGGGAAACGCTGCAGGCGATTCTGGCCAATCCGGGAGACAGCCGGATTTTCGTCGGCCACGACTACTGCAAGGGCAGGCGTGAAGAAGCATGCATGGCCACCGTCGCAGAACACAAGGCCTCAAACATACATGTGAAGGATGGCGTAAGCCGCGAGGAGTATATCAAGACCCGCGATGCGCGCGATGCGACCTTGGCGTTACCGGACCGAATGCTCTACGCCCTCCAGGTGAATATCCGCGGCGGTCGACTTCCGGAAAAAGATGCAAAAGGCCGCGCGGTTTTGAGCGTGCCGATTAACCGCTTTCCCTCGAAACTCGCAAAAACGTTCGGCTCCGAAGACGATATGGCCGCTGCCGAATAGATTTGGGTTCCCGGATCCGGACGACTTCCGGATCCGGGGCACTTTCGCGATCGCTCAGACCAGCGCCGATGCGAACGTGACACAGGGGAGGAGCAATTCATGGAACTGAAGCAAGTATCATCCAAATTTTCAGTCAGCCCGCAGATTACCGCAGAGGATATGGCTGTGATTAAGGCGGCAGGCTTCGGCGCGATCATATGCAATCGCCCCGACGGCGAGGGCGCCGACCAACCGACGTTCGAGGAAATAGAAAACGCCGCGAAAGCGCACGGCCTGGAAGCCCGCTATGCGCCCGTTCAAAGCGGCGTCGTAAAAGACGAGGACGTTGTGCATTTCGGCGAGGCGCTGGATGAACTGCAACGTCCGGTTCTGGCCTATTGCCGAACCGGCACGCGCTCCGCAACTCTCTGGTCGCTCCATGAATCTGCGAAGCGTCCGATTTCTGAAATTCTCGCAGCGACAAAGGCCGCCGGGTACGACATGAACGGAGTCGCCCGCCGGATAGCCAATGGCGGAAAAACCCCGACCGACACCGGCGACGCACATTACGAAATCGTGGTGGTTGGCGCAGGCGCAGGGGGCATTGCCGTCGCGGCCAGCCTCAAATCGCGCAAACCCGATCTCGAGATTGCGGTCATCGATCCGGCGGACATCCATTATTACCAGCCCGGCTGGACCATGGTGGGCGGCGGCGTCTTTGACGCAAAAATCACGGCAAAGACCATGGGCGGCCTAATCCCGAAGGGCGTTTACTGGGTCAAATCCGCGGTCGCCGCCTTCGAACCGAAAAACAACGCCGTCATCCTCGATGGGTGCCGTGTCGTAAAATATGATCGGCTTATCGTTTGTCCGGGGCTGAAGCTCGATTGGGACAAGATCGATGGACTGGTCGAGACGCTCGGCCGCAACGGCGTGACCTCGAATTACCGCTACGATCTGGCTCCCTATGCCTGGCGGCTTGTAAAAGGAATGGACAAGGGTCGGGCGCTGTTCACCCAACCGCCCATGCCGATCAAATGCGCCGGCGCGCCGCAAAAGGCGCTTTATTTGTCCGGCGACGCGTGGTTTCGTCGCGGCGTGCTGGGCGATATCGATATTCAGTTCATGAATGCAGGCGGCGTCCTGTTTGGCGTGAAGGAGTATGTTCTTGCGCTGATGAAGTACATCAAGAAATACGATGCTACCTTGAACTTCTTTCACAATCCTGTGGCGGTGGATGGACCGGCGAAGAAGGCGACCTTCACGGTAACTGAGCCTGACAAGGAGCCTCGCAACGTCACCGTCGAGTTCGACATGATGCATGTCTGTCCGCCACAGACCGCTCCGGATTTCATTCGCGTGTCGCCATTGGCCGACGCAGCGGGATGGATCGATGTGGACCAGGCGACCCTTCGGCACAGGTCTTACGACAATATATGGTCCCTTGGTGATGTCATGAATGCGCCGAACGCCAAGACAGCCGCCGCTGCGCGCAAGCAAGCGCCAACCGTAGCGGACAATATTGTCGCTGATATTGCAGGACGTTCCGCCGTTGCACAGTATGACGGCTATGGATCGTGCCCGTTGACCGTTGAGCGCGGCAAGATCGTTTTGGCCGAATTCGGCTATGGCGGGGCGCTGAAGCCGAGCTTTCCGTCCTATCTGATCGACGGCACGAAACCATCGCGCGCCGCCTGGTTCCTCAAGGAGAAAATGCTTCCGCCGATCTATTGGAAAGCGATGCTCAGAGGTCGGGAATGGATAGCGAAGCCGGAGAAACTGGAAGTCGCCGCCGAGTAGCCTACACGGCGCAACAACACAGCGCAGCTTTCTTTAATCTGCGCAACGCCTTGCGGGCGGATCCGAAATGCTCCCTCCCTTTCTTATCTCGGACGACAGAATGATCGATCAACTCAGCCGCTTTGTCCCCGTATTCGATTGGGCGCGAGCCTATAACAGGAAGACATTTTCCAACGACTTGATCGCGGCTGTCATCGTGACGATCATGCTGATCCCGCAATCGCTCGCCTATGCGATGCTGGCCGGCCTACCACCAGAGGCGGGCATCTACGCCTCGATTGTTCCCATCATGCTGTATGCGGTTTTTGGCACAAGCCGCGCGCTGGCTGTCGGACCGGTCGCCGTCGTTTCTCTCCTGACCGCATCGGCGATCGGACAAGTGGCGGAACAGGGTACGGCGGGTTACGCTGCGGCCGCGCTTACCCTTGCCTTTCTTTCGGGCGCCTTTCTCTTGTTGCTCGGCATGTTCCGGCTGGGTTTCCTGGCCAATTTTCTTAGTCACCCTGTCATCGCCGGCTTCATTACCGCTTCGAGCATTCTGATTGCGACGAGCCAGTTGAAACACATCCTTGGCGTCAGCGCCGATGGGCGCACGCTGCCTGAAATGCTGGGCTCCATCGTCGCGCATCTTTGTCAGTCCAACAGCATCACGCTCGCAATAGGCGTGCTGGCGACCGGCTTCCTGTTCTGGATTCGCAGAAACCTCAAATCAACGCTCAAAAGACTCGGGGCGCCGGAACTGCTCGCGGATATCTTCACGAAGGCCGGTCCGGTCGCCGCCGTTGTGGCGACGACCCTCGCCGTCTGGGGGTTCGATTTGGCCGATCGGGGCGTAAAGATTGTTGGCGAGGTCCCTCAAAGCCTGCCGCCGCTCACTCTGCCGGATTTCTCGCCTGCTCTGCTGGAAGCGCTGCTCGCGCCTGCGATCCTCATCTCAATCATCGGCTTTGTCGAAAGCGTCTCGGTCGCACAGACCCTGGCCGCGAAGAAACGTCAAAGGGTCAATCCGGACCAGGAACTGATCGGCCTCGGCGCCGCCAACCTCGGCGCTGCATTTTCCGGAGGCTACCCGGTTACCGGCGGGTTCGCCCGGTCGGTCGTCAATTTCGACGCGGGAGCGGAAACGCCCGCGGCAGGCGCGTTCACGGCCGTCGGCCTCACTATCGCCGCGATAGCGCTGACGCCTTTGGTTTACTACCTTCCGAACGCAACGCTTGCAGCCACGATCATCGTCGCGGTCCTTGGTCTCGTGGACCTTTCCATCCTGAAAAAGACCTGGAATTATTCGCGCGCGGATTTCACGGCGGTCGCAGCAACGATCGTGCTCACATTGGGACTGGGAGTGGAACTGGGAGTCGCGGCTGGCGTTGCGATTTCGGTTCTCCTTCAACTCTACAAGACATCGCGTCCGCATGTGGCCGAGGTGGGCCTCGTTCCCGGAACCCAGCATTTCCGCAACGTGCTGCGCCATAAGGTCAAAACCGATCCGACCCTCCTTACACTTCGCGTGGATGAAAGCCTGTATTTCGTGAACGCCCGTTTCCTCGAGGAAATGATTGAAAAACGCATCATTGACAGCAAAGGGCTCCGTAACGTCGTGCTGATGTTTTCCGCCGTCAACGAGGTGGACTATTCGGCTCTCGAAAGCCTTGAATCCATCAATCACCGCCTGGGTGAAATGGAAATCGGCCTGCATCTCTCCGAGGTCAAGGGACCGGTTATGGACCGCCTGAAACGATCACATTTTATCGATCAACTGAACGGTCGAATATTTCTGTTTCAATATGACGCCTGGACCGCTTTTGTGTCGAAGCGGGTTTCGGTCGATGTTAAAGAGATCCAGGTCGAGACCTGATATTGACCTCGCAAGTTGCGTAGTTGTCATGCTACAAAATCACCGTAATGTCAGCCGCTGACCTGAATGTCATTGCCCATCAGGCAAGCCTCGAAGATTCGACGATGTGGCGCCCGGGTTTTCCCTCTGCGATTGCGGCGACAAGAGCGCTGCCCACGCGGCAAGGCCAACTGATCCGCCATAGCGGCGGGAGGACAGGCCCGAGCAGACCCAATGCGAGCTTGCCAGCCTCCTCGGCCAGTCGCCGCTCGGATCGCGCGCCGCCAAGAAGGCCAGGGCGGACGAAGGTCAGGGACGCAAAGCCGATATTTTGGAGATCGCGCTCAAGCTCCCCTTTGGTGCGAAGATAAAAAGAGCGGGACGACGCATCGGCGCCGAGCGAAGAGGTCAATGCGAAGCATTTTGCGCCGCCCTCGTACGCCGTTCGGGCAATGGCCATGTTCAGCCCATAGTCGACTTCCCGGAACGCCTCCGGCGAGCCGGCAATCCTCTGGGTAGTGCCCAGCGCAGAGATCACACCGTCCACGGCGAACCAGTCGGTTCCGGACGGCAAATCGCGGAGATCGACGACCGGGTTGGTCAGATTTGGGTGCGTTGGCAGGGGCCGGCGTGTCAGCGCGATAACTTCAGCAAAGCACTTTTCGGCCAGCGCCAGTTCCAGGACATGCTTGCCCACTACGCCGGTGGACCCGATCAGCAGGACACGCAGGTTTTCTTTGTTCATCGGAGATTTCCTTGCAGACAGCTTCTTTGAGGAGGCCAGGCATGGTTCGCCGACCTCAAAGCACCTACCAAAGAATATCGATGAAAGACGGACCCCGGGCAACCATGCAGCAATCGCAGCAATACGCCTTCTCCTCCTAACAGGCGCCAGGCTCACCGAAATCATTTCTTTGATGTGGGAGCACATCGATTTGCAGGCAGGTACGATTGCACTGCCGTCCCGTAAAGGAGGTGGAAGAAGAGCACATCCTGTAAATACGGCCGCGCTTTCGATAATTGCTGAGCTACCGAAGACACTTGGATCGGAATGGCTGCTACCGCGAGAGAGCGATCCGCAAAGGCACCTCTCCAGGGAGGTGTTGGAGTCGACGTGGCAAAAGGTGAGATACCATGCCAAGCTCGAAGACGTTCGGCTGCACGATCTACGACATACTGTCGGTACTTTCGCTTCTCAAGCCGGCGGCAATGCCTTCCTCATCAGTCACCTGCTTAGACGCCGAAACATCAATCTTTTCGGAAAGCACCTCGATCTGGTCAAGGTAAAGCCGTGCCGTCTCCACCACCATCAAGTCGAGGTCTGAATCGGCCTCCTCGATGTGCGCACCAAGTGCGGCGACATTGGTTATGCCCTGCGGCGCAACAATACCATGCTCAGCCAAATGTGCACGAAGGGCATTGGTCAATTGCGTTCTCTGGCGCACCAACAGGTCCCGCGTTCGAAAAACCATTGCACGGGCTTGTTGTCTCTCGCTCTTGGGCTCGACAAAGCGCATGGTCGGTCGGCTGGCCGCTTCTGCGATCGCTTCAGCATCGGCCGCATCGTTTTTCTGCCTTTTGACGAACGGCTTGACGTAGACAGGTGGGATAAGCCGAACGCTGTGTCCGAGCTTTCCGATTTCTCGCGCCCAGAAATGGGCCGTGGCGCAAGCTTCCATTGCCACAAGGCAATCAGGCAAACCGGCCAAAACCTGCAGGACCTGTCCGCGGGTTACCTTCTTGCGAAACGCAACGGTGCCGTCTGCCCGCGCCCCGTGGAGCTGAAAGACCCGCTTTGCAAGGTCCACGCCAACAATGCTAACTTCGTTCATGGATGCTCTCTCCTTCCAGCGACGTTGCAAACATCACTTTGGCACATTGCGATGCCGTCGGGAGGGGGCATCCACTCCATCAGTACTCGCCGGCCTCCGCATCCGATTTGAGAATTTGGTCTCATGGAACAGGTGACGCGGGGTCCCGCTTGGACTTCCCCCCGTGCACAAGGGCGCAGAGATCGCATTCCGCGCCCTCGTGCTGTGCCTGGGCTCGCCTCAGCCCTCCTTACGCGTGCCAAAGGTCGGAACGGGTCCAATGGGCGCGCCGGAGTCCCATTCCGTGCGATCCTCTTCGCCGTCAGCTTCCTGCGACCAACGGCCCAGTTGGACCTGAAGCCGCACGCCAAAACCGTCACTCATTCCGAGCAGCACTTGACTGATCTCGGCGGGGGCATCGGCATAATCGCCGGTTCCCCCGGTGACGGCCCGCTTAACGGTCACACCGGCATCGACAAGTTCCGGGCCATGGCTGATCAGCAAGCCGCCGTCGTTGAAACGGTAGACCTGACGAGTCATCACGAGGGCGCCCGTTTCGGTACGCATGCCGTCGCCCACGAAGTACCTGTCACAGGTCCATTCGCCGATGACGAGGTCCGGAAACGCCGGATCGCATTGGGCAGGGTGCCTTTGACACCGCCATCGAGCGTGCCCGTCGGGTAGAGATAGCCCTGGGTGATGAAGGCGTTACCATAGGCCGGCATACCGTCGTCGAAGACCGGCGCCGCCGAGAAGACGAAGCGGGACATATCTTCAGCTACGTCGAAGGCCGCAAGCGGCTCTCCGGCGTTTCCCGCAACGGGCATGACCGCAATGGCGGCGGCGAGAACAAGGGTCGTGTATTTCATTCGATTGGTCCTTTCAAGAGTTTCATGAGTTTCAGGATGGAGATGCGTCCGCGGATACGGTGCGCAGACGGACGTCACCCGATTGGGGCATGCCGAGTGTTTCGGGCGCAGCGAAGCGGCCTGCGCCGGTGGCAACACCGGTTGCGATCCGCTCGGCGGCAATGCCGGCGGCGTCGAAGAAGCCGGTGTAGATCGGCTTGAAACCGGCAAACCAGAGCCCCGGCCGCTTCGGATCGTGCTCGCCCATGGGATGGAGCGGGCGGCCGTTCTCGTCGAGTACATCGAGGTGTCCGAGAAGTGGTTCGAGGCCAGAGCGATACCCGGTCGCCGCAATCACGACATCCGGCCGGCAGACCGAACCATCGGCAAGCGTCACCGCATCGTCGGACAGCTCCGCCACGCGCGGCACCATCCGGAACCGCCCGGACTTCAACGCTGCAACGAAACCGTCGTCGATCGCGAAGGTCACACCGTCTCGCAAGAGCCGGGTGCTTCCGCCAGCGGGGTGACTGTTCAGCCCATACCGCCGGAGATTGCCGAGGAAGAGCCGTTCGGTCAGCTTGAAGGCGGGATCCAGCATGGCGTTGGGCAGTGCCGCGAAGACACGCGCCAATCCGTGGAGCGGATAACCAAAGATGGTCTTCGGCACGACCGCGGGGCCGTAACGGACCGACACCATGACCTCGGCGGGTTTGTGCCGGGCAAGATGGTTCAACGCATCCGTGCCGGAATTGCCCGCGCCGACGACCAACACGCGCTTGCCGTCGAAGCGGGACACGTCGCCGAGATCGGCCACATGCAGCAACTCGGCGCGATATCGGTCGCGCCCGGGCCAGTCTGGGATATGTGGAATGCTCTCCCGCCCGGTCGCGACGACAACATTCTCCGCGTCGTGCACGGAAGCCTCTGTGACCACGCGCCACCCGCCCGGGATCTGTTCGATGCCCGTCACCGGGCTGCCGAAGCGGATCGGCGCGTCGAGCCGGTCCACATAGCGTTCCAGATGCGTGACCACCGTGTCACGCTTGAGATACGTGCCGTCCGATTTCGGCGCGGCCTGTCCGGGAAGGCCGGCGAACTTCCGATGGATGTTCAGGCGAAGCGCCGGGTGGCGCTTCCGCCAGGGTTCAGCCACACGGTCTTGTGCTTCGAGCACCGTGACGGTGAAGCCGCGCTCGGTTAGCGCGCGCGCTGTTGCGAGACCCGAAAGCCCCGCGCCAATCACGACCGTGCTGCCGCGTACAATTCCGTTCATTGTCATTCCTTTCGAGGTTTATTGCCAGGGATTCTGAATGGTGGTCTCACGCGGGGCGGCGTATTGCTCCAACCCGACGTCGCGCAGCAGGCGAGACGAGAGACGGGAAAGCTCTCTCATCTCCTTGCGCATCCGCCGCCGTTCGCTTGCTTGAGCCGACCAACGCAAAATCGCGTTTACGATGCTCGGCGACGTCCGGCGTCAAGCGCCGGCATCTATAGAAGTCACTGTCATGTCGTATGTCCTTGTCGGAGCCCGCTCAGACGCGGGCGACGAAGTAGGCGTTGAATGGATCGTGCGGCAGTCGGTGCGTCTCGGCCGAGGCGAAACCGGTTTCCGCCAGGTATTCCTCGGCCGTTTCCACGCCCCACATCGCGCCCAGGCCCGGACCGCCCTGACCGATGGAGATCGGCGTGCAGTGCATGCTGGAGATCGTGAAGAGGAGCGGCGCGAACGGGTTGGCAGTGTTCTTTTCTAGGTCTCGCGACCCGCCAATGTCCTGCATCAGGAACACGCCGCCCGACCGGAGCGATCGACGGATCAAACTCAGGAATCCCTTGGGATCAGCCTGGTCGTGAACGGCGTCGAATGCCGTCACCAAATCGAACTTGCCGACCGATTCGGCACACGACAGATCGCTCGCTTCGAAACCGAGGTTTTGGATGCCTTCAGATTTCGCCTCGGCGATCGTGTCCGCAAAGGCATCCTCGCACAGATCGAATCCATGGAAACGACTGTTCGGGAACGCCCTCGCCAATGCGAGCATCGCCCGCCCGGCGCCGCATCCGAAATCCGCCACGTCGATCCCGCTCTCAAGGCGCTCGATCAGGCCGGGCACGACCGGCAGGATCGCGCTCGTCAGATTGGCGACAATAAGCTGTGCGCTGTCCTCGGCCATGACCTCGTGAAAGCGGTCGAAATGGTGGTAGCAGAGCCCCTCGCCGCTGCGGAACCGCTCCAGCAGCGCGTCCTCGATGCGGGCCGCAAGGCAGATGAACTGCGTCGTGACCGCCATGTTGTTCGGGCTCGCCGCGCGAGTCAGGAAGGCCGCGTGCTCCGGCGGGAGCGTGTAGCTTCGAGCGGCAGGGTCGTAGTCCACGACGCCGGAGGTAACCATGACGCCCAGCCATTCACGCAGGTAGCGCTCGTTCACGCCCGCCTTCCCGGCCAGCGATATGGAATCGAGGCCGGGATTTGCCGCCAGGGCATCGAGGAGACCGGCGCGGTGGCCGAGCGATGTCATGACGGCCAGTGCGGCCTCGTTCAGCGTGCCGCCGAAACGCTCGGCGAAGGTGTCCGCCTTTACGTCGTCGAAGGAGGCGGTCTGATCTTGGATGGTCATTGTCTCGTCCTTTCTCACAATTGAACGGCTTCGGATGGCCAATGTCATGAGCAGGGCTATGGACCTTGCCTGCGAGTCACGCTAGAAGTAATCTAGAACAAAACGGTGATTATCGGACTGCAATATGTCAAAGAAGGCCATTATGAGCGTCAATACGACCGTTATCGGATCACGCCTTGCTGGCACGTCGGTGCTGTTTTCAATCCTGGATGTGCTGGCGTCGGTCGGTCGCGACTGGGAAATGCTGCACGGGCTTCCGATGCAGGTCCCGGTCTTCAACGTAAGCCTAAGAACAGCCGACGGCGCCCCGTATTGGGACGTCAACGGGCGCAAGATCACGCCTGATGCGATGTTTTCCGAGGCCCCGGAACCAGACATTATCATTGTGCCCGACCTTCATTTCGATCCGAGTGCGGGGTTGGACGAAGAACTGAAGCCTATCGCGGAGTGGCTTCGGAAGGCCCACGCAAGAGGTGCCATCGTTGCTTCCGTCTGTTCCGGTGCGGTACTGCTCGGTTCGGCCGGCCTGCTCGATGGGAAGGAGGCAACGACCCATTGGGGTTTCGCCGATATGCTGTCTCGGGAATTCCCCGAAGTGAAGGTCTGCCGGGATCGTATCCTCGTTCCCGCAGGGGAAGGACACCGCGTCGTTACGGCCGGCGGCGCCTCGGCCTGGGCAGACCTCATGCTCTATCTGATCGGACGTTTCGCCGGCGCCGACGAAGCCCGCCGGATCGCCAAGATCTATCTGATCGACCCGCATCTCGACGGACAATTGACCTATGCATCGCTAACCTCCGGTCGCCAGCGCGAAGACCAGTTGATCTCCGATGCACAGATCTGGGCGGCGCAGCATTACCACACGCCCAGCCCCGTCGCGGCCATGGCCGAACGGAGCGGCATGACCGAGCGCGGATTCCATCGCCGCTTCAAGAAGGTGACGGGCCATGCGCCTGGTGACTACATCCAGACACTGCGTATCGAGGAAGCCAAGCAGCTTCTTGAAACCACCGCCATACCTATCGACGAAGTCTCCGCAGAGGTCGGATACTCAGAGCCTTCAAGCTTCCGCTCGGCCTTCCGCAAACGCGTCGGCCTCTCCGCTTCGGCCTACAGACGGAAATGGCAGGCTCTGGCGCCTATGCAAGCCTGAGTTTCGCGGGCAATGGAAAGCTATCAAGACAGCCTGATCGTAGCAGCCGAGTCTCAACAGCACGCTTCAGCCGCCATTCGACCACAGGGACGATTCCGTCATTCGCGACACTCCGGTTGAGAGACAGCAATCGACAGGAAGCGAAGTCCCGCCTTCAACGCTTGAATGCCCGGTTTCCATTTCGTCTGTCAAATAGCAGCTCGTCAGCTTTCGGCCCCAGTTGGTTCAATATGCTGGCCTAATCTTCTGATCGCCAATAGTGGCCGAAGGAGTATGGAAATGGGTATAGCACAATACGCTCCTGCCGCGGTCGGCAGGCCTGCATGGAACGCGGGACGGATGGTCGGTGTCAAGAAACCCCTGAAACAGCGCCAGATCTGGGCGATCCGCTTCTTTCTTGATCGCGAGGAGAGAATGCGTGATCGCGCTCTATTTGACCTCGCCATCGATAGCAAGCTTCAGGGCTGCGATCTCGTCAAGATCAAGACCGGCACGCTTGTTTCGGGACAGTTGATCCGGACCCGCGCAATGGTGGTCCAGCGGAAAACCGGTCGCCCAGTTCAGTTCGAGATCACGGCTGACGTGAGAGCGAGTTTGCCCGCCTGGCTGGAGCGAAGAGGTGGTGCGATTGATGACTACGCTTTCCCCAGCCGCGTCGATCCCGCCAGCCACCTGAGCACTCGGCAACATGTACGACTGGTCGATGAGTGGGTGACCGCAATCGGTCTGCGACGAGAAGACTATGGCACTCATTCGCTACGTCGGACCAAGGCGGCGATGATCTACAAGGCGACGGGTAATCTCAGAGCGATCCAGATTCTGCTTGGCCACAGCAAAATCGAAAACACGGTCCGATACCTTGGCGTGGACATCTAGGATGCCCTTGAGTTGGCAGAGCATACCGGAATCTGATTTTGTGCGGTTACGTTTCGATGGGGCCGTGCTCTATTCGACTGCCGCTATGTTCGGTCTAGTGCGGCTTTGCGCCCTCAAATTCCGCCGTCGATAGGTTTCCGCACATATACCGAAACCGGACATCTACACCAGTCGGATTCAGAGCAGGATTTGATCCGCGAAACGGAGCAAAATGACCCGACTCGGACTCCTCAGTCGTCTTCGCTATCGGCAGCAATGAGCAGATTTTGATAAAAAAGGCTTAGTTGATTTAGCTTCTGGTGGCTTGCCGAACAGCATCGGGTTCGGTTGTCACGCTGGCTGCGGGATCAGCTTTGCGAGCTTGCGAAGATTTTGGGCTGTTGCGGCGAGGTGGAATTCGTCTTTCGCTCCGTTGGGTCCCCGAAGACGCAAGCGGTCGAGTTTGAGGATGCGTTTAAGATGGGCGAACAGCATCTCCACCTTCTTTCGCCGTCGCTGGGCATCGACATAGGCATCGGTGGTTGCGATCTCGCGTGCAAGATCCCGTGCCTCCTCGTAGATATGTCGGGCGATCTTCCGGGCTGGTTGGTTCGGTGTGCATCGGGCCTTGAGCGCACAGGATGAACAATCGCCCTTTCGGGCATAGTAGCGGATGAAACCATCCTTGCTGATCCCGGATCGGGGCTTTGTCATCTTGCGCCAGTACTTCTTCAGCCGTTTGCCGCCGGGACAGACATATTCGTTGGCCTCATGGTTGAAGACGAAAGCGGTGTTCGGGAAAGAACCATCCATGCGTTTCGATTTATCGAAAACGGGAATGTGCGGCTGAATGCCTTCTTCATGCAGCAGCCAGTTGAGGTTCCCAGCTGACCCATAGGCCTGGTCGGCGGCAAGGACCTCCGGGTTGAGGCCGAACCGGTCGCGGGTCCGCCGGATCATCGTTCGGGTTGCACCGACTTCGGCTTGCCGGATCGCCCTGCTTGCCTCCACATCGACGATGATCGCGTTGTCGGTATCGATCAGGTAGTTGTTGGCGTAGGCGAAGAAGGCGGGACCTTTGAGTGCGCCGGTCCATTGGGAAGCCGGATCACTGTGGGAAGTGAACTTCGGTTCGACATCACTGGCGGCGCCAAAGGCGGCATCGTCCAGCGTATCCAGATATTCCTTGACTGCCCGTGGTACGGCTTCCGGATCGAGTGAGGACGGGTCCCATTCTTCCTTCGCAGTCGAGTTCTGCTTGTTCGCATCG
>NZ_JBDQQS010000049.1:0-2398 GCF_039888615.1 Hoeflea sp. CAU 1731 | reverse complement strand
GATCCGAACTTGTGAGAAACTCACTGTGATCATCCATGGAGCTACTCCGTGAGAAAATACATCTCGAACGGACTCGCAGATCACAAACCTACCGGAAAGGTGGGGTCAAAACACCGCTTACGACCCTTCGCATCCTCCAGCGGTATAATCTTCTTGGCTTCATCCTTAACGACGATGACTTCGTATTCTGGATCGTTGCCGAGATGAAAAGAGTTGAGATTACTATTGCTGAATTCATCACTAAGTCTTGCGCTTGCTCGCATACGCGATGAGAACTCACCCGCTCCTGCTGCCGCTATGTGATTCTCCAATAAATCGAGGGCATCCAGAAACTCGATAATCTCGAAAAGTATTGCCCGTGCAGGGATACTCTTATTGCGTTTGTAACTCCAATAACTCCCACCTTTGATGAAATTTCGTTTGCCTCGACTATATCCGATGAACCGTTCGGGATCGGCGTGCCAAGCCGCCAGAAGATCGCAAATGACCATTTCAATGTGTTCACGAAATGCGAATTGCTGCTCCTCAGTGAGTCTTCTTTTCTGTTTGTGATCGCGGAATGCTAGGTAGGTGGAAAAAAGATCACGGACGAAATTCTTCGCTTCTTGCGTCGTGGCTCTAAGGTCAGTGCGATTGCGTCGAGAATTATTGAGATCGTTGAGCATTTCAATGAGATATTACTGATATAGACTTATACTTGTGAACGGCAGTTTGCTTCGCTTTGATCTAGATCGCCATTCCTCCCATTTTTCAAAATAATCCCCTGCTTAGAACAGTCATTGCATATTTTGATCATGACCATCTCGCCATATAGAAGAAGCTGTTGAAATATAAATATTTTATGGACATTGCTGCTTTGATTGCTCCGACACTACAAACCCTGTTGTAATAATCTCCATACTGACAGTTTCATTCAGTGTCATAAAACACTGTGTGTCACATTCGCTGTTTTGATCTCAGTGTGATATGGCGCATTGAACCATAGCGAATGACTGCGCAGTACCAACATAAGAACGTGGTATCGCGTATAGGCATGTCGCGGTATCGTCGATTAGGGTGTCAGACGTTTGCTATTTCTGCCTTATCGGCGTTTGCTAGCGGATGCTTTTTTGCGGGCGTTGATAACGACAATCTCAGAAGCTGATTCACCTCGTTGAAGACGATAGTCTCTGATCCGTTTGATCTTCGACAGCTTTGATCCGAGCCCCCCATAATCCATTACAACAAATATGCCAAAGTGTGTTCTCGAAGCGTCTTTGTAAATTTCGAGTTGCTTTTGATAGCCATGTACCACAGTGCCGCTTGATCGCTTTATCTCGACAAGTACTCTCGCGTTATATCCCTTAGAGAATTTGAAGTCGATTGGCCCACCGCCCATGTTCGCCTCTGGAGAGACATCTACATTGTTAGCCATACAAAAACAGTCGGCGAGAGCATAGTAGATTAGTTGAGCCGCACGTTCCTTCTTTGGCTTCTCGTCGATCCAAAGCTCTTCCCAAAGATTGCCCTTTTCAACGTGATGCTTGAACATATCAATAGTTGCCAGTACGAAGTCTCTCAATGCATCTGGGCCGATACTGATATCGTAGGTCTTGCTCGTCTTGAAAGCAGATGTGTCGCCCGCAAGAATCGACTTGATCTTATAGTAGCCGAGAGCATCGAGCGTGGGATCGTAGCTCACCGTGTGTTCTTTTACTGCCGCCAGAAACTGGTCAAATGTATCCGATGACTCTAATGCAGCGCGTTTAAGTGCCTCTTTGCGATCGCTAACTGTGGGCTTCGAAATTCTGCTCAGCATCGCGTTCACGCGGTCCCTTATCTTGCGATTTTCATAAACGGCCTTCTCGATGTCGGACCAATCATTGGCCACCGGAAGATCACGTACGATGTCGCTAGGGACGAGCAAAATGTATTTGGTGGCGCCTTCCAGGGTCTTGTATCTTGGCAGATGAATGCCATTGCCGTCCGGTACTTCGTGTACCTTAATCCCTTCCGCTGTGCAGAAGATATTTGTGATCTCGGCCAGTTGTGGGGTAATTACACGCGTAGTAAAATCGCTGATGGTATCGGGTCCGACCTCTTCTTCGAAGAATCCCATCAGGGAAACCATTTCTGGGTCCGAGGCTCCCAGATCAATGATTTCCCGGGCTGTGCGCATGATTGCAACGCGTATGTAATCCGGTCTGGAGCTGCCCGATGTTCCGCTACCGCCATAACCAAGGCCGTTTTCTGGCGGTTCCTGTAAATCAAGCAATCTCCAAGCGGCCTTCCAAGCGATAACGTACAGAATCTTTCGCAAATTTGAGAATGAGGCTGGTGGCCTCTGAACTGTCTTAAGCTGGTTTTGCGAAGAATCAGCCACCGACAGGAGAAGCCACCATGGCACAGGATAACACGA
>NZ_JBDQQS010000048.1:0-2507 GCF_039888615.1 Hoeflea sp. CAU 1731 | reverse complement strand
TGAGAGCGGCGGTGCAAAATTCGTCCACGGTAGCGGCGGGATAGTCCCGCTTCGGGCGGCGTAAAAGTCGTCCACCTATTCTCCTTCTGCAACGAGTGCAGGAGGATCAGGGGATCTATACCGTGGAATTGTATCTGAAGGTCCGTCTGGCGTGCTCGGAAGGGATGACGCAGCGCGCGGCGGCGAAGCATTTCAACATATCGCGCGACAGTGTTCGCAAGATGCTGTCGTATTCGACGCCACCCGGCTATCGACGGCAGTCGCCGGTGCGCCGGCCGAAGCTGGACGCCTTTGTTTCGACGATCGATCATTGGCTTGATGAAGACAGGCAAGTGCCACGCAAGCAGCGCCATACGGCCAAGCGTGTGTTCGATCGTCTTCGAGACGAATGCGGGTTTACCGGTGGCTACACGATCATCAAGGATTACATGCGCGAGCGTGAGCAGCGCCGCCAGGAGGTGTTTGTGCCGCTGTCGCATCCGCCCGGCCATGCGCAGGCCGATTTCGGCGAGGCGATGGTGGTGATCGGCAGCGTCGAGCAGAAAGCCCGGTTCTTCGTGCTCGACCTGCCGCATAGCGACGGCTGCTATGTGCGGGCCTATCCCTCGGCGGTGGCGGAGGCCTGGGTGGACGGCCATATCCATGCGTTCGCGTTCTTCGGGTCCGTGCCGCAGTCGATCGTCTACGATAACGACCGCTGCCTTGTGGCGAAGATCCTGCCCGACGGCACGCGCAAGCGGGCGATGCTGTTCAGCGGCTTCCTGTCCCACTATCTGATCCGGGACCGCTATGGCCGCCCCGGCAAAGGCAACGACAAGGGAAGTGTCGAAGGGCTTGTCGGCTATGCCCGGCGCAACTTCATGGTTCCGATCCCGCGGTTTGCGACCTGGAACGACTTCAACGCCTGGCTGGAAGAGCAGTGCTACAAACGTCAGCGCGACAGGGTCCGTGGCGAGAGCGAGACGATCGGAGAGCGGCTGCAACGCGATCTTGCTGCCATGCGGCCGTTACCGGCGTCGCCTTTCGATGCGTGCGATCAGGCCAGTGCCAAGGTGACCGCTCAGTCGCTGGTGCGCTACAAGACCAACGATTATTCCGTCCCGGTCGCCTATGGCCATCAGGATGTCTGGGTCAGAGGTTATGTCGACGAGGTAGTGATCGGCTGCCGCGGCGAGATGATTGCCCGCCATCCCCGCAGTTGGGAACGCGAAGACGTCGTCTTCGATCCGCTGCATTACCTGCCGCTGATCGAACAGAAGATCAATGCGCTGGATCAGGCAGCGCCCTTGCAGGGCTGGGATCTGCCGGGAGAGTTCGCCACGCTGCGTCGCCTGATGGAGGCGCGCATGGCAAAGCACGGCCGACGCGAGTATGTGCAGGTCCTGCGGCTGCTGGAAAGCTTCGATCTCGTCGACCTGCATGCGGCGGTGAAGCAGGCCCTCCAGATCGGAGCGATCGGCTTCGACGCCGTCAAACATCTGGTTCTGTGCCGGGTGGAGCGCCGACCGCCAAGACTGGACCTGTCCATCTATCCCTACCTGCCGAGGGCGACCGTCGAGACGACATCGGCGAAGGCGTACATGCGTCTTCTGTCGACCAATGCGGGAGAAGCGGCATGAGCACCGAAGCTCCCGAGATCCTGCTCGTCCACTATCTCAAAACCCTCAAGCTGCCGACCTTCCAGCGCGAGTATCAGAAGCTGGCCCGGCTATGCGCCACCGAGGGCGTGGATCACACCGGATACCTGACCCGGCTTGCCGAAAGGGAGATGATCGAGCGGGACCGCCGTAAGGTCGAACGCCGGATCAAGGCGGCCAGGTTCCCTGTCGTCAAAAGCCTCGACAGCTTCGACTTCGACGCCATCCCGAAGCTGAACAAGATGCAGGTGCTGGAACTGGCGCGCTGTGAATGGATCGAGCGCAGGGAGAATACCATCGCGCTCGGCCCCAGCGGCACGGGCAAGACCCACGTCGCGCTCGGCCTCGGCTTGGCGGCCTGCCAGAGGGGCCTCTCCGTCGGCTTCACGACGGCGGCCGCACTGGTCAGCGAGATGATGGAGGCACGTGATGAGCGGCGTCTGCTACGCCTCCAGAAGCAGATGGCCACCTGCCAGCTCCTCATCATCGACGAACTCGGCTTCGTGCCGCTTTCCAAAACTGGCGCGGAATTGCTGTTTGAGCTGATCTCGCAGCGTTACGAACGCGGAGCGACTCTGATCACCAGCAATCTGCCCTTTGACGAATGGACGGAAACATTCGGGTCCGAGCGTCTGACCGGCGCTCTGCTCGACCGCATCACTCACCACGTCAATATCCTCGAAATGAACGGCGAAAGCTACCGCCTCGCTCAAAGCCGCGCCCGAAAGGCAGGCTGAAACCCCTCACAAAACGCCGACCCGCAAGCGGGAAACTCTGGTCGGGCTACGCCCTCCCGGCGTTCCCCGCTTGCGGCGCAAAGTGGCCTGGTTTTGCGCCGCCCTTTGGCCGACTTTTATTCCGCCGTTGACA
>NZ_JBDQQS010000047.1:0-2767 GCF_039888615.1 Hoeflea sp. CAU 1731 | reverse complement strand
TGTCGATTTAGGTTTGAAACCGAGACTCGCGCATTGAGTGTTTTCAATGATTTGCGTGAGACTGAAGTGTAATGCATTACACTTCAAATGAGACGCCAATGAGATTTTATTACACTCCAAATGGGATTGATCGACCGGTCGATCGACCATAATGTCGCCGTATGATTTCATCCCCAGAAGCCCCCGATGATGGTGACCGACATGCCGACGATGTAAGTCCGGAAGAGTTTCTTCGATATCTGCTCCGCGGCAGTGATGGGAAAGTGACAGCTGAGGTAGTCGCGGCTGCGCGTGAGGAGTATGGGATCCCGCGTTCGACGCTGTTTCGGCTCGTTGCGAGGTTTAGAAAGACACAACGCACTTCAAGCCTCAAACCTAGAAAACGCGGCACGCAAGAAGGAATGGTTAGGCTGGATCCCAGAACCGAGCGCATTATCGCCGAACAAGTGGAGGGCTTCTGGCTCAAAAAGGAAAAGCCGAGCTTTGCCGCACTGATGCGGCGCATTGGGGAAGTCTGCCTCACAGAGGGGCTATCACCTCCACATCGTAGCACTGTGCAGCGTAGAGTGTCGGAACTGATCCCGATTGCAGCGGCCCGCAAGCGCGGGGAGCGCGAGATCGAAGCCGCCTCGACACCGAGCCCTGGCCAGCTTTCTGTCGCAAAGCCGAATGCCCTTTGGCAGATCGATCATACTATTGTCGATGTCGTCGTTGTCGATGAACAATATCGCCAACCCATCGGACGGCCAGTGCTGACGATTGCCATCGATGTTTGCACCAGAATGGTCGCGGGTTTCCATTTGTCACTGGCAGCCCCATCGAGAACGTCGGTTGGCCTTTGCCTCCTGCACGCCGTTTACGACAAAGCAGCATGGCTAGACGAACGGGGGATTGATATTCCTTGGCCTGTCGCCGGACTGCCAGCTGTTCTTCATTGCGACAATGGCGCCGAATTCAGATCGCGAGCGCTCGCCGGCGCTTGCAAGGAATATGGCATCAAGCTCCTGTTCAGACCGCCAGCAACGCCCCGCTTCGGCGGACACGTCGAGCGGCTGATCGGAACCATGATGGGAGCTGTTCATCTGCTGCCTGGCACAACGTTCAGCAATGTGAAGATCAGGGGTGACTACGATTCCGAGGGCCGTGCGACCTTTACATTACGCGAACTAGAAAAGTGGATCGCACTGGAAATCGTCGGCAAATACCATCAGCGTATCCACGCCTCACTATTGCGCCCTCCCCTGGCCGTGTGGCGCGAACGGCAAGGTGAAGTCGATTTCGACCTACCGCCAGACCGGATGGCGTTCTGGACCAGCTTTTTGCCTGGTGACCGGCGCCGCTTGCTGAAGGACGGCATTCATCTGGAAAAGATTCGCTACTGGTCGGACGCCCTATCACGTGATGTCGGCCGGGGTGCTGAGCTTGAGATCAAATATGATCCACGAGACCTTTCTCGAATATTCGTTCGCCAGTCCGACGGCCGGTTTGTAGAAGCGCGGTACCGAAATCTCGCATATCCGCCCGTCTCATGGTGGGAATGGAAACATGCCAAGAAAAGGCTTCGAGACCAAGGACGGCGTGAGTTGCAAGAAGATGTTATCTTTGCAGCGATCGCAAAACAAAGGCAGATTGAAGACATTGCCGCATCCTCAAGCGCAAAAGCGCGCCGGAGTGCTGCTCGAAGGCCTACTAAACAGGACCAAAAGGAAAGCGGCCACGTTACGGCTATAGATTTGGCGAAATCGGTTCATTCAGATGACGACACGGAATTTTGGGATTGATGATTGAACTCCCGCATTTGGCGTCTGGCGCCGCGGCACTTGCCAACTCGCCAAACGAAACACGGATTCGTGCCATTCGATCCGATCGTTGGGTCGGCTTTGATCGCGCTCGTCGGGTTCTTCGGCATCTCGATGGGCTTTGCGACCATCCGCCATCAACGCGTCCGCCGGGCCTCGCGATTTATGGCCACAGCGGCATGGGCAAGACGATGCTCGTGGAAAAGTTCAAGCGTAATCATCCGCCAATTATCGATCACAGTACCGGTGTGGAAAGCATGCCGGTCCTGGCAATTACGCTGACATCACGCCCGACAGAACGCAGGATATACGGTCAATTGCTGATGGCCATGGGAGCCAGCATCAATGAACGCCTGACACTCATGGAACTTGAGATCAGGACCGTCCTCCTCCTGAAAAGCAACAATGTTCGTGTTCTGGTATTTGACGAGGTCCACAATCTTCTTGCTGGAACCCCGAGAGAGCAGCGCGTGATCCTGCAGCTGCTGCGATATCTTAGCAATGAGATCAAAGCTTCGCTCGTCTGTCTTGGCGTTTCCGAAGCCCGCGACGCGATTGCCGGCGACACTCAACTGGCACGACGCCTGGATCAGTTTGTACTGCCAAGATGGAAGGCGGATGAGGAATTCCAGGAACTGGTGACGGCGATCCTCCGAAGTCTACCGCTCAAACTTCCGTCCGCATTGTCCAGCCAGAGTTTGCGACACCTTTCCCGCCTCGGCGACGGCATAACCGCTCGCGTATTCGGGATACTGAACGAACTTGCAATCGAGGCGATCCAAGACGGCACAGAGCGGATCACCGATGAAAACATCGAATCCTGGAAGCCCGCTTTGGAAAAAGAGGCAGCATTCGCATAGCCAACGAAACGTTACACCTCAATTGAGACTCAGGCCGCAAAAGTCTCAATTGAAGTGTAACGTTTTTCCAGAAATTGTCCGAGTCCCAGTTTGAAGTGTAAATCGACA
>NZ_JBDQQS010000046.1:0-2826 GCF_039888615.1 Hoeflea sp. CAU 1731 | reverse complement strand
CAGCATTCGCATAGCCAACGAAACGTTACACCTCAATTGAGACTCAGGCCGCAAAAGTCTCAATTGAAGTGTAACGTTTTTCCAGAAATTGTCCGAGTCCCAGTTTGAAGTGTAAATCGACACCTGTGCCTGACTGCACCTTCCGCTTGAAAGTCGTCCTGGTAACTGCCAGGACGTTCCTGCGGCGACTGTGACAGGGCAAGGTAATGAGAAATCCTTCGCTGCGTTATCTCACGCTCCTACGTGAGGGTGCTCGTGCTCATGGTCTGCCCGAGCACTGGCTGCGCTTCCTCGACGATGTGAAGCATGCACAATAAGCTTCCCGGATCCCAGGTTGCGGAACAGGGCGGCCATTCGATCTCGAAGACGAAGATCGCGATCGGCGCGGTGGTCGTGCTCGTCTTGGCTGGAGTTTACGGGTGGCTGTGGCAGTCCGGTGCGCTGGAGGCGCTCAGCAGTGAGCAGGCGCTGCGCGACCAAATTCAGCGGCTCGGCATCTGGGGACCGCTGGGAATCATCGCGCTGATGACCACGGCAATCGTCATAACCCCGAGTCCGAGCGGGCCGATTGCATTGGTCGCGGGAGCCGCCTTCGGGCCGGTCTGGGGCACGCTCTACATCGTGATCGGGGCTGAGGCTGGCGCGATCATCGCCTTCTGGATTGCCCGCTGTCTCGGATATGAGGCGGTGCAGCGCTGGTCCAAAGCAGGGCCGCTGCTGGAACGGCTCCGCCGAAGCCGATCCCAGTTGTGGCTGATGGCCATCGTGTTTGCCTCCCGGCTCGTGCCGTTCATCTCGTTTGATGCGGTCAGCTACCTTCTCACGCGATCCTGCTCTTTAGAAATCGGGAACTTACGGGTCTGAAACAATCGATGTCCTCGCGCAGATGGTCGATTGTTTCCTGCAAACGGGTCTGCATTTGCTGGGTGTGATGACGCGGATGGCGGTCTACTTCACTGGCCATGCGAGTCTCCTTTGTTCCGGGGTTTGCAATCCGCCTGCGGTCAGGCACGGTCAGCCCTCCGCTGAAACGGATTGCAGCCCCAACGGTCAGCGGATACAATCGGTTTCCAATATCGAGTTTCGATTGTGAGGGGCCGCTTGCGAAATTCAAAGGACTTTTTGAGAAACACCAATGGAGCATCAGGAACTACTCTCCGGATTGATCCGGCTCCACGTCCTGCATCATGCAGCCGAGGGCGATCTTTACGGACACTGGATGATCGAGGAGCTGGCGCATCATGGTTACAGGATCAGCGCCGGAACGCTTTATCCGATGCTTCATGCGCTGGAGCGCAAAGGCTATCTCGAATCCCGCACCGAGCGGGCGGGCCGCTCCCATCGCCGCATCTACAGAGCGACGCCTTATGGCGTCGAGGCGCTGAATATGGCGAAGGGAAAAGTCCGGGAGCTGTTTCGTGAAGTCGAACCCGGCGGCACCGACGCTTGACGATGTACCCGGCAACGCACCTCGGCGCGGCTCTAGCGGCGAGGTCTTTCTTGCCTTCCTGAAACTCGGGCTAACATCATTCGGCGGCCCGATCGCCCATCTCGGCTATTTCCGTGACGAGCTGGTCACGCGCCGCAAATGGATCGATGAGGCGGGCTATGCTGATCTCGTCGCCCTCTGCCAGTTCCTGCCCGGCCCGGCCAGCAGTCAGGTCGGCTTTGCCCTCGGATTGCTGCGCGGCGGCCCGCTTGGCGCTTTCGCGGCATGGGCGGCGTTTACGCTGCCATCTGCCTTGCTTCTCATGCTGTTCGCGTTCGGCGCAGCGGCGTTCGAGGGACCGGTGGGCGCGGGTCTTATACACGGCCTCAAAATTGTCGCCGTGGCTGTCGTCGCGCAAGCCGTCTGGGGCATGGCGCGCACGCTCGCGCCCGACCGGGAGCGGGCAAGCATCGCGCTTGCCGCCGTGCTGATCGTGATTTTTGCAGCCGGTTCGATCGGGCAAATCGCGGCTATCGTCATTGGCGGGCTTGCCGGGCTTTGGCTGTGCCGGGGCGGTCCCGTTCCGACAACAGGGCATTTGACCTTTGCCGTTCCCAGGCGCGTCGGGCTTGCCGCGCTCGCGCTGTTTTTCCTGCTGCTGTTCCTGTTGCCGGTTTTCTCGGCTGCGCTCACATCGCAAGGGCTGGGGCTGTTCGATTCCTTCTACCGGGCAGGCTCGCTCGTGTTCGGCGGCGGGCATGTCGTCCTTCCCCTGCTTGAGGCGGAAGTGGTCCGGCCCGGCTGGGTTGGCGAGGATGCTTTCCTGGCCGGATATGGCGCGGCGCAGGCCGTGCCGGGACCGCTCTTCACCTTCGCCGCCTATCTCGGCGCGGTCATGGGACCGGAGCCGGACGGTATCGCCGGGGCCGCAATCGCACTGATTGCGGTCTTCCTGCCCGGCTTCCTGCTGCTGATCGGCGCATTGCCGTTCTGGGATGCGTTCCGCTCCCGCCCGGTTGCGCAGGCTGCGATGCGTGGCGCGAACGCGGCCGTCGTCGGAATCCTCGGCGCGGCGCTCTACGATCCCGTTTGGACGAGCGCGATTCTAAGCCCTTACGACTTAGCGCTCGCCTTGACCGGCTTCATCCTGCTTACCGTCTGGAAAGCGCCGCCGTGGGTGGTCGTCGTGCTGACCGCAGCCGGCGGTGTCGCGCTCGGCCTGCTCTGAATCTCTCACGGCCAAGGAAGCGCCTTCGTGCAATTTGCCCTTTATATGGGTCTGCCTCACTTTGTGTGGAGATCGGACAATTGGATGGGCATCATCCGCGCTCTGAGAAGCTCTGCACCCGCTCGGCCATACATAGCGCGCTTGATCGTCTTCAGTCGGTTGATCTGAC
>NZ_JBDQQS010000045.1:0-3099 GCF_039888615.1 Hoeflea sp. CAU 1731 | reverse complement strand
ATTGGCGCTTCAGCTTGTCGGCAATGGCATTCAGAATCATGGCTACGCTCCGCTACATTGGGAGCGGCAATTTCTCCGCTGGTGGTCAACAGGCCGTTAACCAAGAAAATTTGCGACAGGCCCCTTGTGCTCTACTGGGAGGGTCTGTCCGTTTCGTCGCATCCTCACCCGACTTCCAACGACCGTCGGAACAAAGACTGAAGGACTGAACCTCGACTCGAATGTACAGGCTGCCGCGCCTAATTGATGTACCTTCAAATGCCGGTCTGGACAAAGGCCTGCCTGCGACAGGCCCTCAACAGCTGTGGGGCAAACCGACATAATTCTCGGCCAGCGAAGCCGCGGCGGCTTGCGAGCCCGTCGCGTGATCAAGTTCGGCGATCTGCATATGAGCTGTGAACGTGTCCTGATCCGGGAAGCGATGGAACATAGAGGTCATCCACCAGCTAAACCGCTGAACCCGCCAGATGCGCGCAAGACAAATTGTGGAATATGCGTTCAGTTTGTCTCGCCGGCCGGCACGATAGTGCTCGATGAAACCGGCTGCCAGGCATTTGATATCGGCGACGGCCAGATTCATACCCTTTGCTCCAGTCGGGGGCACAATATGGGCAGCATCTCCGGCGAGGAACAATGACCCGTACTGCATGGGCTCCACAACGAAGCTGCGCATCCGCGTGATCACACGATCGAGGATCGGGCCGCGGGGAAGCCGCTCGCTGTTATCGGCATTCAACCGGACTTCGAGTTCGTCCCATATCTTATCCGCGGGCCAGCTTTTCGCCGCTCCGTCCGGATCACACTGAAGATTGTGCCGACTCAGTCGCTTGTTTCGCATCGAGTAGATAGCGCCACCGCGCTGGTGATGCGCATAGATCAATTCGTGCGATGCCGATGGCGCCTCGGCCAGTATGCTCAGCCAGGCAAAGGGATATTCACGAGATAGCACCGACAGGACGCCGTCGGGAATGGAGGCCCTCGACACTCCGTAGAAGCCATCGCAGCCGGCAATAAAATCGCAACTAATCTCGATCGGTCCTTCGGCGCCGCGGCCGCGTATGCATGGCGCTCCCTCGTCTATGCCTTCAAGGTGAACATCGTCGATCTCGAAGTGCAGCGGATAGTTCTCCTGTTCGAGCGCGGCAAGAAGATCCTTGACGACTTCCTGCTGTCCGTAGACCGTAATAACCTTTCCGCCCGTCAGTTCTGAAAGGTCGATGCGTCGCCGTTCGTTGGCGAAGCGAATCTCGAATCCCTTGTGCAGCAGACCGTCGCGACAAAGCCGATCACCAAGTCCCAGCTCGATCAGAAGATCGCGCGTCGCCTGCTCCATAACGCCGGCGCGAACGCGACCCAGAATGTAGGAACGGCTCCGCTTTTCGAGAATGACCGAATCGATCCCCGCCCTTCTCAACATATATGCCAGCAAGAGCCCGGCAGGCCCCGCGCCAATTATTCCAACTTGTGTTCGTATTTTCACGGGCATGAGCCGTTCCTCAGGTCTTGGAGTCGAGCCATCATTGCGAAGGCGATAAGTGGGGTGGGGATTTTGAAACCGGTCACAGATCAAAAAACACGGTTTCTGCTACTCCCTGCAGATGGATGTCGAAGGGGTAGATTACCTTGTCGTCTCGCGCCTGACGCGGCGCGATGAGCGTCTGCCGGCGGACCTCCCATTCGATGCTTTGAAGCACGGGATCGGCAGCGTTGGCCGGCGCTTCATCCGCGAAATACATGCGGGTGTGCAGACCAATATTGATGCCGCGCGCCACGATCCAGAGATTGACGTGGGGAGCCATATGATCTCCAAGTCGCCCGCGCACGGCCCCCGGTTTGATGGTATCGAAGGCATAGATACCTGCCTCGGCATCGAAACAGGCCCCTATTCTGCGGCCCGAGAACGTGGAAATGAGTATCCCAGCTGCCTGCGGGCAACGACCACGTCGGGCGAGATACCCTCGCCGGAGGTCCGAGACAGTCCCTTATTACAACTTCGGTGTCCATCAGATCAGCATCTCTCTCCCAAGCGTTGTTTGTAAGTATCATACTATGATATAAGATGGCAAGCCATGAGCAAAGCCCCTGTCAAACTCCGCCACTCTCCGCCCGATCTTCATGAACGACCGGGCTTTCTGGTACGACGCGCGAACCAGATCCTGATGAGTCTCGCCGAGCAAGAAACCGCGAAGATTGGCCTCACGCCGCCTCAGCATGTCCACCTGCTGGCGCTCGGACGATGGGGCGCACTCGATCAGATCACCCTCGGCAAAGCGCTCGGCATCGACCGTGCGACTGTCGGGCAAGTCGTCGGCCGTCTCGAAGCGCGCGGCTTACTGCAGAGAAAGCTCGACCCGAAAGACGGCCGGCGACGAATCGTCGCGCTAACCTCGCGCGGCCGGGATTTGCTCAAGCCTGCAAACGCGGCGGCTCTCAACGTCTCCGAGCGCCTTCTTGCCGCTCTCGACCAGAGGGAGCGAAAAGAGATTGTACGGCTTCTCACCAAACTCGTGACGGCGTTGGCCGATGAAGCTCCGACGATCGCCGAGCCCGTGGCGGCCACCTCTCGGACTGGGACTGGTACGCGCGCATCGACCGGCGCGCTAAGGGCGCGGAGGCCGCGAAAATTTGCGGGTTTAACCCGAGACTGAAACGGATATCCAAATGCTCCAGTCATTTACATTCGATAGCGCCATCCCACGGGTGGTTTTTGGCGTCGTCGGCCTCGACGTGCTGGCGGCCGAGACTGCTTCGCTCGGCGTGTGCGCCCCACTTCTGGTGACGACACGCCGAGGTGCCGCGAAATGGACCTCGTTTCCGGATTCTTCGCCCTTCGCCATCGCCGGCCTGTACGATGGGGCGGAGGTCCACACTCCTGTCAATGTGACTGAAGATGCACTTCGTTATGCACGATCCGTTAGAGCGGATGGTTTCGTCTCATTCGGAGGCGGCTCATCGATCGGTCTCGGCAAGGCATTGAGGGGCTTGTCGCAAACATTTTCGGAGCGCGCAATTATCCACTGAGCGTCCTCGTTTTCATGCTTTGTTAACCTTTTGTAGTCCGAAGAGGTGCGCGAGCAGATCGTTCTGATCATTTACGGT
>NZ_JBDQQS010000044.1:0-3150 GCF_039888615.1 Hoeflea sp. CAU 1731 | reverse complement strand
GGACCGTAAATGATCAGAACGATCTGCTCGCGCACCTCTTCGGACTACAAAAGGTTAACAAAGCATGAAAACGAGGACGCTCAGTGGATAATTGCGCGCTCCGAAAATGTTTGCGACAAGCCCCTATATGTTCTTAAATGTCGGACAGATTCACCACTTTCGTGTCGTGACGCCATGAATGCGCTTCCCAGAATCGATCTCGAGCACGCCGCCCAAACCGATACGCCGGCCGTCGCGGTCAAGCACCACGCCGAACCATACCGCCAGCATACAATTCGCACTTTGGCTCCGGGCCTGTTCCTTGCGGCGCTCATCGCCGGATTGGCTTTGGTCCTGCGTCAAGCGCCGGGCGTCGGCGCCTTCAGTCCGATGATCATCGCAATCGTGATCGGAATGGCGTTTCACAACCTTGTGGGGACGCCGGCTCGCGCCAGGGCGGGGGTAGCGTTCTCGATGCGCACGCTTCTGCGCGGCGCGATCATTCTTCTGGGGCTACAACTGACAATCATTCAGGTCGCGGAGGTCGGCGCCGCCGGTGTCGCCATCATCGCAACGACGCTCGGCGCCACGTTTGCCTTCACGCTCTGGTTCGGGCGGCTGATTGGCGTCGAGCGCAAGTTGGCCGAGCTGATCGCGGCAGGCACCTCGATCTGCGGCGCCTCCGCCGTCATCGCCACCAACACGGTCACCCGAGCGCATGACGAAGATGTCGCCTACGCGGTCGCCTGCGTCACGGTGTTCGGCTCGATCGCGATGTTTGCCTACCCGCTGCTGCCCGGCCTCCTGCATCTCGATGCGCACGGCTTCGGCCTGTGGGCGGGGGCATCGATCCACGAAATCGCGCAGGTTGTCGCCGCAGCCTTCCAGGACGGTAAGCAGGCGGGCGAGTTCGGCACGATCGCCAAGCTGACGCGGGTGATGATGCTGGCGCCGATGGTCCTCGCGCTTGGCTTCGCGACGACACACCGGATGAAGTCGAAGGGTCCGGACCATACGCAGGCAAGACCGCCAATGCCGTGGTTCGTGCTGGGTTTCGTCGCGCTGGTCGGATTGAACAGCGCGGTCGCTATCCCGGAAGACGCAAAGGCCTGGATCGCGACCCTGACGACGTTTCTCTTGTCGATGGCGCTGGCCGCGATGGGCCTGGAGACCGATTTTCGCAAGCTCAAGGCCAAGGGTGCGCGCCCGTTCCTTCTGGGACTCGCTGCCTTTCTTTTCATCGCCTCATTTAGTCTAATGCTCGTCAAGCTTGCCGGATGAGAAGACCCACATGACCCTCGAACAACTTCGCATCTTCATCGCGGTGGCGGAACGCGAGCATGTCACGCAGGCGTCGCGTGACCTGAACCTGACGCAATCGGCCACTAGCGCCGCGGTCTCCACGCTTGAGGACCGCCACCAGGCCAAGCTTTTCGACCGGATCGGCCGTCGCATCGTGCTGACTGAAGCCGGCAAGATCTTCCTGTCCGAAGCAAGGGCCGTCGTTGCACGCGCGCAGGCGGCCGAATCCGTGCTGGCCGACCTCTCAGGTCTCAAGCGCGGCAAGCTTACGATTGCAGCCAGTCAGACCGTGGCCAACTACTGGCTGCCGCAACACATTCAGCGCTTTCAGAAGCATCACCCAGGCATCACCGTTACGATGACAATCGGCAACACCGCAACGGTAACGTCCGCCATCCATGACGGCGCAGCCGATCTGGGCCTCATCGAAGGCGACGTTGACGACCCATCGCTGACGATCAGCGCGATAGCCGAAGACGAGATCCTGATCGTCGTCGCGCCTGACCACCCATGGGCCAGCCAGATCCCAAACCCGAAACGTGACTTCCAGCAGGCGTGCTGGGTGTTGCGCGAACCGGGTTCCGGTACGCGCGCAATCTTCGAAGCAGCGTTGCCGGCTCTAGGCGTAGACAAAGCAAGTCTCGATATCGTCCTCGAGCTGCCGTCGAATGAATCGGTGCGCGCGGCGGTACAGGCCGGCGCTGGCGTGACGGCGATGTCGCGGCTCGTTGTGGCCAATGCGCTGGCCGCCGGCACGCTCCGATCGGTCAAGATCGCCTTGCCGCCGCGGCAGTTTTTCCTGCTCGCGCACAAGGAGCGCTACCAAGCCCGCGCGGCCCAGGAGTTTCGTCACATGGTAACAGAACTCTCCGCGGCCGATAATAAGCGATTTTCAACAACTTATCTGGCGGTATGAGAAAGGTGTGGAATGGTACTCCTCCCATTTTGCCCCGCGTTGCAACGACCTGTCTGGCAAGACCATCGATTTTCTGACCGCCAAACATATGAGCTAGAAATTGGTATCGAGCGGCATATTTGAGATGCTGCACAAGTGACGTGTAGTAATCGATTTCACTATCCGTTATGATAGTGATCTGCGCTTCTTTGCATTTCGCCAAGGCTACGTCATTCCACGAAATATTTCTTTTCGCTATAACAATCCGAATCTTGAGCTTGGCCTGCTGCCCGTAAAATTTACGGATAGACTTCCAGACAGGTTCGCGGATGGATTTCATCTTTTTCGATGAGACCCGCCATGTTCTTTCTGCCTGGGCTCTCTTTTCGCGTGCATTCGACGATGATGACGGTTTCATCGCCCTTGGCGAAAACATCGATCTGGCGGGGCGGTAAACCGTCCTCAACGGCGATCAGAAATCTCCGGGCCTTGCTCATTTCCTTGAAGCCCATTTGCGCCAAGATGCTCCAAACCTCGTCTTCGAGCTGTTCGTCGGCGGGCTTGACCCGAGCCATTCGAGTCGATTTGGTATTCGTTCTGACAGCGCGCCATCCGTCTGCGCTCCTCGAGCGCGACCTTCTCCGCGATAAGCTTTTTCGTGGAGCCCGTGTCAGTCTTGTAAAAGTCTTTGCTTTTTCTTCGGCGCAGTTCTGAAGCGATCGCTTCTCCAGAAATGATCGGCCCCGGATGCTGTTCGGACATACCTAAGAATCCCCGCTCCCGCACTCGGCAGTAAAACCGCGGAGTGATCTGCGTGCAAGATGCGCGATCGCATTTGCACACGTGCCTGTTGTCGATTTAGGTTTGAAACCGAGACTCGCGCATTGAGTGTTTTCAATGATTTGCGTGAGACTGAAGTGTAATGCATTACACTTCAAATGAGACGCCAATGAGATTTTATTACACTCCAAATG
>NZ_JBDQQS010000043.1:0-3217 GCF_039888615.1 Hoeflea sp. CAU 1731 | reverse complement strand
TGGGTCTGCCTCACTTTGTGTGGAGATCGGACAATTGGATGGGCATCATCCGCGCTCTGAGAAGCTCTGCACCCGCTCGGCCATACATAGCGCGCTTGATCGTCTTCAGTCGGTTGATCTGACCTTCCGCTTGACCATTGCTCCAAGGCAGGTCGATGGCGTTACAGACGGCGTCGATATCGCGGCGAAGGACGCGGGCAAAACGGGCCAGGAAAACCAGGCCAGAATGAATGGCATCATCAATCCAATCTTCGAGCCTTGCCGAATTTCGGCTATGAAATATTCCGCGAAACCGCATGGATAAGCTGCGCAAAGTCGCAAAGGTATCTGATCCCTGCTTGAGGGCGTCCACTTTCCGCTCTTGATTGACGGTCAGCGCGCCGCGCGGCTTGATGCAGAGAGCAGCGGCGACAACCGGCGAGATCCAGTGGCCAGTGTGCGGATCACGCACAGGCGCATTATCGTATGTACTGTCGACGACGCCAACCCGAGCCGGCGCCGCATCATCCTTATCCTTATCCTTATCCTTATCCTTATCCGATTCCGGTCTCTCGGCGCGGCGCCAGGTTGCCAGGAGGCGTTCAAGATTGGAAAAGCTGCCGGTGTACCCGCGATGCTTGATGTCATGAAACAGATGCCGCCCACGGCGGTTGCCGTCCTTCCAACATTGGGTGAGAAAGGCTTCGAAATACAGGGGAGATGTCGGCTGCAACGCTCCCCTGCGTCGGTCGGGTGGCGTTTCAAACGTCAGCCATTTCGCGATGCTGCGGCGGCCATATCCAGTGCGACGCGCAATCTCCGAGCAGGTCAGGCCTTCTTTGCTCAAGGCGTGCACCGTCTCGAACACCTCCTTCCGGGACTGCCTATGTGTCCGTCGAAGCTGATTGCGCAACCGCATTCCAGGCGCCTCCTCATGCAAAGCTCGATCGTCATGATCAGTCTCGATGTCCTCGTCTGGCAGCAGTGCCCTGCCTGTAGCTCGGCCGGAGAGGCTCATCTGTTCCTCGATCGCAAGACGCAGGTTCTGGAAGAGATGAAAGCGGTCAGCCACCTGAGACGCTTGCGGGGCACCTTCACGAGCAGCCTGCGCGTATAGCCCGCATCGATCTCGACTGACCACCTCAATGGAGGGATGCCGCTTCAACCATTGTGCAACGCTCGCCACGCTCCGGTCCTCGAGAATGTCCATGACCTTTCGGCGCTCGAGATCAACGATGATCGTGCCGTAGCGCCACGATTTCCTCCAACTCCAGTCATCGATACCGATGATCCGAGCGGGGGGCTCGTCGTCGATCTGTAAAGCCATGCGCTTCAAGTGCCGAAGGATGGTGTCGTCGCTGACCGGCATCCCGAGCTGGTTCATCAAGCGCTCTCCCGGGCGTCCGCCTGTGCCGTGCCCCAGAAGGCCGACTATGTTGGCGACCCTCTTTGTCCTGCGGGCGTAGGGCGAGGCAATATCCGGGATCGGGTCCGAGAATGTTTGCCGCCCGCACTGCCGATAACTGCAACGCCAGCGGCTCAACCGAAGCCTTACCGTCACTTCATTGCCTTGGATCGGCAGGTCCTGAAGACTGCGGTACGACCAGCCGTGCCGACGTGCGCTCTGTTTCCTGCAATCTGGACAAATGCCCGAGGATGGTCCGCAAGCCGACACAACCCAGTCACCGTCGCCGTTGGTTGCGATGCTTTGGACCTTGATGCCCGGACCGGGCGACCATTTTGATTTTGTTCTCATGCACGCCAATAGCGAAGTGCCTGCTAACGATCTATTCACCACACAAAGTGAGGCAGACCCCGTTTACGTGCCAATCAACAGTAGGGGTCAGCACGTTCCGCCTTCACCAGCGCGAAATCGCCCCTGATCCACGGCTCCATCACATAGGTCTCGCCGTCGAACTCGCGCGACTCCTTGCCGTCCGCAATCGGGGTGCCGACGCTGGCCCGGGTAAAGAATGCCCGCACGCCCGAACCGCCGGCCCGCAGCCGCTCGGCGAGCGTTCCCTGCGGCACGACTTCAAGCTCGATCTCGCCGGCATTGTAAAGCTCGTGAAACGCACGCGGATCGGACGAGCGCGGGAAGGAGCAGATCATTTTGCGCACGCGTCGGCGGCGGATCAGGGCGGCAAGCCCCACATCGCCCGTCCCGGCATTGTTGTTGACCACGACCAGGTCCTTCGCGCCATGATCGATCAGGGCATGGACCAGTTCGATGGGCGCACCTGAGCCGCCGAAACTGAACCGCACCGGGACTGTCGGAGGCTCTAACTCCCAAGTAGGATAGAGCCTGATGAGCAAGACAACGAACAAGTTTTCCCCCGAGGTGCGGACCCGGGCGGTGCGGATGGTGCTGGAGCATGGCGGGGAGTATCCGTCGCGCTGGGCGGCCGTGGTTTCGGTTTCCCAGAAGATTGGCTGTTCGGCCCACACCCTGAACGACTGGGTGAAGAAGGCCGAGGTCGATGGTGGCCGGCGTGCTGGCGTGCCCAGCGAGGTGGCCGAGAAGCTCAAGGCTCTGGAGCGAGAGAACCGGGAGCTGCGGCAGGCCAACGAGATCCTGCGCAAAGCCTCCGCATATTTTGCCCAGGCGGAGCTCGACCGCCCACTGAAGCGATGATCGCCTTTATCGACGAGCATCGTGGGCATTATGGGGTCGAGCCGATCTGCAGCGTCCTGCCAGTCGCCCCATCCACCTATCATGAGCGTGTTGCCCAACGCCGGGATCCCTCGCGGCTGTCGGCACGTGCCCAACGCGACGAAGCCCTCAAGCCTGAGGTCATGCGGGTCTTTGCCGAGAACTTCTCGGTCTATGGCGTCAGGAAGGTTTGGAGACAGATGCAGCGGGAAGGGTTCGATGTTGCGCGATGCACGGTGCAAAGGCTGATGCGGGAGCTCGGCCTGCAGGGTGTCATTCGCGGCAAACCGGTTCGCACCACGATCAGCGACAAGTCGGCTCCTTGCCCGCTCGACCAGGTGAACCGCCAGTTCCACGCACCGGCACCCGATCGGCTCTGGCTTTCGGATTTCACCTATGTGGCCACATGGGCCGGCTTCGTCTACGTGGCCTTCGTCATCGATGCCTATGCCCGCCGCATCGTTGGATGGCGGGCGTCACGGACTGCCCATGCGGGATTCGTTCTCGATGCCTTGGAGCAGGCCCTGCATGATCGGCGGCCTCTGCATGGCGGTGGCTTGGTCCATCACAGCGATAGGGGCAGCC
>NZ_JBDQQS010000042.1:0-3878 GCF_039888615.1 Hoeflea sp. CAU 1731 | reverse complement strand
TTCGCACCGGAGAAAGTGTAAACCATCTCTCCGGTATCAAATGTAAACCATGTGACAAGAATGGACCCTGAAAAAATTGGTCGGAGTGAGAGGATTCGAACCTCCGACCCCCTCGTCCCGAACGAGGAATGTTTGTCAATACCAAGTTTAGGCATCGTGACAGAAACCTGACAGAAACTACGGAACATATCGTGGAGTTTCTGTCGTTTGCCGCAGGTTAAGCGATTGGTTTTTCACAAACTGCGTTTTTTGCACTCCCTTGGTATTGAAGACATCCAACGGAATATGAGTCTACAGGCCTGGTTTTGGTTTTGCTATTTTTTATGACTTATTGGCCCCGCTGGTTCACGTGAACCAGCCGGTAGCTTCGTAAAAACCCGCTAAGTCTTTGAAAAGATGGTGGGCGTGACTGGGATTGAACCAGTGACCCCTACGATGTCAACGTGAGAGTAATCTCATAATATTCAATGACTTGCAGCCTCCTTTCACAAAGGAGACTGTGAATGGCCAGCATCAGGCAGTTAGCTTCCGGGCGTTTCAACGTTCAAATTCGACGCAAAAAGCTATCTTCAATCAGCCGTACTTTTGACACTGAAGACGAAGCGATCGCCTTCGCCCGTACAAGAGAAGCCGGTGAGGAAAATGCTTTCGGCAGGCGTCAGGACTTGTCCTTTGCTTCTGCAGGGGAACGGTATTGTGCGACAATCCTGAAAGGTCGCCCTTCACAGAAGATCACCCTATATCGGATCGGGCTTATATCAAGCCGGTTGCCGGAGGATATGCGACAAATCACGAAGCAGGATGTCAACGGGTATCGACTATCTCGTTTGGAGACTGTGGCTTCCGTCACTTGTCGAGATGAATTGCAACTCATTCATCGTATTTTTAAGTGGGCACATCGAGAATTATTGCTCGATCCTAAAGAGCATCCCTCGCCTTGCGAGGAACTTGCAATGCCGCCCGCCAGCAAACCAAGGAACCGAGTCATTCGACCAGACGAACTCCGCCAGCTTATTGAACGCTTGTCACCTGTCATGGGAGAAATTGTCGAGCTGGCCTACGAGACTGCGATGAGACGGGGTGAAATCGTAAAATTACAGTGCAAGCATCTATATCTCGAAGATCGCATCGCCTTGGTTATAGATGGCAAAACGGGCGATAGATCGGTGCCTTTGAGTAGACGTGCTCTAGAACTACTCAGGATGGCCTCTGAGCGCTGTTCGTGTCCCAATGACAGGTTGTATCCTGTAACGGCTCACGCGGTTTCTACGGCCCTCAGAAGGACTAGAAATGCCATTGGAATGGACGCTGATGTAAGAATGCATCAACTGCGTCACAGCCGGATCACAATGGTAGCTCGAAAAGGCTTCAATCAAGCACAGATAATGATGGTGAGCGGTCACCGGGACAGTCGGAGTGTGCAGAGGTACACACATTTGAATGTTCGGGATGTACTGAACTTGTTGGATTGAAAACATAAAAATAGTCGGAAGCTATCGCCGAGCTTTTCTTCCTTTGGGAAGTGGGCTTGGCGGAGGTTCATTCTCAGCTGGATGCAAAAAGAAGTCAGCCAACTCCACATCGAGAGCTTTTGCTATTTTGGATAATACATTGATGGTGGGGTTTTCTAACCCTCGTTCCATACGTGAGACATAGGTTCGATCAATGCCAGCATCGACGGCTAAGGCCTCTTGCGAGAGCATCCGTTGAACTCTGAGTTTTCGCAGATTCCGAGCGACGAGGGCCTGTCCATCCATGGACGAAGCCGATCACCTTGTAGACAATTAAAACACGGACTACAGTCCTACAATAAAGACCTCAGACTACTTTTATACTGTTGTTGAAGGGGCAATCTCAGTGGGACTGTCACCTATGAGAAATTGAACAACGAATGAAAGATGGTTGATCAAACACGGGAGAGCCACTTTCATGGCGTCGATTAAAAAGGTGGGCATACTTTTGTCGCTGTTCACTCAACTCTACGTTCAGGGAACTCTTGCCCAAGAATTTCAGACACCGGAGTTCAGCGACGGTCAAAGCGATGTACCCGCCATGTTGCTCTGCGGGTACCTAGCAGAGAAATACGAGTTTGATCCTGATGCACAAGAACTGATTATCGACCTGATGATTGGCACTGGCGTAACGCCGGACAAAATGGACAGGTGGGAAAGCGATTCGGTCAATTTCATTGCGACAACTATGGATGGCCGCGAACCTATTGACGTGTGGCGTGAGAATATTTGTGAAATGAGGCTGCGATTAATACGTTTAAGGCTGAGACCACATGAACCGCCACACTATGACACGATGGAATTCAGGAACCCCGGCGAGAGCAGAATTCCTATGATTTACCTCTGCAACTACATCGGAAATCAAACAGGCTTGGAACCGCGAATGAAGGAAATACTTTCTAATTTTTTTTCTTACCTTGGAACTCCAAAATCGCTTCTCGATGAATGGGAAGAGGATGCCTTGACGTTTGTTTCTAAAGAGGTTTCGCAATTGGGAGATTTAAAAAAATATTGGTACGAGAATTGCGATGATCCAGTGAGGAACATGAAATCACCCATTGAAGTGCGATAAGAAATTATCGAGGTCCAGTAAGGGGGGGATATTCTACGGAATGGAACGCCAGAAAATGATCAACGACGGATAAAGACGCATTATTATCTATGTCGCATGGCTTCGTCGGAGCATCCGAACGGAGACGAACCATGCCATAGAATCGAAGTAGATTACGACGAGTTAAAGCGATCCATGGACTGAAATCCATTCATACTCTCGCGTATGATATGTCCTTCGCTCTTCCAAATCTATTTTAGTTTCATCGAATAAGTCCGCCATGTTGATTAATCGAGGTCGTTCTTCACCATCGACTGGATCGTAAACAGCCTCACACAGTTTCGCGTCACATTGGACGCCCATCTTCTCTTCGAATACATCTTTCATCGTGCGTTCGAGAATCTGTTCACCGTCTCTACGCACAATAAAGGAATCATGGATAGGTAGTGCCGTGACCGGAAACTCCGCAGTGAATAGTTTAATCATAACCTCTTCGGCGATATCGGAATCCAAGCGTTGCACCATTCCCCATGCTTTGGAAAAGAAGTAGTGGTCGATTGGCTGGTGTATCTCCTTTAAATCGTGGAGGAGATCAAAGTAGCGGCGTTCGAACATATCTTCGAATGCTTTGTGCCTTGCTTGATTCTTTTGATGAATTGTTAGCTGCTGCCAATCACGGGGCAAAGGTTCAGGATCTAGGTTAGGCGCGAACCGGTGCCATTGCTTTGGATTTCTGGATGTCTCATCGCTGTTTAGCAGCTGATTGAACGCCTTCTTGGCGTACGGTCTCACCCCGTCAGGCCATCCCTCAACCCTGTATGCGTCTTCCAATGGTGCTTCACCAACCATTGCGTACATTAATGATGCTTGCATGGATGAGTAGTCGATCTCACGCGTAATCGCTCCATCAATTTCAATAAAACGTCTTAGCTCACCGGGAATCCCTTGCCACCAACCGCCATAGAAACGCCCTCCAAATTCGAAACTACCATTGGAGAATATTCGACGAAGCGATCGGTTTGCTGGTTCAAATGCCTGCCGATCCTCATGGCCGCCAATTCCTAGCAATCGATCGCGAAGCGTAACTAATTCTTCGTCCGTGAGATTTAGATTGATAAATGTAGTTCGGAGATTCTTGTTGATGCGTTGAAGATTTGCTTCCGCTTGTTCGAGATTGATGGTTTCGTGACCCTTCGTAAGCGGTGCGCCGGTCACAGGGTCTTTGCGTAGTTCCAGGGAAGCAGTTCGTTGATGTCGGCCTGTTTGTGGCCCTGTGCAATTGCAGTCAGGATACCTGACAGATAGCCGTGGGGTTC
>NZ_JBDQQS010000041.1:0-4129 GCF_039888615.1 Hoeflea sp. CAU 1731 | reverse complement strand
GGCAAAATACTACGCCGCACTGGATCAACCGGCCGTGGCCGCGTAACTTAAACCAAATGGCCTCCGACAGTCCCGGTGCGGTTCAAAACCGCCGATCAGAACGGTGGCTCCATCGTGGATTTGTGCGACCGCTTCAGCAGCGGTGGTGATGTTTTTCATCTTCGGACTACTACCTTTACTGGCTGTGCGGGTGCGAGGCGACGTAGCTCTTCGAGGCACGAGAACCAGTTCGCCCCGGTCTCAGCGCTTCCAGACGCCATAAAGCTCAATTTGAACCAGCTGCGGGTTTGTTCCACCGACGCCGCTTGCCACACGCGAAGGCGCCGCAAGGGCTATTTCCACGCCGTATGCGTCAGCCGGACGAAGTCTCTCAAACCTCATCCCCCCTCCATGCACGGGTTAGAAGCGATCGTATCGGCGCGTTCTCGATTGGACGTGGGTTCCAATAAGCATTTTCCGTGGCGAGCTCGGCAGCGCGCGCTATATCTGCTTCATCGAAACCCAATGCCTGAAGAGATGTTGGGGCTCCCAACTTTTTTGCAAGTGCACGAAAACCCTTTGCAGCGTCCACACCTCCCATGGCGCGCGACATCGCTACCATCGCGTCGGGAATTTCTGGACGATTGTAGTCCAAAGCATAAGGCAGTATTACGCAGTGGGTAGCTGCGTGGGGCAAATCGAAACTGCCGCCAAGCGTGTGGCACAATTTGTGGTGCAGAGCCATTCCGGCGGAGCCGAGGCAAATCCCACACAACCAGGCTCCGTACAATGCCTTGCTTCGCGCCTCGACATTTCGCTCGTCATCAACGATCTGTGGGAGCGCTTGCGTCAGGACGCGAATAGCTTCCTCTGCCAAAAGGGAAATCACCGGATTGCCGTCCCGGGCGTAAAGTGCCTCAGCGGCGTGTGCAGCCGCATTTAAGCCTGACGTGACAGAAATTTGGGCCGGTAAGGACAGAGTTAAGTCGACGTCGTAGATCACCGTCTGGGGCTGGATTTTTGGGTTACGGATTGTGGTCTTCAACCCATCTTCCGTTTGACCTAGTATTGGGGTCATTTCCGACCCCGCGTATGTCGTCGGTACCACAACCTGTGGCAAACCGGTTCGCCACGCTATTGCTTTGCCCAAACCAATTGTGGAACCACCCCCGATAGCAACCAAGCAGTCCGCATTTATCTCGCGTGCTAGCCCGACACCCGCCGCCGTGACATCGGTTGGAGTGTGCATAGCGGCTTCATGGAACGACCCCGCCAACCGCCATTCTAAGTTGCTCGCGATTGAAAGCGACTGTTCTTCTTGTTGCGGTGTGGACAGTACCAGCGCTCTTTTCAGCCCTAGTCGGTCCAGCTCCGCAGCCAGTGATAGTGATGCTCCACGGCCAAAGATAACCCTTGAAGGAGCTGAATTGTACACGAAAGGTTGCATTGAATATCCGCCCCTCAGATGGCGCCGAACAATCGGGCAGGGTTATCAACCAGGATTTTATGCCGGAGAGCGACGTCAGGAGCAAACCGGGCAACTAAGTTCAACAAATCTCCGTCATCTGGCATGCGCTTCGGGTCGAAGTACCCGGAATGCGGCCAGTCGCTTCCCCAGAGTAGGCGGTCAGGGGCTATCTCACTTAAGGCGTGTGCGAACGGCACAACATCGTCATATGGAACACCTGAATGCGAGATCCGATCGGCTCCCGTCAACTTAATCCAGACATGATCAAGAGTCGCAAGATCACGTAGGATCTTAAAGGGAAGCTGGTTGACTCCGGCCGCCGTTTCAACTCTGCCAAAATGGTCGATTATGATCGGTGTTTCAGCTCCCGCGATGAGGTCACATAGCCCCTCCAAAGCATCAGGAGCAAAATGCATGTTTATGCACCAATCGAGTTCACGGCACCAACCATGCATTCGCTCGAACAGTTCGGTGTCGAGTGCGCCGGAACCGTGCTGGGGATTGAATGCGAAACGTACCCCTCTTACACCGCGGGTCTTCAGGTCACGCAGTTCCGTAAAGGTCATATCACGATGAGGCTTGATTATTCCGAGGAGACGGCGATCAGAACGCTCGACCGCATCAATAGTCACTGAATTATCAATCCCGTGCACATTCGGGTGGACACAGACACCCCGTTCGATGCCCAAACGCTCCATCAACGCCAGATAATCTTCAAGCGGTGAATCCGGCGGAGTATACGGACGCTTTTCCGCATATGGGAACACAGCCGTTGGGCCAAAAACATGGAGATGAGTGTCCCATGCGCCTTTTGGTATTGCAAAACTTATTGGCGCAGAGCGCGCGCGAGGCCCTTGGCAAGGCGGTATGCCAGCTTGATCAGCGGGTAACATTTTCCTGGAGCTCCTTTCTGTTGAGCCGAAACTAGCAAGTCATGCCAATTGCTTCCGAACAGAGATTAGCGCTGCGCGACAGCGGCTCGCGGCAGCATTGATCGCTGGTGCAAGCTCAAATGCCTGCAGGATGGTGGAATGGTGGGCGGGGAAGCGTTTGGTCAGACGTTCCCGAAGGTGCCCACCTGAACGGACGACGTTGGCGACTTCTTCCTCTACGGCGGTGTAAGCTTCGGCGCGTCCCATCGCCTGCGCTAGACCTCCCGCAACCGCATCGCTGAATATCATTCCGTTTGTCAATTCTATGTTTCGGTACATTCGTGCGGCATCGACTTCCAAGCCACCAGCTAGAAGACGAGCCTCTCTGAGCGCTCCTGCCGCCAGTCCGACGAGAGACGGGAGCGCCAGCCATTCAGAATGCCAGGCGCCAACGGGCCTCTCATGAAGGCTTGCCATCGCGCTCACCAACGTCGAAAGGTGGCCCACTGATGCAGAGTGTTGGGCCAGAATGATCATCGATCCAACAGGATTTCGCTTGTGAGGCATAGCCGAGGATCCACCCCGGCCGGCGACCGCTGGCTCAGATACCTCTCCCACTTCCGGTGTCGCAAGATGAACCACATCTGTCGCCATCTTCGCTAGAATTCCGAGAAGGATGGCCAACCAACTACCTAGTTCAACTATTCTGCTACGATGCGTGTGCCACGGCATAGCGGGAACGGCTAATCCAAGATCCGCCGCAGTCCTCGTCACAACGGCTCCGGCCCGATCGCCCATCTGGGTCAATGTGCCTACAGGACCAGCCAATGAGAGGACGAGCACTCGCCGTTTAAGTTGCTCAACCTGAGCTAAGTGCTCAGCGATTGCGACGCACCAGCCTGCCACTTTGAAGCCGAATGTGACAGGCGAAGCATGTTGGCCAGCTGTGCGCCCGATGCAGGGAGTCTCGCAATGTTCCTCCGCTAGCTCGCACAGGGAAGAAAGCAAGGCTCTTAGATCAGTTTCGATCAGATCCACCGCATTGGCCATTTGAAGAATGATGGCCGTATCCATGATGTCCTGGCTCGTAGTACCGAAATGGAAGCCACCTGCCACATCCGGCGGAAGCATGGCTTGCACTGATTTTACGAATGGGATGACAGGGACCGCCCCAAGTCGGGTCTGCTCTGCCAGTACCTTAATGTCCAGAGAGCCAGGATCTATACCTGCGATGGAGTTGGCAAGCTCTTGGCTGACCAAACCTTCAGCAGCCTGAGCGCGCGCCAAAGCGGCTTCAACCCGCAACATCAACGCAAGAAATCGACGCTCCGAGAGCGCGTCCCTCATTTCTTTCGTCGTAAACAGAGGCCCCAACAGGTCTGAATCAAGGGGGGAAAATGCCATCAAAACGCCCAGTAAGATGAATCTAGGAATGGAGCCGCAGCTATAAACTTGATTGGTTATTATGTACAGCGTTAGCTTAATATGAACAGCGCCTGGAAGATGATTCTTGTGCAATCTGCAGTTGGAAAAGCGAAGTACCGTCCCGCTCATCCGGCCAAGGGGTGTTGTTCGGGCCATGTACGATTTTCATATGACGGATATGGAAGTGAGTCAGGGCGGCACTGGGATGTGCAACTGGGAACCGTTTCTCTTGGCTGTTTAGAAACCCCTCTCCTCGCCGGTCAAGGGGATGCAGCATGGCTGGCAAGACTCACCGATAGGAAGGACTATAGTGGCCATCATCCGTCGACCACTCACGAGATCGAGATGATCTGGTATATGACAACCACCGGAAGGCAGCGATTCG
>NZ_JBDQQS010000040.1:0-2500 GCF_039888615.1 Hoeflea sp. CAU 1731 | reverse complement strand
AACTGGAGGACCGAACCCATATCTGTTGCAATAGATCGGGATGACTTGTGGCTAGGGGTGAAAGGCCAATCAAACTCGGAAATAGCTGGTTCTCCGCGAAATCTATTTAGGTAGAGCGTCGAGTGAATACCTCTGGGGGTAGAGCACTGGATGGGCTATGGGGGCTCACCGCCTTACTGATCCTAACCAAACTCCGAATACCAGAGAGTACTGCTCGGCAGACACACGGCGGGTGCTAACGTCCGTCGTGGAGAGGGCAACAACCCTGACCTCCAGCTAAGGTCCCCAAGTTATGGCTAAGTGGGAAAGGATGTGAGGATCCCAAAACAACCAGGATGTTGGCTTAGAAGCAGCCATCATTTAAAGAAAGCGTAACAGCTCACTGGTCTAAATAAGGGTCTTTGCGCCGAAAATGTAACGGGGCTAAAGCCATACACCGAAGCTGAGGGCTTGGCATTGCCAAGCGGTAGCGGAGCGTTCCGTAAGCCTGCGAAGGGAGACCCGTAAGGGCTCCTGGAGGTATCGGAAGCGAGAATGCTGACATGAGTAACGATAAAGGGAGTGAGAGACTCCCTCGCCGAAAGACCAAGGGTTCCTGCTTAAAGTTAATCTGAGCAGGGTGAGCCGGCCCCTAAGGCGAGGCCGAAAGGCGTAGTCGATGGGAACGACGTTAATATTCGTCGGCCTGGTGGTAGTGACGGATCTTGTGTGTTGTGCTTCCTTATTGGATTGGGAGTGCAGCGAAGAGGTTCCAGGAAATAGCTCCACCGTATAGACCGTACCCGAAACCGACACAGGTGGTCAGGTAGAGAATACCAAGGCGCTTGAGAGAACTGCGTTGAAGGAACTCGGCAAATTGCACGCGTAACTTCGGAAGAAGCGTGACCTTCACGGGGGCAACCTTGTGGAGGTGGCACAGACCAGGGGGTAGCGACTGTTTATCAAAAACACAGGGCTCTGCGAAGTCGCAAGACGACGTATAGGGTCTGACGCCTGCCCGGTGCCGGAAGGTTAAAAGGAGGAGTGCAAGCTCCGAATTGAAGCCCCGGTAAACGGCGGCCGTAACTATAACGGTCCTAAGGTAGCGAAATTCCTTGTCGGGTAAGTTCCGACCTGCACGAATGGCGTAACGACTTCCCCGCTGTCTCCAACGCAGACTCAGTGAAATTGAACTCCCCGTGAAGATGCGGGGTTCCTGCGGTCAGACGGAAAGACCCCGTGCACCTTTACTATAGCTTTACACTGGCATTCGTGTCGGCACGTGTAGGATAGGTGGTAGGCTTTGAAGCGGAGGCGCCAGCCTTCGTGGAGCCGTCCTTGAAATACCACCCTTATCGTCATGGATGTCTAACCGCGATCCGTTATCCGGGTCCGGGACAGTGTATGGTGGGTAGTTTGACTGGGGCGGTCGCCTCCCAAAGAGTAACGGAGGCGCGCGATGGTAGGCTCAGACCGGTCGGAAATCGGTCGTCGAGTGCAATGGCATAAGCCTGCCTGACTGCGAGACAGACAAGTCGAGCAGAGACGAAAGTCGGTCATAGTGATCCGGTGGTCCCGTGTGGAAGGGCCATCGCTCAACGGATAAAAGGTACGCCGGGGATAACAGGCTGATGACCCCCAAGAGTCCATATCGACGGGGTTGTTTGGCACCTCGATGTCGGCTCATCGCATCCTGGGGCTGGAGCAGGTCCCAAGGGTTTGGCTGTTCGCCAATTAAAGCGGTACGTGAGCTGGGTTCAGAACGTCGTGAGACAGTTCGGTCCCTATCTGCCGTGGGTGTAGGACTATTGACGGGATCTGCCCCTAGTACGAGAGGACCGGGGTGGACACATCTCTGGTGGACCTGTTGTCCTGCCAAGGGCACAGCAGGGTAGCTATATGTGGAATGGATAACCGCTGAAAGCATCTAAGCGGGAAACCAACCCGAAAACGAGTAGTCCCTATAGAGCCGTGGAAGACGACCACGTTGATAGGCTGGATGTGGAAGTGCGGTAACGCATGAAGCTGACCAGTACTAATCGCTCAATCGACTTGATCGTTCCCATTGATCAATGCGTATCAAAATACCAGTCCTCACGCCGTCAGCGCTAAAACGCTGGCTGCGGACGGCGCGCCGCACAAGCGGCGACGGCCAGTCGGCATTGCGAAGCCTAAAGGCTTCGAATTCCTTTCCCTCGATACGCTCAAGGGAAATGAATACGATGCGAAGCATCGCAAGCGCGACCGCGCGTCGGGCCTTTTGGCCCGCCCAGTCCGGAGGTTAGTCCCGACAGTATCCGAAGGATGCCGGCGCGGACGCTCAACCGTGAGGACAAAACAAACCCAGCTTCTCAAGTTGCTATTCTCCGACCTGGTGACTATAGCGGGGCGCCCCCACCCGTTCCCATGCCGAACACGGCCGTGAAACGCCCCAGCGCCAATGGTACTTCGTCTCAAGACGCGGGAGAGTAGGTCATCGCCAGGTCTGATAATAGCAACACCAAATCAATCTTCTCTTTAC